>CAZLBF010000099.1:0-8501 GCA_964557495.1 uncultured Myxococcales bacterium | reverse complement strand
GCCTCCGCCGTGGTCGCGGCGCTGCGTCGCCGCTGCCCCGACCTCGAGGTCTACGGCCTCGGGGGCGAACGGCTCCAGGCCGCCGGCCTCGAGGCGATCGTCTCGCAATCGGATCTGGCGGTCGGGGGCCTGGTCGAGGTGCTCTCGAGCCTCCCCGGCCTCCTCGGGGGCTACGCTCGGCTGCGCCGCTCGATCGCGGCCCGGGCGCCCGACCTCGCCCTGCTGGTCGACTCGCCCGACCTGAACCTGCCGCTCGCCTCGGTGGCACACCGCCGCGGAATCCGGGTGCTCTACTACATCGCTCCCCAGGTCTGGGCGTGGCGGTCCGGGCGCATGCGCAAGCTGCGGCGAAGGGTCGATCGGATGGGGCTGATCTTCCCCTTCGAGGAGCCGCTGTTCCGCGCCGCGGGCCTGGACGCCACGTTTCTGGGCCACCCCCTCGTCGACCGGATTGCCGCGCTCCGCGAGAGTCTCGATCCGGCCGCCGCCGCGGACGCGCTCGGGATCGACCGCGAGCGGCCGGTGCTGGGCGTGCTTCCCGGCAGCCGCCGCAACGAGTTCGCCGCGAACCTCGAGCCGATGCTCGAGTCGGCCCGCCTGGCGCGAGAGGCGATTCCCGGACTGCAGGTCGTGTTGCCCCTGGCTCCGACGCTGGAGCGGGAGCCTCCCTCGCTGCCGGAGTTCGTTCGGCTCGTGGTCGGCCGCACGCACGAGGCGGTAGCCCTCTCGACCTGCATACTCGCGGCACCGGGGACCGCGACCGTCGAGGCGGCCCTGCTGGGCGTGCCCACGGTCATCGTGCACCAGGTCAACCGGCTGAGCTTCGCGATCGGCCAGCGGCTCATCCGCGTTCCGTCGAGCAGCATGCTCAACCTGATCGCGGGGGCGGGCGTGGTTCCCGAGCGCATCCAGGCACAGGTGCGCCCCGCCGAGATCGCGGGCCTGGTGGCCCGCTGGGTCCGAAACCCGGAGCTGCGCGAGGCCTCAGTCAAGGAGATCTCGGCCGCGGCGGCCCGCCTCGGCCAGCCCGGCGCGGTGGAGCGCGCCGCCGACTGGGTTCTCGAGTCCGCGCGTTCCGGCTGAGGCGGCCTGCGTGATCGCGCTCTACGGCCTGCTCTCCGGTCTGCTCGCGCTGGTCTGCGCCCCCTTCGCCCTGGTCGCGGCGGCCGTGTCGCCGCGCATCCGCCGGGGACTCGGGGAGCGACTGCGGCCTCTGGAGCGGGGCCCGGGGCCGGCGGTCTGGGTTCATGCGGCCAGCGTGGGCGAGGCGGAGGCGGCCGTGCCGCTCCTGGAGGCCCTCCTGGAGCGCGAGATTCCCGTCCTGGCCACCACGCTCACGACCTCGGGCCGGGATCGGCTCCGCACTCGGTTGCCGGCCCTCCGGGTCCGTCTGGCGCCGCTCGACCTGCCGGGTCTCGCGCACGCCTCGATCCGGCGCGCCCGCGTTCGCGTGCTGGCCCTGATCGAGACGGAGATCTGGCCCAATTCGATCGCCGCCTGCAGCGCCTCCGGAGGTCGCGTGGTGATCCTCGGCGGACGGCTCTCCGACCGGAGCTTTCCTCGCTATCGGCGGGCGCGGCTGTTCCTGCGCGCCCTGCTGCAGCGGGTCTCCAGGGTCGGGGCCCGCAGCGGCGAGGACCGCGACCGCTTCCTGGCGCTCGGTCTGCCGCCGGACCGGGCCAGCCTGCTCGGGGACCTGAAGCTCGACCGGGCCCCGGCGCCGCCACCGGGGGCCGAGCTGCGGGCCGCGGTCGGACCCGGACCGCTGCTGCTCGCGGCGAGCACCCACCCCGGAGAGGAGGAGGCTCTGCTCGCGGTCTGGCGGGAGCTTCGAGCGGGCGCGGCACCCGGTCTGCGGCTGCTCCTGGCTCCACGGCACCCGGAGCGGGCCGGAGAGGTGGCCGAGGCTGTGCGCCGGAGCGGGGCGCGCGTCGGCCTGCGCTCCCGGGGGGCGAGCGACTGCGAGGTGGTGGTGCTCGACGGTCTGGGAGAGCTCGCCTCGCTCTACGAGCTGGCCGAGCTGGTCTTCTCGGGTGGTACGCTCGCCCCGGTGGGAGGGCACAACCTGATCGAGCCAGTCCAGGCGGGCCGGGTCGTGGTTCACGGACCGCACACGGAGAACCAGCGCGCCCAGCTCTCGCTGCTGGCGCCTCTCGGCGTCCTTCACCCGGTCGACGACGCGAAGGGGCTCGCCGCGAAGCTCGGGGCGCTCTGGCGGGATCCGCAGCGCAACGCGCCGGCGGTCTCCGCGCGGGACGCGCTCGAGGCGCACCGCGGCGCGGCGGCGCGCGCGCTCGAGATCGTGCTCGAGGCGCTCCGTGCCTGACTTCCTGTGGAGCACCCGCGAGAGCGGGCTCCGGAAGCTCGCCCTCTCACCGCTGCTCCTCGCAGAGGCGGGCTACCGGCTCGGCGGTCTGCTGCACCGCTCGCTCTACGAGCTCGGCGCGCGGCGCCGCGTGCGGCTCCCGGCGCGCGTCATCTCGATCGGGAACCTCGCGGTCGGCGGCTCCGGCAAGACGCCGCTCGTCGCCTGGCTCGCGCGCGCGCTCCGCGAGCGCGGCTGCAAGCTCGCGATCCTGTCCCGGGGGGTCGGGGGGAGCCGGATGCGCGACGTCAACGTGGTCTCCGACGGTGAGCGCGTCCGGCTCGGTCCGGCCGAGGTCGGCGACGAGCCGGTCTGGCTCGCGGGCGCCGCCCGCGGGATCCCCGTGCTCGCGGGCCAGAACCGCGCGGCCCTCGGCCTGCGCGCACTCGCCCTGTTCGGTGTCGAGGCGCTCCTGCTCGACGACGGCTTCCAGCACCATCGGCTCGTGCGCGACGTCGACATCGTGTGCCTCGATGCCCGCCTGGGTCTCGGCAACGGTCACGTCGTGCCCCGCGGCCCGCTCCGGGAGTCGCGGCGCGCACTGGGACGCGCGCACGCCTTCGTCTGGACCCGCTGGGGACGGGCCGACGACGCGAAGCCGCCCGGCTTCGATCAACTGCCGGCCGGGCGCCCTCAGTTTCGCGTCCCGATCGAGGCCAAGAGCCTGCGGAACCTGGCGACGGGAGAGCGCCTCCCGGTCGAGGCCCTGCGGGGCCGGCAGGTCGGACTCCTCGCCGCGGTCGCGCGGCCCGGCCGGCTGGAGCGGGACGTCGCGGCGCTCGGCGCCGAGATCTGCGCGCGGCACCTGCGCCGCGACCACGCCGACTACGAGCGGAGCGAGATCGAGGGGCTCGATCCCGCCCGCACCTGGCTCACGACCACGAAGGACGCCATCAAGCTGCCTTCGGACTGGGCGCTCGGGCGCGAGATCCTGGTGCTGGAGGAGGAGGTCCAGCGGGAGGGCGCCACGCCCCTCGCGGACTGGACCTTCGAGCAGATCGGGTCGCCCGGGGCTCGGGAATGAGCGCCCGGCATCTCCTGGAGTACGCGGCCTACCGGCTGGGGGGTGCGCTCGTGCGGCGGCTGCCCCGTGCATCGGCGCACCGCCTCGCGGTCGGCGTGGCGTCGCGCGTGTTCGAGCGCGGAGGCCGCAGCACGCACCGAACGCTCGCGAACCTGCGCATCGCGTACCCGGACCTCCCCGAGGAGAGACGCCGGGAGATCGGGCGCCGGAGCTTCGAGAACGTCGCGGTCAACGCGATCGACTGGCTGCGCTCCGAGTCGTGGACGTCGGAGGAGCTGCGCGCGCGCGTCGAGGTTCGCGGCGAGGAGCACCTGGGCGCGGCGCTGGCGGGTGGTCGCGGCGCGCTGATGCTGACGCTGCACCTCGGGAACTTCGAGATCGCCGCGTCGGTTCCGCCGCTGTGGGGCTTCGAGTTCTCGGTGGTCGGCCGGCCGACCGGCAACAGGCTCCTGTACCGGCGCATCGTCGAGGGCCGGGAGCGCACGGGGACGCACGTCATCGACCGGACGGGCGCCCTGCGCGGGATAATCCGCGCGCTCCGCCAGGGACATGCTGTCGGAATCCTGAACGACCACTACACGCGGCGCTCGCGCGGCGGCATCTTCGCGCCCCTCTTCGGCGTGCGCTGCCTGACCTCTGCCGGTCTGGCCATGGTTGCACTGAGGACCGGTGCGCCAGTGATCCCGGGCTACACGGTTCGAGATGGAGAGGATCGATTCGTCGTCACCTGGCAGCCGCCGCTCGAGCTTCCCCGGACCGGCGATCGGAAGCGCGACGTCGAGGAAACGACCACTCGCTTCAACGCGGCGCTCGAGTCGATCATCCGGAAGCACCCGGAGCAGTGGCTCTGGGGGACCCGCCGCTTCCGGTACAGCCCCGACCTCGACTACGACCCCTACGCCTAGAGCGGCCTAGAGCGGCCTAGAGCGATCGTCGGCCCCGTTCGCCGTTGCTCCCGGTTCCTGATATTCTGCGCCGCCAATGGACTTGAATCTGGCGAAACGGAGCCTCGAGGGGCCGCCTCTGGACGCGGCGGAGCTGAAGCGGCTGCTGTCACAGGACGTCCCGCTGCTGCGGCTGCTCGACGAGGCGTTTCAGGTTCGCTCCGCCTCCTTCGGGAATCGCGTCCAGGTTCACATCTTGAACAACGCGCAAAACGCTCGCTGTCCCGAGGACTGCGGCTACTGCTCGCAGTCCAAGCTCTCGACGGCTCCACTGCGGCCGTACCCCTGGAAGTCGAAGGACGAGCTCGTGGCGGAGGCCCGCGCGGCGTACGCGGCCGGTGCCTACCGCTACTGCATGGCCGCGAGCGGGCGAGGACCCAGCCTGGGCCGCGTGGAGGAGCTCACCGACCTCGTGCGCGAGATCAAGCGGCAGGTCCCGGTGCAGGTCTGCGTCTCGGTCGGGCTCTTCGACGACGCGAAGGCACGCGCGCTGAAGGAGGCGGGCGTCGACCGCGTGAATCACAACCTGAATACCAGCGAGCGCCATTACCCCGAGATCTGCACCACGCACAGCTATGCGGATCGCGTCGCCACGCTCCGCGCCGCGAAGCGGGCGGGGCTCGAGGCGTGCAGCGGTCTGATCGTCGGGATGGGCGAGAGCGACGACGACATCACCGAGGTCGCGCTCGAGCTTCGCGGTCTCGAGATCCCTTCGATCCCGATCAACTTCCTGATCCCGATCGAAGGCAACCCCATCGTCTCCGACTCGAGCCTGAACCCGGAGCGCTGTCTGCGGGTTCTGGCGCTGTTCCGACTCGCGAACCCGAGCGCCGAGATCCGGGCGGCCGGCGGGCGCGAAGGGCACCTCGGTGCGCTCGAGCCGCTGGCCCTCTACCCGGCGAACTCGCTTTTCGTCGAGGGGTACCTGACGACCCGCGGGCGGGGCGCGCGAGCCACCTACAAGATGATTCGCGACGCCGGCTTCGTCGTGGAGCGCGCGGATGGCTCGATCGCTTCGTGGGAATCTCTCGGTGTCGAGGAGGGCTTCTCCGTTCCCGGGGATGCCCCGCTCCTCAAGCCGGAAGTGCGCGCCGAGTCGGCCTGAGCTCCGAGCTCCGCCGTGTGGAGGGAAGCCGCGATGCCCATTCAAGAGGTCGAGATCGCATGAGCGCCCGCGTGGACCCGGAGCTGCTCGAGATCCTCGTCTGCCCGCGCTGCAAGGGTCCCCTCGGGGTGAGGCGCGACTCCGACGGTGCCGAGGAGTGGCTGGACTGCGAGGCCTGCTCGGTGGCCTACCCCGTCGAGGACGGCATCCCGATCATGCTCATCGAAGAGGCGCAGCCGCTCGAGCCCTCCTCCTAGCGCCCCACAGGAAGTAGCCGATGCGGTGCATGGCGAGCTTGGTGCGCTCCCAGGCCGAGAGGCGGCGCAGCGCTCCCCGCAGTGCACGATCGCCGTCGGTGTAGCCGCCGAGCAGGGCGGCAAGCTCCCGCCGTCCCGCCCGCTCCGGCCATGTGCCCGTCTTGACCACTGAGCGGATGAGGCGTCCCAGGTTCCGGGCTCGCCGCCGCGCATCGAGTGGGCCGCGGCGCTCGAAGCGCGCGCCATCCAGATCGACGACCACGATTCTGGAGCTCGTCATCGCCGAGGGGGATCCAGCGGAATCTCCGCGCACCAGCACGTTTCCCAGCTGCAGGTCGCCGTGCTCCACGCCGGTGTCGTGCAGTCGTCGGAGCGCGGCGCCGACCGCGCGAGCGAGCTGGACTCGCTCGCGCGCATTCGCGCAGGCGCGCGTGGCCGCCAGCAGATCCTGCGCGCCGCTCTCCTCGCGCGTGCCGATCAGCGCGGACCAGAGTGGCCCGGCCCGGGGCCAGACGACGAGACAGAAAGCGTGCGGTACCGGCGCGCCGGCCTCCTCGGCCCGGGTCGTGACCTCGAGCTCGGCGAGGGCGCGCCCGGGGCCGAGAAACAGCGGTCCCGCGAGCCATCCGAGCAGACCTCCGTGCCGGTAGCGACGCAGCACGACCGACTCCTCCCGCGTCAGCGCGACGCTGGGGGTCGTCCCGCGGCCTCGCCGGGGCCCGCGACCGAAGAGCCGGGCGCGCGTCGCGGAGTCCGCGAGCCGCAGGTGCACGAGCTCCTCCTCTCGCTTTCGATCCAGGATGAGCGAGGTCGATCCGACCCGGTGCAGCACGTAGCCGGGTGGCACCGACCGGACCGGACCCCGGGGCGCCGCGCCGGGGAAGGGCGCCGACCCGATGCGGTGCGCCATCAGCTGTCCGCGTGCATGCTGCGCCGGATCAGGAAGATCGCGAGCGTGATGACCGCCAGATTGGGAGCCCACATCGCCGGCACCACCGGGACCAGCTCGGCGCTGATTACGATCTCGGCCACCCCGAACGCCATCCAGTACGCGGCCACGATTCCGATCGCGGTCAGTGCTCCCCAGGAACGCCCCGCGCGGACCGGCCGGATTCCCATCGGCACCGCCAGCAGCGCGAGCGCGATGGAGGCGATGGGAAAGGCCAGCTTCCGGTGGATCTGGAGCTGCACCTGAGTCAGCGGGTCGATTCCCCCGGAGATCTTGATCTTCTCCCCGCTCGCGAGCCTCGTGCGCAGATCCAGCAGCTCGGCGAAGCGGTAGTCGCGTGCCTTCCGCCGGGGACGGAAGTAACGTTCGAGATCGAGGCGCGTCTCGAGCTCGTCGAAGCGGATCCGCCGGTAGCGCTCCGCACCCGGGTCGGAGAAGTGGACCGAGCCGTCGTGAAGCGCGAGCGCCAGCTGCGCAGTCTCCGCCTCGACGTTGTGCACCGTCCCGCAGCGAGCCGCGATGTACAGGGTTCGCCGCGCGTCGCGGGCGTCACTGATCAGCACGCCCTGGAGCGGGCACGCCTCGTCACCCAGCTCGTGCACGTAGATCGTGCTGGAGCCGAGGCGCCGGAACTCGCCGGGCTCGATCAGGCGCACCGACTGCTGCAGCTGGCGCAGCAGGAGCTTCATGTTGCGATGGCTCTCGGGCTCGACCTCGAATACGACGTAGCCCGTGGCGCAGGTCGCGAGCAGGCCGAGCGCGAGCACCGGCGGAAGCAGGCTCGGCACGCTCACCCCGGACGCGCGCATCGCGATGATCTCGCCGTCGGTCGACATGCGCCCGAAGCTGAGCAGCACGCCGAAGAGCAACGCCGATGGAATCGCATATGCCACGTAGCTCGGCAGGATGATGGCCGACAGCTGCAAGAGCGCATCGACCGAGACGCCCGCCGAGACGAGCTCGTCGATGAAGCGCAGGACGTTCTGCACCACGAGCAGCAACGTCAAGGCGGCCAGCGCGATGAGCGCGTAGACGGCGACGTCGCGAAACACGAAGCGCCACAGAATCCTCGGGGCGGCCATGGGGCCCGTATGCTATCGTCCGCGCGCCTCATCGGCGAGCGGGTCCGGCCGCTGATCGGCGGTGAGCTCGCCCGCCGAGACTGCGGGGGCGCGGCCCCGCCGCGCCGCCACTTGCGCGCCCGACGCTCCGCGAGCCGGGGGAAGCCACCCCGCCCATGACGGTCGAACGCCCGCTTTCGTCGCCGCCCGCCGCGAGGTCGATCCTGGTGATTCGTCTCAGCGCGCTGGGAGACGTCGTTCGCACCCGCTTCGCGCTTCCCGGGCTGCGCGCGCTGTATCCCGATGCGCGCATCGACTGGCTGGTCGAGGATCGCGCCGCACCCGGGCTGGAGGGCGTCCTCGGTCTCGACGACGTCGTGCCCGTGCCGCGCACTCGCCTCTCCGTTCGAGACCCTTTGCGAGGACTCGTGCGGCTGCGAGCGCTGGTGCGCGATCTGCGTGCGCGCCGCTACGACATGGTGATCGACTTCCACTCGATCCTGAAAAGCGCCGCACTCGCTCGACTCACGGGAGCGCCGCTGCGCATCGGCTACGCGGCGCCATTCGCCCGCGAGGGAAGCTCCCGCCTGTACACGCACGCCGTTCGCATCGAGCCGACGCACCTCTCGCGCTTCGAGCGCAACGCGGCGCTGATCCGGTACCTGGGAGGGGAGGTTCCGCCCGGGTCCCCGCCGCTCGAGCTCGATGAGGGCGGTCGGTGACAGGACATAGCGGACCGGCTCGTAGACCGGCTGCTGGAAGACGTTCTGCACGACGAACAGCAGCACGAAGCAGA
>CAZLBF010000098.1:0-9067 GCA_964557495.1 uncultured Myxococcales bacterium | reverse complement strand
CCGCCCGAGCCGCTGATGCCAGCCGAAGCACTCCCGGCAGGCGAGGTCGCAGTCGCGCAGCGGGTCGCGGCGGCGGAACTGGTTGGGGCAGAACATGCCGTAGGCGCGCACGAAGGCGACCACGGGCAGGTCGCGCGCGCGGGCGACCTCGACGCTGCTCGCGAGCAGCCGCTGCTGGGTGACGACGAGATCTGCGGGACGCTCGGCGAGGTGCGCGTCCAGGATCCGCCGCCAGGCGGCGTTCCAGCGCAGCGTGTCGCGATCGGCGTTCCTCACCAGGCGCGGCATCGGCAGCGGATGGCTCTGGACGCGGATCGCCCCGTCCATGTGGGTCCGAACGGCGTGATCTCGCTGCAGCACCTCGACCTGATGACCGCGCTCTGCGAGGTTCCAGGCCAGGGCGCGCGCCGACATCTCGGCGCCGCCCGTTCCGTGGTCGAAGTTGTCGAGTGAGAAGAGGATCCTCATCGTGCGCGGCGCTGCTCCGCCCGTTTCCGACGCGCCTTGCGGCGCATGTGTCTCGCGTGGGCCCGTGCCCGGCTGGCGCTGCGCCGGCGCGCGGCCGCGGCGACGTCGCGCGAGAGGCGCCGAAGCTCGAGTACGGGACCGCCGTCGATGTAGGCCCGCAGCAGGCGCAGGCAGTCGGTGCGCGTCAACCCCGCAGGCGGGTCGACGAGCTGGGACAGGTTCTTGACGCGGCGCGAGTAGCTCAACCAGCGGTACGGCGCGATGCCGTCCAGGTCGAGCAGGTGGAATGCCCAGCCCGCCTCGCTCTCGACCGTCAGCACGTTCTTGGCCGAGCAGTCGTCGTGATAGATCTTGAGCGTGTGGAGGCGTCGCAGCCAGTGTCCAACGGCCTCCAGCAGCGTCCGCTTCGCGGCGATCTCGGCGGCCGAAGGCTTCTCGGCGAAGCGCTCGCGGAGCAGCCGACCGAGCGGGACGAACCCCTCCACGAAGCGCGTCACGAGGTAGCGCGTCCCGTTCCGCTCGACGACGGCCACCGCTGCAGGCGTGGCGACGCCGCGTGCGGCCAGATACTCCGCCGCGTGCCAGGCGCGCTCCGCCCGCGACCTGCGCAGCCAGTCCTTGGCGCGCTCGAACGCGCTGCGCGGCGGGTACTGCTTGACGCAAAGCTCCTCGCCCGCCTCGCGGACGCGCGTGACCGCGCTCCCGTGCTTGTTCTTGAGTACGCCCATGCCCTGGAGCAGCGCTCGATCGTGAGCCTCGATCAGCCGGGAGAGCGCCTCGCGCGTCTGGCCCGTGTGGTGAACGACCCGAATCCCCGCGCTCTCCGGCTCACTCAAGGCACCGAACCCGACTGCGGGGCCGGAGCGTCGTCGACGGGCATCCATGCGTCCAGCGTCGCGTCCCGCGGTGGGAGTCCCTGATGCGCGGGGACGATGCCTCCCGCGTCGTCGCGCACCTCGGTCACCAGCAAGGCGCGATCGCGGCAGCCGACCGCCACCCCGTCCGGGCGCCTCGCCAGCACGCGTCCGGGGGGAGCTACGATCGTGTCGTCGAGGCAGCGGCTCGACTCGATCACGATCTTGCGGCGTCGGTGAAAGGTGAAGGCACCGGGGTAGGATCCGCAAAGGGCGCGCACCAGGTCGTGCACCTCCTGCGCCGTCATTCCGCGCCAGTCGATCCAGCCATCCTCGGGCAGGCGCTTCGCGAAGTAGCGCGCCCGGGACGGGTCCTGGGTCTGTGGCTCGAGCGTTCCGGCTCGCAGACCTTCGAGCACCTCGAACAACAGCCGTTCGAACCGGGGCAGGCTGCGCTCCACCACCGAGTCGATCGTCTCGTCGGGTCCCAGCTCGAAGCGATCCGTTCCGAGCAGCGGTCCGGTGTCGACTCCCTCGTCGGTAAACAGGATCGAGAAGCCGATCGAGGTCTCGCCTCGCAGGATCTGCCAGTTCAGCGGCGATCCGCCCCGGTACTCCGGCAGCGGTCCCCCGTGCAGGTTGATCACGCCGGCGGAGAAGCAGCCGAGGAACCCGCCGCGCAGGATCCGGTTGTAGCCGGACATGATCGCCAGCGAGCACTCGAGCTTCTCCACCCAGGCGAGAACCTCGGCCCGGTTGGGGTTGGCGGGCGCGCGAAAGGGGATCCCGGCGCTGCGTGCGAGGCTGGCGGCCTCGCTTCCCTCGCTGCCCGGGTTTCCCAGGACCCCCGCGATCGGCTCTCCGGCGGCCAGCAGAGCGCGCAGACAGTGGAGGCCCCGGGCGCCCCCCGTCAGATAGAGCACGCTGCCCGAGAGCGGCTCAGACACGGGGCGGGCACCCCTCCAGTGCCCAGCGGACGGCCGCGATCACGTGCTCGACGTCGTCCTCGGACATCGTGGGGTACAGCGGAAGGGTCGCGATGTGCTCGGCCACGAACTCGGTCCGGCTCAAGCCGCCCGCGCCGATCGCGGCCTCCCGATAGCGCGGCTGGAGGTGGACGGGGGGATCGAAGTGCACGGACGCCCCCACTCCCACGGAGCGCAGGCGGCGCAGGAACTCGGTCCGGTCCGCGTCGGGAAGCAGGACGGTGAACATCTGCCAGACGTGCGTGCATCCGTCCGCGACCCGCGGAAGCTCGAGGCGCTCCTCCGACGCGAGCTCGTCGAGGTAGCGCGCCGCGATCGCTCGGCGGGCCGCATTCATCTTCTCGAGCCGCTTCATCTGCTCGACGCCGAGCGCGGCGAGCAGGTTGCTCATGCGGAAGTTGTAGCCCGCGATGCTCGCGACGCGTCGCCACGGCCGCTCGGCCCCCTCTCGCTCCAGCGTCGTCGACTCCAGACCGTGACCGATCAGCGCGCGCGCCCGGCGGTGCAGGTCCGGGTCCGACGTGGTCAGCATTCCCCCCTCGCCCGTGGTCGCGTTCTTGGTGGGAAAGAAGGAGAAGCAGCCGACTCCGAAGCTTCCCTGCGGCCGACCCCGATAGGTCGCTCCGATCGCCTCAGCCGAGTCCTCGATCAGGGCGAGACCGTGCTGCTCGCACAGCCTCTCGATCGGGTCCATGTCCGCCATCTGGCCGCCGTAGTGGACCACCATGACCGCCTCCGTTCGGGGGCCGATCGCCGCGGCGAGAGCCTCGGGATCCAGACAGCGGCTCTCCCGCTCGATGTCGACCAGCAGCGGGCGGGCTCCGCCGTTCACCACGGCGTTGGCCGAGGCGACGAACGTGAAGGAGGGAACCACGACCTCTCCCGTGATGCCCCGCGCTTCGATCGCGAGCTGGAGGGCCGAGGTGCAGGAGTTCATCGCGATCGCGAACTCGGCGCCCGTGAGCGCGCAGAACTGCTGCTCCAGCTCCTTGTTCTTCGCGCCGTGCGCCAGCCAGCCGCTCTCGAGCACCTCGAGCACGGCGCGCCGCTCCTCCTCGCCGAGGTCCGGGCGGCAGAGCGGAACGTCGCGGTGTGCGGGAGGCCTCATCGCGATAGCGTGCCGCGCACGAACTCCACGTACTCGGGGATCCCCTCCTCGAGATCGATTCGGGGCTCGAAGCCGAGCTCCTTGCGCGCGCGCTCGATCGACAGCGCCCCGCGCTCCGGCCGGAAGGCCTCCACCTCCTTCTCCTCGATCGTGGTGCCCGGAACGTGCTCGGCCACGATCTCGGCGAACTCCCGCAAGGAACGGCCGCGGCCGCGAGTGATGTTGTAGATGCGGTTCTCGCTCTGCTCCGCCAGGGTCGCCCGCGCGAAGCCGTCGGCGACGTCGCGGACGTGGCTGAAGTCGAGCTTGCTGCGCCCGCCGTTGTGGAGGATCAACGGCTCGCCGCGAAGCGCGTTCTCGACGAAGATCTGAGACACGCGACGGTTGACGTCCGTGGGGCCGTACACCGCCGATGGCCGGATCACGGTGTAGGGGATCCCGAAGCGTCGCCCGTACGACTCCACCATCACCTCGCCCGCCAGCTTGGTGCCGCCGTACAGGTCCTTGGGGGCCTTGGGGTGATCCTCCTCGGCCGGCGAGTGCTGGAAGTCGCCGTAGACCATGCTCGAGGAGGTGTAGACGAAGCGCCGCACGCCCGAGAGGCTCCGCACCGCGTCGAGCAGCGTGACCGTGGCGAGGAGGTTGTTCTCCATCGCCTCCTCGGAGAACTGGTTGGAGACGTCCGCGATCGGCAGGGCGGCCAGGTGAATCACGCGCGTCGGCTGGAACTCATCCAGCGTCCGTTGCAGGAGACCTCGGTGGCGTACGTCTCCGCGCACGATGCGGAACTCGCGCTCGCCCTTGGGGAAGCGCCGCTCCATGTTGCCCGCGTAGTTCACGTGGAAGGGCGAAAGGAAGGAGGTGAAGCTGTCGTACAGGAGCACTTCGTGGCCGAGCGACTGGAGGAGACCAGCCGTGTAGGAGCCGACAAAGCCGGCTCCCCCGGTCAGCAGGATGCGTTCATCGCTCACGTCGATTCTCCCGTTGTCCATTGGGGTGTTCAGGGGCGCGGAGGCCGCAGGCGAGCCCGGGTCCCGCCTCCTTCGTCCACCTCGGCGAGCCGCTGATTCTGGAGCGCGATGCGCTCGGCGTTCTGAATCTGCCACATCTTCGTGTATCGGACGAATACGTACATGAAGCTCAGACAGGCCAGTAGGAAGCCGGGATAGCCGTCGAGGAAGCCGCGCTGCAGCACGTAGGCCTTGAGAAAGCGAAAGGGGGGCGCCAGGAAGCGATCGATCCAGCGCACCCTCCTTCCGGCGGCGATGCGGTCGCGCGCGGCGGCGGACGTGTAGCGGTTGAACTTCGTGAAGTAGTCCTCGAGCGTGGGGTAGGGGAAGTGGAGCATCGGTCCGTCGAGCGCCTCGATCCGCCCCTGGATCACGATCCCCGGATGAACCTCCCGGTCGCGCGGTCCGCCGCGCCCCTTGCGGAAGAACCGGTAGATGAAGTCGCCGTCCCATCCCCCGTGACGGATTCGACGCCCCAGGAAGTGATTGGTCCGGAGCATCCGGAAGCCGTCGAAACCGTTCCCCTCCTTGTCGACCCGATCGCGAATCTCGCGCCGTAGCCTGGGGGAGACCCGCTCGTCGCAGTCCACGATCAGCAGCCAGCGATGGCGCGCGCGCGGCATCGCGAACTTCAAGAAGGTCCGGTAGTCGGCCCACTTCTGCTGATAGACGCGATCCGTGAAGCGGCGCGCGATCTCGACGGTCCGGTCCTGGCTGAAGCTGTCGACGACGATGATCTCGTCGCAGATGTCGCAGAAGGACCGGAGACAGTCCTCCAGGTTCCCCTCTTCGTTCAGGGCGGGAACGATCCCGGTCAGGCCCGGAAGCTCGCTGCCGGGGGCCGGGACTTCGTCGGGCCCGGGCCGCGAGGCGAGCTCATCTGCTGCGGTCGGGCTCACGAAGCCACCTCGAGCACGGCGCGGTAGGTCTCGCGCACGGCGTCCACCTGACGCTGGAGGTCGAACCGCTCGCAGGCGTCGCGGCGCGCCGCCTTTCCCATTTCGCGCCGGGCGGCCTCGTCGCGCCACAGCTCGAGCAGCGCCTCGGACAGGGCGGGCACGGATTCCTCGACGCTGCGGCCGGTCACGCGATCCCGGACCAGCTCGGGCAGGATTCCGCGCCGGGTCGCAACGACCGGCAGGCCGCAGGCCAGCGCTTCGCGCACGGCCCGCGCGCTTCCGTCGGTCCCCGGGACGAGGAAGATCTTGACGTCCAGGGCTCGCAGCATGGCGGGATACTCCTCCCCGACGAAGTAGCCGGGAAAGAAGACCGTTCGGTCCAGCAGCCCGCGCCGGCGAGCCGGCTCGCGAGCGGTTCGCTCCAGCTTGCTCCCGCGTCCGATGATGAGCAGGCGGAAGCGGGGGCAGGCGCGCGCCACCTCCTCCGCGGCGTCGAGCAACAGGTCGAAGCGGCGCTGCGGCTGCACCCGGGCGACGATTCCCGCGACGAAGTCCTCGGGAGAGAGCCCGAGCTCGGCCCGCTTGTCGCCGCTCCCGGCGTCGGGCCGGAACCGCTCCAGGTCGACCGCCGACTCGACGTGAACCACGCGTTCCTCGCGAAGACCCCGCTGCTCGAGATCGCGCTGCATGCCGCGCGAGAAGACGAACACCGAGCGCGCCCGGTGCAGGAGCTTCCGGTCGGCTTCGGGCGTCCGGTGGGGCTCGGTGTCATAGAGCGTTCTCACGAACGGGACGCTCCCCCCGCGCAGCGCGTGCGCCGCGATCCGGGTGTCGTTCGGCAGGTGACAGTGCACGAGGTCGAAGCCTTCGCGCGCGACGATCCCCCGCAGCCGGGCAACGTCCGGAACGTCGCGCCAGAACGCGCGGTGCTTCGAGAGCGAGAGGTCCGTGACCGGCTGCAGGCCGCGTTCGATCCCGCGTTCGAGGACGTGGTTCTTGCGGTGGCCCTTGGTGTACCCGCTGCTTCGGAAGACCACGTCCACTCCCGACCCCTGCAGGCCGGCAGCAAGCGTCAAGGCCGGCTCGGCGGGTCCCGTCCACTTGTAGTTGCTGAAGAGATGCAGAACTCGCAAGGATACCTCGGCCGTCCATTCGTGCGGATCTGTGCGCGCCGACTCGAGTCGCGGGCTCGCTCGCCGCTGCGAGCGGACCGGTGCCGCGTGCGCACGCAATCGGAACTCCGTAGGATCAAGGGCCGGGAGTGGTCGCGCAAGCGTTGGGAGCCATTGAGCGGTTGCGGGCGGGACGTCTCCCCGCTCCCGGGAGGGCGTAGCCCCGTCCACTCCTCCCCGCGGCGGGACTTCCTCGAGAGGCTCAGCGAGTGTCGCAGCGGATCGGTTCATGGCGAGTCGAGTTCGCCGACGGGGCACCCCGCCGGGCGCTGGCCGGGATTCTCGAGTCGCTCGACGGGGGGGGCGAGCCGACCGAGCTGGAGCCGATCAAGCGGAGCCGGGTGCGCCACGTGTTCCGGACGCGCCTCTCCGACGGCACCGCGGTCTACGTGAAGCGCTACCTCTCGGACGCGCCGCTGCGCGAGCTCCGGTTCCTGCTGGGCCGCTCGCGCGCGCTGCAGGAGTTCCAGAATCTGTGTCGACTCCGCGCGCGCGGCGTGGCGTCGGTCGAGCCACTCTGCTGCGCGGAACGTCGGCGCCGCGGACTGCTGCTCGAGGCGGTCCTCGTGACGCGCGAGCTTCCCGATGCGCTTCCCCTGGGCGAGCGGCTGCGCGGTCTCGCCGAGGCGGAGCGCGGCGCCCTGGTGGACGACCTGGCCGGCGTCGTGCGGCGCCTTCACGACGCCGGGCTCTGGCACCGCGACCTGCACATGGGGAACGTGCTGACCGTTCGCGGCCCCGACGACCGGGCGCTTCCCGTGCTGGTCGACGTGCAGAAGCTACGCGGCTTGCGCGTGCCGCTCCCCGCCGCGTTGCGGGCCCGGGACCTGGCCATGCTCGGTGCCAGGCTCGCGGAGTCTCCCGAGCCGGGCCGGCCCTCTCGGCTGGTCGAGCGCTATGCGGCGGCGGCGCGCTCGGCGCTCCCCGCCGGCCGGCTGCAGGCGCGGATCGACGCGGCCGCCCGCAGGCGGGCGCGCCGACGGCTGCGCAGCCGCGGGCGCCGCTGCGTCAAGCGCTCCAGCGGCTTTCGGGTGGAGCGCGCGGGACCGCTCCGGATCTACCGTCGAGCGGACGTCGAGGTCTCCCCGCTGCTCGCGGCCGTCGAGGCCCACCGGCGCGTCCTGGAGTCGGGCGAGGGCGGCGCCCGGCTGGTGTGGCGCTCGCTCCGGGGCGGCCTCTCGCGCCTCGAGGAGCTGAAGGGGGGGCCGCCGGCCGGACCGCCCACGCGCCTCTTCGACCGTGGACAGGGGTCCCCGGAGCCAGGGTCCCCGGCGCTCGCCCCCGCCGCGGTGCGGGAGTTCCGCGAGGCCGGGCGGCTCGGACTCGTCTGGCGTCGAAGGGGAATGGCCGCGTGGCGAAGTGCACACGCAGCGATGCTGAGGGGCTTCGAGACCCCGGCGCCGCTCGCCCTGGTCGAGGAGCGGCGGCTCGGCCTGACCTGGCGCTCCTATCTGATCTTCCGCTGGGACGCTGGCGCGGAGTGCCTGGGGGCGCGCATGCTGCGGCGTCCGAGCGACGCCGCGGCGGAGTCGACGGAGCCGGCGCGCGGCTCCTCGGCGCGGCCGGTGCAGGAGGCCGGTCGGTTCCTCGCCCGTCTTCACGCCGCCGGCCTGCACTACCGGCGGCTCCGGCTCGCCCGGTTCCTGGTGCGCGAGCACCCCGCGTCGGCCTTCGAGGGCGAGGGCACGCTCGGGTTTCTGCTGCTGGGCCTCGAGGACCTGCGCGTCGGCCGCCGGCCGAGCCGGCGCAGGCGCCTGCGGGACCTGACGCGGCTCGCCGACGGGATCGCCTCGCGACTGCCCGACCTCCCGCGCAGCGAGGTGGCGAGCCTGCTGGAGAGCTACCGCGACGGCAGCGCTGCCGCGGAGGCGGCCTGGCGGGCCCTGCTCGCGAGCACCTCGTAGTAGAGCGACTCGTAGGCGGACACCATCTGCTCGGCGAGGAACCCCTCGGCCACTCGGCCCGGCCCCGCCGCTCCGAGGCGGGCTCGAAGCGCTTCGTCCTCGAGCACGCGCCCGAGGGCGGCGCAGAGCGCGTCCGGGTCGTCGGGCGGCACCAGGAGGCCGGTGCGCCCCTCGACCACGGCCTCGGCCAGCCCCCCCACCCGGCTCGCCACCACGGGCCGGGCGGCCGCCATGGCCTCCAGGGCCGCGACCCCGAGTCCCTCGAGTCGCGAGGGGAGGACGAACAGATCGCAGGCGGCCAGCAGGTCGGCGGCGTCGGAGCGCGGCCCGAGGAAGCGCACCCGATCGGCCAGGCCGAGGTCCTGAGCGCGGCGCTCCAGCGCGGCGCGCTCGGGACCGTCTCCCGCGATCCACAGCTGGGCCCGGGGCGCCGTCTCCGGCAGCCGGGCCAGCGCGTCCAGCAGCACGTCGAGCCCCTTGCGGTGGAACAGGGCGGCGAGGCTGAGAAGCAGGGGGGTGTCCGTGGCGACCCCTTCCGCTGCGCGCGTCTGCTCGCGCCCGACCGCGGCCACGAGCGAGGCCGGGTCGACGGCGCTCGGAATCGTGAGCGTGCGCTCGGCCGGCACGCCGCCCTCCGACAGTCGCCGCGCGACGGCGGGCGAGATC
>CAZLBF010000097.1:0-24681 GCA_964557495.1 uncultured Myxococcales bacterium | reverse complement strand
GACCGGTACGGCCGACACCGAAGCGGAGGAGTTCGCGAAGATCTACGACCTCGACGTCGTCGTGGTCCCGCCCAACCTGCCGATGGTCCGCGACGACCTGCCCGATCAGGTCTATCGCTCGAGGCAGGAGAAGTGGGACGCGGTGATCTCCGACATCAAGGACTGCCAGCAGCGGGGCCAGCCGGTGCTGGTCGGGACCATCGCGATCGAGACCTCGGAGCTTCTGTCGAAGAAGCTGAAGAACCGGGGGGTCCCGCACAACGTGCTCAACGCGAAGCAGCACGATCGCGAGGCCGAGATCGTCGCGCAGGCCGGACGCAAGGGGGCGGTCACCCTCTCGACCAACATGGCCGGGCGCGGAACGGACATCGTCCTGGGCGGAAACTCCGAGATGGTGCTCCGCACGCGGGGCCTCGATCCGAACGAGCCGGAGCACGCGGAAGAGCACGCGCAGCTCGAAGCCCAGTTTGCCGAGGAGCGCACCGAGGTGGTCGCAGCGGGCGGGCTCCACGTGCTCGGCACGGAGCGCCACGAGTCGCGGCGCATCGACAACCAGCTGCGCGGGCGCTCGGGTCGCCAGGGAGATCCGGGGTCGTCTCGCTTCTACCTCTCGCTCGAAGACGACCTGATGCGGATCTTCGGCTCGGATCGGATCGCGCCGCTCATGGGTCGGCTGGGCATGGAAGAGGGCGAGCCGATCGAGCACAAGATGGTTTCGAAGGCGATCGAGCGCGCGCAGGGCAAGGTCGAGGCGAAGAACTTCGACGTGCGCAAGCACCTGCTCGAGTACGACGACGTCATGAACCGCCAGCGCGAAGCGATCTACACCTGGCGGCTCGACGTGCTGAGCAAGGAGGACCTGCTCGGCGACTACCGCGAGATGGCGGAGGAGATCGCGGAGCAGATCGTCGAGATGATGGTCCCCCCAAAGGGGGAGGCGGATCTCGAAGGCCTCGCCAACATGGCCGAGCTGCACTTCGGCATCCGCCTCGAGCTGAAGCAGGCGCCCTTCGACGCCGAAGACGTCGACCCCGGGCAGGTGAAGGAGAAGCTCTTCGCGCTGGTGCAGGAGAAGCTCGAGGAGAAGGTGAAGATGTTCGCGGACCTCGAGACGAAGGTCCCCGACCTGAACCCGCCGAGCTTCGAGGCGGTCGCGCGGGCGTTCCTGATGGAGTCGATCGACTCCCAGTGGAAGGACCACCTGCTCGGAATGGACCACCTGCGGGAGGGCGTCGGCCTGCGGGGCTACGGCGGCAAGGACCCGAAGCGCGAGTACCAGACCGAAGGCTTCGGGATGTTCGTCGACATGAACCACCGCATTCGCGCGAGCGCGGTCGAGAAGCTGTTCAAGGTCATCTATGAGGTGCCCTCGGAGGATCGCTACCGCGAGCTCCAGGCCCACCTCGCCGCGCAAGAGGCTCGTCGACGCCAGCAGGAGGAGCGGCTTCGCGCGCAGCATCCATCGAGCGCCGACAGCCAGGCCGCCGGTCGGACCGTGGTTCGGGAGGGCAGAAAGGTGGGACGCAACGAGCCCTGCCCCTGCGGCTCGGGCAAGAAGTACAAGAAGTGCCACGGGTCGGCGGCTTGAGCCCGCGGCCCCCCTCCACCTCCTGAGCGATGCGGATTCCCGGCTTCCGCGCTGCGGGTATCGCCTGCGGGATCAAGCGCGACCGAGCGCTCGACCTCGCGCTGATCGCATCCGACCGGCCCACGGCGGTTGCCGGAGTCTTCACGACGAGTCAGTTCCCGGGCGCGCCGGTGCGCCTCTCGCGATCGCGGGTGCGCCGCGGCAGCGCGCGCGCCGTGCTGGTGAACAGCGGGATCGCGAACGTGGCGACGGGTGCGGCCGGCGTCGCGGCGGCGCGGAGCCTGACGCGCGCGACGGCCCGCGCACTGGGCGTTCCCACGGCCGAGGTGCTGACGTCGTCGACGGGCGTGATCGGCTGGCCGCTGCCGGTGGAGCGCATCCAGGCCGGCATTCCCGAGGTCGTGCGGCGGCTCTCGCCCACGGGCTGGAACGCCGCGGCCCGCGCGATCCTCACCACCGACACGCGCATCAAGCTCGCCCAGCGTGCGCCCCGGGGCTTCGCACTCGGCGGGATCGCCAAGGGCGCGGGGATGACGATGCCGAAGATGGCGACCATGCTCGCCTACCTCGCGACCGACCTCGCGGTCGAGCCCGCCTTTCTGCGCGAGGCGCTCAGCGAGGCGGTCGAGAGAAGCTTCAACGCCTTCACGATCGACGGCGAGATGAGCACCAGCGACACCGTGCTGCTGTTCGCGAACGGCGCGCGGGGCAACCGCCCGCTCGGTTCGCGATCACCGCGCGCGCGTGCCTTCCGCAGCGCACTCGAGGAGGTCTGCACCGAGCTGGTCGAGAAGCTCGCAAGAGACGGCGAGGGGGTCACGCGGCTCGCCGACGTGATCGTCACGGGAGCCCGACGCGAGCGCGACGCGGAGCGGGTGGCCCGCTCGGTCGCGAACTCGGTGCTCGTCAAGACCGCGCTCTTCGGGGCGGATCCAAACTGGGGGCGGGTCGTGCAGGCGGTGGGCGCGGCGGGAGTCCGGCTGCGGCCGGAGCGCATCGGGATCCGGATCGCGGGTGTGGAGCTGCTGCGCGGCGGTGAGCCGGTGGGTGGCGAGGCGGCGCTCCGGCGCTCGGAGCGCGGCATGCGCAAGCGCCGGGTCGCCATCGAGATCTCCCTCGGAGCCGGCCGCGCGAGCGCGCAGATCCTCACTACCGACCTGAGCTACGAGTACGTGCGCATCAACGCCGAGTACACCACTTGATCGAGCTCGTCTTCGTCCGCCACGCGCAGCCCGACTGGGAGCCGGACGGCAAGGCGGTCGACGATCCGGGCCTGACACCGCTGGGCCGGCAGCAGGCCGAGCGGGTCGCGCAGGTGCTCGCGCCAGAGGGCGCCGACGCGCTCTACACGAGCACGATGCGCCGCGCCCTCGAGACGACCGAGCCGATCGCGTCCGAACTCGGTCTCGAGGCGCGGGGCGAGAGCTGGATCCGCGAGCTCGGACTGCCATCGCTCGAGGGCACCCCCACCGAGGAGGTCGCGGAGTTCTTCGCGCGCAGCCGGGCGCGCGATCTCCAGGATTGGTGGAGGGAGAGCATCGAGGGAGGGGAGTCCTTCCGTCACTTCCACGAGCGCGTGACCGGCGGAATCGAGGCTCTGCTGCTCGGGTCCTGCGAGGCCCGGCTGCATCTCGACGGGGCCCACCGCCTGTGGCAGCTGCCCGGACGATTCCGACGGCTCGTCATCGTCGCCCACGGCGGCTCGATCGCGGTCGCGGCGTCCCATCTGCTGGGCCTGGAGCCCGTGCCCTGGTCGCACGAGCGCCTGCGCCTGGGCTGGGCCGGAATCGTGCGCCTCCGCACCCTGCCGATCGCCTCCGCGGCGATCTGGTCGATGGTCGCGTTCAACCGCCGCGAGCATCTGGGCGGACTGCCGGACCCGGAGGGCTAGAGTTCCCGATAACGACGGGAATCCAAGACCTTAGCCTTGAGCCTCCAGGTCGACTCTGCTATCTAAGGCGGCTCTGCGTCCGCGCAGAAATCCACACGTCTCATCCGCTCCGGGTTGACCACACAGGGAGCGGGGCAGGTCCGGCCGCCGGGCCGATGCCTGGAGACGGAGGCGAAAACCCAGGGCTGTCTCCCCGGCAGCCGAGCACGGAGACAATCGATCGATGCCCGAAGTCGCGATTTCGATGCGGGAGCTACTCGAGGCGGGGGTCCACTTTGGACACCAGACCCGCCGTTGGCACCCCCACATGAGGCCGTTCCTCTACGGTGAGCGGAACGGAATCCACATCATCAACCTGCAGTACACGCTGCCCCGCTTCCGCAAGGCGGCCGACTTCGTGACCGAGGTCGTGGCCAGCGGCGGGTCGGTGCTGTTCGTCGGAACCAAGCGCCAGGCCCAGGACATCCTGGCCGAGCAGGCGCGATCCTGCGAGATGCCCTTCGTTCACCGACGCTGGCTGGGGGGCATGCTCACCAACTTCCGCACCATCCGGCGCGGGATCGACCGCTACAAGGAGCTGACCGAGCTCCTGGCGGACGAGGAGAACGCCGGCGGGCTCTCGAAGAAGGAGCGCTCGCGGCTCACGCGCGAGCATCTCAAGCTGCACAAGGCCTTCGAGGGAATCGTCGACATGGAGCGCCCGCCGGACTGCATCTTCGTCGTCGACATTCGACGCGAGCACATCGCGCTCAAGGAGGCGCAGCGGCTCGGGATCCCGATCGTCGCGGTCGTCGACTCGAACTGTGACCCCGACGGGATCGACTACTCGGTGCCGGGGAACGACGATGCGATGCGCTCGATCCAGCTCTACTGCGAGAAGGTGGCCGAGGCGTGCCGCATCGGTAAGGAGCTGCACAACCAGCGGATCGTCGAGGAGGGCCGCGCCGTGACGGAGGTGGCCGAGGCGGAGTCGCCGCAGGTCGGCAAGCGCGTCGTCGAGATCACGCACCCCGCGCGGCGCCCGGCGCGCCTGGAGCGCGAGGCGCAGCGCCAGAAGGAAGAGCTCGCGGCGGCCGAGCGGGCCGAGAAGCCAGCGGCGGCAGCCGAGGAGACGCCCGCCGAGGCGGCCGAGACAGCCTCTCCGGCAGCCGAGGGGGCACCGGCCGAGGCGGCCGAGGCAGCGCCGCCGGCAGCCGAGGGGGCGCCGCCCGAGGCGGCCGAGACGGAATCAGCGGCGACCGACGCTGCACCCGGCGAGGTGGCCGAGGAGCCGGCGGCGAAGCCGGACGCGTAGGATCAGGGAGAGGGAAGTGGCAGTTTCAGCGACAGAGGTGAAGACGCTCCGGGAGCGGACCGGGGCGGGGATGATGGACTGCAAGCGGGTCCTCGTCGAGGCGGACGGCGACCTCGAGCGGGCCACCGACCTGCTCCGCGAGCGCGGGCTGCTCAAGGCTCGCAAGCGGGCGGGACGCACCACCTCCGAGGGGCGGATCGCGGTCAGCGTGTCGGACGATGGCCGGCGCGGTGCGCTGGTCGAGCTCAACTGCGAGACCGACTTCGTGGCGAAGACCGACGACTTCGGCGCGCTCGCCGACGAGCTCGCCGACGTGGTGCGAGACCAGAATCCGGCGGACGTCAGTGCCCTCCTCGGCGCAAAGGCGGGAGCCACGAGCATCGAGGATCTGCTGACGGGCGCGATCGCAAAGCTCGGCGAGAACATCCAGGTGCGCCGCTTCGCGCGAATCGACGCAGCGGAAGGGTCGCACATCGGCAGCTATACCCACGCGGGAGGCAAGATCGGAGCGCTGGTCGAGGTCTCGGCCGGCGACCCGGCGAACCCGGAGGTGCGCTCCTTCGCGCGCAATCTGTGCATGCATGTGACCGCGGCCAACCCGTCGGGCGTCTCGCGCGACGACCTTCCGGCCAAGGAGGTCGAGCGCGAGCGCGCCGCTCTCCGGGCGCAGGCGGAGCAGGAGGGGAAGCCCGAGAAGATCATCGACAAGATGGTCGAGGGTCGGCTCTCCAAGTTCTTCAAGGAGGTGGTGCTCGTGGAGCAGCCCCTCGTGATGGATCCCGACAAGAGCGTCGCGGCCGCGGCCAAGGAGGTGGGCGCCGAAGTCAGGAGCTTCCTGCGTCACCAGCTCGGGGAAGAGCTGGGCGAATGAAGCCCGTCTACGCGCGCATTCTCCTGAAGGTCTCCGGACAGAGCCTGGCCGGAGAGGCGGGCTTCGGGATCGCGCCGCGGCAGATCCAGCAGACCGCCCAGGAGATCGCGGAGGTGCGCACGCTCGGCGTCGAGATCGGAGTGGTCGTCGGCGGCGGCAACATCATCCGCGGGATCAGCGCGTCGGCCGAGGGCATGAACCGCACCTCGGCCGACTACATGGGCATGCTCGCGAGCATCATGAACGGTCTCGCGCTCCAGGACGCGCTGGAACGCTGCGGTACCGAGACCCGCGTCATGTCGGCGATCGAGGTCAAGCAGGTCTGCGAGCCGCACATCCGGCGACGGGCGATGCGGCACATCGAGAAGGGGCGGGTCTTGATCTTCGTCGCCGGCACGGGGAATCCCTTCTTCACGACCGACAGTGGAGCGGCGCTGCGCGCGATGGAGATCGGTGCCGACTGCCTGCTGAAGGGAACTCGCGTCGAGGGCGTCTATGACTCCGACCCGGAGAAGTTCCCCAGCGCGCGACTCTACGACCGCATCACCTATCGCGAGTTCCTGAACCTGAACCTGGGAATCATGGACGGGTCGGCGATCTCGCTGTGCCAGGACAACAAGATGCCCATCGTGGTCTTCAACATGGCCACACCGGGGAATCTGCTCAAGGTGATCGAAGGCGAGTCGATCGGGACCGCGGTCGGCGTATAGGAGGGTTCGGGCGATGGCAGCTGAGGATGTCGCGCTCGTTCTGGACGAGGCCAGGGCGGCGATGGAGAAGAGCGTCGACAGCCTGCAGCGGGATCTGACGCGAATTCGGACCGGCCGCGCGAATCCGGCGCTGCTCGACGGAGTTCAGGTCGACTACTACGGCACGCCGACCCCGCTCAAGTCGCTCGCCACGATCAGCGTTCCGGAGCCCCGTCTCATCACCGTGCAGCCCTTTGACAAGAACTCCCTCGGAGAGATCGAGCGGGCGATCCTGAAGGCCGACGTCGGGCTGACCCCGGCCAACGACGGGAAGATGCTGCGCGTCCCCATCCCGGAGCTCACCGAGGAGCGGCGTCGCGACCTCGTGAAGCAGGTCAAGAAGATGGCCGAGGACCACAAGGTCGGGGTGCGAAACGCGCGGCGCGACTCGGTGTCGATGCTCAAGGATCTCGAGAAAGAGGGAGGCGTCAGCAAGGACGACTCGAAGCATGCGCAGAAGAATGTGCAGACCCTGACCGACGAGTTCACGGTCCGGGTCGACGAGGTGGCCGACGCGAAGGAGGAGGAAATCCTGACGATCTAGCGTCGGCCCGCGTCGCCGGAGACTCTCAGATCATGTCACGTCTCGATCCCAACAAGCTCCCGCGCCACGTCGCGATCATCCCGGACGGGAACGGCCGCTGGGCCGAGCTGCGCGGCCTCTCCCGGCTCGAGGGCCACCGACAGGGAAGCGAGAACGTTCGGGAGGTGGTCCGCGCCGCCCACGAGCTCGGAGTCCGCGAGCTGACCCTCTACGCGTTCTCGACCGAGAACTGGGCGCGTCCCGAGGCCGAGGTCGAGGGCCTGATGACCATCCTGGCCGAGTATCTCGAGTCGGAGTCGGACGAGCTGATGCGCAACGGGATCCGACTCCACGCGATCGGCCGGCTCCAGGATCTGCCGCCGCGCGTGATCCGCGAGCTCGAGAACGTGATCTCCCGCACCGAGGGCAACGACGAGATGCGTCTGACCTTCGCGCTCGCATACAGTGGCCGCGTCGAGCTCGTCGATGCCGCGCGCCGTCTGGCTCGCGACGTCGAGGCCGGCCTGCTCGATCCCGACGCGGTCGACGAGAAACGCCTCGCATCCTACCTGTACGCGCCCGAGCTCCCCGACCCCGACCTGCTGATTCGCACCGGGGGGGAGCACCGCATTTCGAACTACCTGATGTGGCAGCTCGCGTACACGGAGCTCTTCTTCAGCGAGCGCCTCTGGCCCGAGTTCCGCAAGCAGGATCTGGTCGACGCCATCGTCGCCTACCAGGCTCGCGAGCGCCGCTTCGGGAGAACGAGCGCACAGGTCCAGCCTCGCTCGTGAGACGGCTCTCCCTTCTCGGATCGACCGGGTCGATCGGCAGGCAGACCCTGGAGGTCGCGGCCGCACACCCGGAGCGCATCGCGATCGCGGGGCTCGCGGCGGGCGGAAACCTCGAGCTCCTGATTCAGCAGACCAAGCAGTTCCAGCCGGCGCTCGTGTCGGTGACCCGCCGGGACGACGCGGCGCGCGTGCGCGAGGCCGTTTCGAACCTCGGCGTCGAGGTCGTCTCCGGTCCCGAGGGACTGCGCGCCGTCGCGGAGGCGGAGGCGGATCTGGTGATCGGTGCCCTGGTCGGAAGCGTCGGCCTGGAGCCGGTCCTGGCCGCGCTCGAGCGGGGTCGGGACGTGGCGCTCGCCAACAAGGAAGTGCTGGTGATCGCCGGGCCGCTGGTGCTGCAGGAGGCGCGGGCCCACGGGGCGCGGCTGCTGCCACTCGACTCGGAACACGTCGCGATCCACCAGTGCCTGGCCGGGCACCCGCCAGAGGGGGTTCGCAAGATCTGGCTCACGGCCTCCGGAGGGCCCTTCCGCACCTGGAGCCCAAACCAGATCCGCGATGCCAGCCCCGAACAGGCCCTGGCCCATCCCAACTGGCAGATGGGCCCCAAGGTCACGGTCGACTCGGCGACGCTCATGAACAAGGGGTTCGAGGTCATCGAGGCGCGCTGGCTCTTCGACTGCGAGGCAGACCGGATCGGAGTCTTGATCCATCCGGAGAGCATCGTGCACTCGCTGGTGGAGTACGTGGACGGCAGCTGGCTCGCTCAGCTCTCCGTGCCGGACATGCGCATTCCGATCGCGTACGTTCTCGGGATGGACGACCGACTGGCGATACCCGGATTGCGCCCGCTGGACTTGGTGGAGGCGGGCGCGCTCCACTTCGACGCGCCCGATCTGGAGCGCTTCCCGGCGTTGCGGCTCGCCCTCGAGGCGGCCCGGAGTGGCGGGACCGCGCCCGCGGTGCTCAACGCTGCCAACGAGGTCGCAGTGGAGGCATTTCTCGCCGGGCGCATCGCGTTCACGACGATCGCCGAAACGGTCGAAAGGGTCCTCGAGGGGGAGCCCGTCCGCCCCGGGCTCGACCTGGGTGAGATCCGGGACGCGGATCGCGGAGCGCGGGAGAGGGCGCAGCGAGCCATCGAGGAGCGGTGCCGATGACCTTCGCCGACTACGCGATCCCGTTCATCCTGCTCCTGGGCGGCCTGATCTTCTTCCACGAGCTCGGCCACTTCTCGGTCGCCAAGTGGCTCGGCGTGAAGGTCGAGCGCTTCTCGATCGGCTTCGGCCCGTCGATCCTGCGCAAGCGCTGGGGCGAGACCGAGTACCAGATCGCCTGGCTCCCGCTCGGGGGCTACGTGAAGATGCTCGGAGAGATTCCGGGCGAAGAGCTTCCCGAGGAGGACCGCGAGCGCAGCTTCAACGCCCAGGCGGTCTGGAAGCGGGTGGCCATCGCTTCCGCCGGCCCGGCGATGAACTTCGTGCTGCCGGTCCTGCTGCTCGCCGGTGTCTACATGAGCGGGATGCCGACGCCCACCTCGCTCGTCGGCACGGTCGTGGCGGGCTCCGCCGCTGAGCAGGCGGGCATACTCCGGGGCGATCGGGTCGTCGAGATCGACGGTGCGCCGATCGCGACCTGGGACCAGATCCTCGGGGCGCTCGACGAGCGCAGCGGGTCCGAGGTCCGGCTGGGCGTCGACCGGAGCGGCGAGCGCCTGGAGTTCGTCATTCCCGAGCTGCCGAGCGGCGGCCTCGGACTCGAGCACGACGCGCCCTCGGCGACGCTCGCGGTCATCTCGGCGAGCACGCCCGCGGCCGGCGTGGGCCTCGAGACCGGAGATCGCGTGACGGCGGTGAGCGGGGAGCCGGTCGAGAGCTGGCACGAGTGGACCGAGGCACTCGCGCGCGTGCGGGGCCCCCTCGACCTCGAGGTCGAGCGGCGGCTGGGCGAGGAGCAGGAGACGTTGCGACTGCGCGTTCCCGGCAGCGGCGACGCCTGGAGCCTCGCCCGTCTGGGCGTGCTCCCGGGTGATCTGGCGATCAGCTCGGTCGATCCCGACAGCCCGGCGGGACGCTCCGGTCTGCAGGCCGGGGACCTGCTGGTCGAGATCGACGGTGCCGACATCACCAGCTTCCGGGCCCTGGCGGAGCGGGTCCGCTCGAGCGAGGGCACGCCCCTCGTGCTGACGGTGCTCCGGGAAGGGCAGCGGATGGAGCTCCGCGTCACGCCCGAGGAGCGGACGCTCGAGCATCGCGGCGTGCCGGAGCGAGTCTTCGCGATCGGCATCGCCGGCGGTGCCGCATGGGTGCCCGGAGAGAGGGTCGACGAGGTGACCGGCAACCCGTTCGTCGCTCTGGCGCTCGGCGCCGACCGCACCTGGGAGATCACGACCCGGACCTTCGAGGGGATCGGGATGCTCCTCTCCGGGAAGGTGGGGCGGGAGAGTCTCGCCGGCCCGATCGGGATCGGCGTGATCGCGGCCCAGTTCTTCCAGCTCGGCTGGATCCAGTACATCCACATCATGGCGGTGATCAGCGTGAACCTCGCGATCCTGAACCTGCTCCCGATTCCGATCCTGGACGGGGGCCAGATCGTCTTCGCGCTCGCCGAGGGAGTGAAGGGGGAGCCGCTCTCGATGCGCGTTCGGGAGATCGCGGCCCAGATCGGCGTCTCGTTGCTGGTGCTCCTGATGGGCTTCGCCTTCTGGAACGACCTCTCGCGCTACTGGTCCCGAATCATCAACTTCTTCGAGGGCCTGGTCTGAGCCTCTCCAGGATCCTGGCACTGGAGACCGCTACCGACGTCGGCGGAGCAGCGCTGCTCGAGGGCCGAAGGCTGCTCGGCGAGCAGCTCGTCTCCGAGCCTCCCCACCGCGCCAGCACGCTGCTCGCGTCCGTGGATCAGCTGCTCGGGGTCTGCGGGCTCGAGCTGGCCGAGGTGGACGCGATCGCGCTCTCGATCGGCCCCGGGTCGTTCACGGGTCTCCGGATCGGGCTCGGGACCGCGCTCGGCCTCTGCTTCGACACGCCGCGGCCGATCATTCCGGTGCCCACGCTGGCCGCGCTCTCGCTCCACGCGGCCGGCTGGAGTCGCGTGGCCCCGCTCCTGGATGCGCGCAAGGGCCAGGTCTACGCGGGGCTGTACGGTCGGGGTGCGTCGCCGCTGCTCGAAGACCGCGTGTGCGATCCGCTCCGCTTTATCGAGGTGCTGAAGGGTGCCGGGCCGGTCGCGCTGCTCGGACCCGGCGCTCGGCTCTACCAGAACGAGATCGAGACGCAGCTCGGCAGTGAGGCGACGCTGTTGCCGGCTCCGCTCGGCTGGCCGCGCCCCGCGAGCGTGGGTCTGCTGGGGGCCGATCTGCTCGCGGCCGGGCGAACCTGCCGTCCCGAGGACGTGGAGCTCTGCTACCTGCGCCCGTCCGATGCGGAGCTCGGCCGAAAGCCGGTGGACACTACGGGGCGAAATCCGTAACGTAGGCAGGGGCTCGGTTTCGCGAGGTTCGATGGAGGCTTACGAGCGGGAGCGGATCAAGGCTCTGATCGGCGCGGATCAGGAGCTCGACCAACTCTGGGAGCAGCATCTCGAACTGGAGAAGCGGCTCGAGGAGCTGGAAGCGGTTCGCCATCTCTCTCCGGGCGAGGAACTGGAGCGCAAGCGGCTCCAGAAGACGAAGCTCTCGGGCATGGATCGGATCGCCGAGATCGTTGCGAGGCATCGCGAGTCGTAGCCGCGAGCTTCGAGCCTGGCTGGGAGAAGACGTGAGGTTGTTGGGCGCAGACATCGTCGTGCGCGCTCTCCAGGAAGAGGGCGTCGAATTGCTGTTCGGTCACCCCGGCGGCGCGGTGCTCGAGCTGTACGACGCGCTCTACCGCAGCCGCTTCCGTCACGTGCTCGCGCGCCACGAGCAGGGGGCCGTCCACATGGCGGACGGCTACGCGCGCGTGACCGGAGGTCCCGGAGTGGCGCTCGTCACGTCGGGCCCCGGCGTCACCAACGCGCTGACGGGCATCGCCACCGCCTTCACGGACTCGATTCCCCTGGTCGTGTTCACCGGTCAGGTCATCACCAAGGCGATCGGGAACGACGCGTTCCAGGAAGCGGACAACATGGGTCTCACGCGCCCGATCACGAAGCACAACTTCATGGTCAAGGACGTGCGCGACCTGGCCCGCATCATCAAGGAGGCGTTTCACATCGCCACCACGGGACGCCCGGGGCCGGTCGTCGTCGACCTGCCGAAGGACATCACGCAGATGGAGGCGGAGTACCACTACCCCTCCGAGGTCTCGCTGCGCCAGTACAACCCCCGCTACGAGGGGCACTGGGGCCAGATCAAGAAGGCCATGGCGCTCATCCTCGAAGCCCGCCGGCCCGTGGTCTACTTCGGCGGCGGTGTGATCATCTCGGGCGCGCACGAAGAGCTGCTCGAGTTCTGTGAGAAGCTCGGCGTTCCGGCCACGTACACGCTCATGGGGATCGGGGGAATTCCGGGCAACCACCCGCAGTCGCTCGGCATGCTGGGCATGCACGGGACCTACCGGGCGAACATGGCCGTCGACGAGTGCGACCTCCTCATCGCGATCGGTGCCCGGTTCGACGACCGCGTGACCAGCCGAGTCGACCAGTTCAGTCCGCACTCCCGGAAGATCCACGTCGACATCGACCCGACCTCGATTCGCAAGAGCGTCGACGTCGACATCCCGATCGTCGGCGACGTCCGCAACGTCCTGCAGAAGTTCCTGAAGCTGCTCGAGGGCGAGCCGAAGCTCGAGACCTACGGCGACCAGATCGCCGACTGGCGGACGCAGATCGAGGCCTGGGAGCAGGGTCGCCCATTGAGCTACGCGCAGACCGCGGACGGCCCGATCCTCCCGCAATACGTGATCGACAAGGTCTACCAGCTGACCGAGGGCAAGGCCGTCGTCACCACCGACGTCGGTCAGCACCAGATGTGGGCCGCGCAGTACTACCACGCACAGAGCCCGCGACACTGGGTGACCTCCGGCGGGCTCGGAACCATGGGGTTCGGCTTTCCGTCGGCGGTCGGGGCGCAGTTCGGCCGGCCCAAGGAGACCGTGGTCTGCATCACCAGTGAGGGGTCGCTGCTGATGACGGTGCAGGAGCTGGCGGTTGCCGTCGAGCACAACCTTCCGATCAAGGTCGTGAATCTCAACAACGGGGTGCTCGGCATGGTCCGCCAGTGGCAGCAGTTCTTCTATGAGCGACGCTACTCGGAGGTCGATCTTCACGCGCAGCCCGACTGGGTGAAGTACTTCGAGGCGTTCGGGGCGCTGGGCTACCGCGCGACGAAGCCCGACGAGGTCGAGACGGTTCTGGAGAAGGGTCTCGCGGCGACGAAGCCGGTGATCATGGATTTCGTGTGTGCCGAGGAGGAGAACTGCTTCCCGATGGTCCCCAGCGGCGGCGCCAACCGGGACATGATCCTCGAAGAGCCCGAAGAGGGCTGAGCGGTGCAGCACACGATCAACGTCCGCGTGAAGAACGAGTTCGGCGTGCTGTCGCGCGTCTCCGGTCTGTTCTCCGCGCGGGGGTACAACATCGACAGCCTCTGCGTCGCGGAGACGCTGGACCCTACGGTCTCCCAGATCACGCTCGTGACCCAGGGCGAGGACGAGACGATCGAGCAGATCGTCAAGCAGCTCTACAAGTTGATCGACGTGATCAAGGTGTCGGACCACACCCAGGCGTCCTCGTTCGTCGGCCGCGAGCTCGCGCTCTTCAAGGTGAGGACGCTGCCCGAGGCGCGCGCCGAGGTCATGCGCATCGCGGAGATCTTCCGCGGCAAGATCGTCGACGTCACCCCCGACTCCTACACCGTCGAGGTGACCGGCAGCCCGGAGAAGATCCGCGGCCTCTCGGATCTGTTGCGGCCACTCGGGCTCGAGGACGTCGTGCGGACCGGCCGGGTCGCGGTCGCGCGCGGGGGTTAGCTGCCCGGCCCGGCGGGGGCGGGACACTGGAGCGCGATCGGAGCGAGCAGCCGGGATGAACATCTACTACGACAAGGACGCGGATCTGAAGCGCCTCGAGGGGCGCACCGTGGCGGTCGTCGGCTACGGGAGCCAGGGCCACGCGCACGCGCTGAACCTGCGCGACAGCGGCGTCGACGTGCTGGTCGGGCTGCGGCCCGACTCGCCCAGCCGCGCCAAGGCCGAGGCGGAGAAGCTGAAGGTGCTGCCCGTCGCCGACGCCGCGCGCGCCGCCGACGTGGTCATGCTGACGCTCCCGGACGAGTCGATGGGCGACATCTACCGGAGCGAAGTCGCCGAACACCTCTCCGAGGGCAACTACCTGGCGATGGCCCACGGCTTCAACATCCATTTCGACTGCATTGCGCCGCCCGACGGCGTGAACGTGTTCATGGTCGCACCAAAGGGCCCCGGCCACATCGTGCGCGAGTTCTACAAGCAGGGCGCCGGCATTCCGTGTCTGGTCGCGGTGGACCGGGATCCGACCGGCGACACACTCCAGATCGCCCTCGCGTACGCGAAGGGCATCGGCGGTGGCCGCTCGGGCATCATCGAGACCAGCTTCCGCGAGGAGACCGAGACCGATCTCTTCGGAGAGCAGGCGGTTCTGTGCGGAGGCCTGACCGCGCTGATGCAGGCGGGCTTCGAGACGCTGGTCGAGGCCGGGTACTCGCCCGAGATGGCCTACTTCGAGTGCATCCACGAGGTGAAGCTGATCGTCGACTTCATCTACGAGGGGGGCATCTCGAACATGCGGTACACGATCTCGAACACGGCGCAGTACGGCGACGTGACGCGAGGGCCGCGCGTGATCGGCCCGCAGGTCAAGGCCGAGATGAAGCAGATCCTCGCCGAGATCCGATCGGGAGCCTTCGCGAAGGAGTGGCTCCTGGAGAGCCGAGCGGGCATGCCGAGCTTCAACGCGCTCACCCGGCTGGGGGCGGAGCACCCGCTGGAGGCGGTCGGCGAGCACCTGCGAGCGCTCATGCCGTGGCTGGAGCGGGGCAAGCTGGTGGACAGGAAGAGGAACTGACCCGGATGGCAACCGAGCGAACACTTCAGCGCGCGATCGCGCCCCAGGCCTGGCCCTGGACGGCCGGGCTCGTCGTGCTGGCCCTCGTGCTGGGCGCCCTCGGGATGCCCGTGCTGGGCGGGCTCTTTGTCGTGCTGGCGGCCGCGAACCTGGCCTTCTTCCGGAACCCACGGCGGCATCCGCCCGGGGGAGAGCGCCTGGCGATCTCACCGGCGGACGGCCGCGTGGTCGAGGCCGAGGTGCTCGCCGAGATCGACGACTTCGTGGGTCGCTGCCAGCGGGTCGCCATCTTCCTCTCGATCCTGGACGTGCACGTGAACCGAGTCCCGCTGACCGGCAAGGTGCGCGCCGTGCGCCGCAGCGGAACTCGCTTCCTGGCGGCCTTCCGCGCCGAGGCGTCCGCGCTGAACGTTCGGGCGCGCCTCGACGTCGAGACACCGACCGGCATTCGCTACTCGGTCTCCCAGATCACCGGACTCATCGCGCGCCGCATCGTGTGCCACCCGGGCGAGGGCTCGACGCTCGAGCGGGGCGAGCCCTATGGTCTGATCTGCTACGGATCGCGCGTCGAGATCCTGCTCCCCGCCTCGAGCGAGGTTCGGGTCAAGCCGGGAGACCGCGTGCGGGGAGGCGAGACCGTGATTGCCGAGGTGCGGCCGTGAAGGAGTCCCGACGTTCACGGAGGGCTCGACGGCGGGCGCGGCGCGGCGAGCGGCGCGTGGTCTTCCTGCTCCCCAACCTGATCACCACGGGAGCGCTGCTGTTCGGCTTCTGGTCGATCGTCTCCTCGTCTCAGGGACAGTTCTCGCGGGCTGCGCTCCTGATCGTGCTCGCCGGCATCTGCGACATGCTCGACGGGCGGGTGGCGCGCGCGACGGGCACGAGCAGCCGCTTCGGTTCCGAGTACGACTCGCTCTCGGACGTCGTCTCGTTCGGCCTTGCGCCCGCGCTGCTGTTCTACAACTGGATGCTGGTGCCGCTCGGACCGCGCGGCTGGCTGATCGCCTCGCTCTTCGCGATCTGCGCGGCGCTCCGGCTGGCGCGCTTCAACGCCGGCGAGCAGAGCTCCAGCGACGACTATCAGGGCCTTCCGAGCACGCTCGCGGGTGGGCTCGTCGCGGTGCTGGTGTGGTTCGTGGAGTGGCTCGGCTTCATTCCCCCGTTCGGCCCGGTGTCCGGCACCCTGCTGACGCTCGGCTTCTGGGCGCTGGCGCTGCTGATGGTCAGCTCGGTCCCCTACCTCAGCCTCAAGGGAGTCCGCATCCCGCGCAACATGGCCTATCCGGCCCTCGTGGGCGTCGTGCTCGGCCTGGTGGTCCTGCTGCTGTACCACGAGCCGGTCATGTTCGTGATTGGGGTAAGCTACGTGCTGTCCGGGCCTCTGCGACTGCTCTTGAAGCTTCGAGCCGAAGGCGAGTCGGGCGTGCTGGACGCGGCGCAACCGAACCCGGACGAGCCCTCGGAGGAGGCCCCCCGCGATGTCTGATGGCCGCGTGCTGATCTTCGACACCACCCTGCGCGACGGCGAGCAGGCGCCGGGCTGCAGCATGACCCTGGAGGAGAAGCTCGTCCTCGGGCGGCAGCTCGCGAAGCTCGGCGTCGACGTGATCGAGGCCGGCTTCCCGATCGCCTCGCACGGGGACTTCGAGTCCGTGCGCACGATCGCCCAGGAGGTGCGGGGCCCCATCATCTGCGGGCTGGCGCGCACCGGCCGAGAGGACGTCGACCGCGCCTGGGAGGCGCTCCGCCACGCCGAGCGACCTCGCATCCACACGTTCATCGCGACCTCCGAGATCCACATGTGCGACAAGCTGCGCATGGGACCCGACCGCGTGCTCGACGAGGTCGGCGGAGCCGTGGAGCGGGCGCGGAGCTACTGCGACGACGTCGAGTTCTCACCGGAGGACGCGACGCGTTCGGACTGGGAATACCTGGTCCGGGTGTGCAAGCGTGCGGTCGACGCGGGGGCCTCGACCCTGAACATCCCCGACACCGTCGGCTACACCACGCCGCTGGAGTACGCCGAGCTGATCACCTACCTGCGCGACAACGTCGGGGCGGGCGACTCGGTGCGCTTCTCGGTTCACTGTCACGACGACCTCGGGCTCTCGGTGGCCAACTCGCTGGCGGCGATCCGCGCGGGGGCGCGCCAGGTGGAGTGCACCGTGAACGGCATCGGCGAGCGCGCGGGCAACACCGCCATGGAAGAGGTCGTGATGGCGTTGCGGACGCGCAACGAGTTCTTCGACGGCTGCGACACCGCGATCAACGCGGAGGAGATCTACCCGACGAGCCGCGCGCTGTCGCAGATCATCGGGATCGCCGTGCCCCCCAACAAGGCGGTCGTGGGCGACAACGCGTTCGCACACGAGGCCGGGATCCACCAGCACGGGATGATGAAGAACCGGCTCACCTACGAGATCATGACGCCGCAGTCGGTGGGGCGCGGCAAGAGCGAGCTGGTGCTCGGAAAGCACTCCGGGCGTCACGCGTTTGCGGAGCGCGTGCGCGAGCTCGGCTTCGATCCCGAGAAGATCGACTTCGAGCGGGCGTTCCAGGGCTTCAAGGACCTCGCCGACGTCAAGAAGACGGTCTACAACGAGGACATCGAGGCGCTTCTCTCAAATCAGCTCCAGCGCATCGACGCGCGCCACAAGCTCGCGAACATGTCGGTCGTGAGCGGCACCTTCGCCACGCCCACCGCCACGGTCGAGATGTCGATCGGGGGCGAGGACCGGAAGGTGGCCAAGATGGGAGACGGCCCCGTCGACGCGGTCTTCAAGGCGGTGAAGGAGCTGACGGGCTCGAAGGCGCGGCTGCTGCGCTACCAGGTCAACGCGATCACCAGCGGCATGGATGCGCAGGGCGAGGTCGCCGTGACGCTCGAGGAGGACGGCATACGCGTGATCGGTCACGGCGCCGACACCGACATCATCGTCGCGAGCGCACGCGCCTACATCCAGGCGGTCAACCGGATCGAGCAACGCAAGGAGGCGGGTTCTCGCGCCGCCCTCCGCGGCATCTGAGCCGGGCTCGTGCCGCACGTCCTCGTGCTTCCGGGCGATGGGATCGGCCCCGAGGTCACGACCGAGGCACGCGCGGTTCTGGAGCGGGTCGCGCCCGACCTCGAGTTCGAGGAGGCGCTGATCGGCGGCGCCGCGATCGAGGCGGAGGGCGTACCGCTGTCCGATCGCACCGTAGAGCGGGCCCAGGCCTGCGGCCTGGTGCTGCTCGGTGCCGTCGGCGGTCCCGCGTGGGACGGCCTCCCGGCACCCGAGAAGCCGGAGCGCGGCCTGCTGCGCATCCGCAAGGAGCTGGAGCTGTTCGCCAATCTGCGCCCCGCCGCCGTGATCCCGGCGCTGGTCGACTCGAGCCCGCTGCGTAGCGAGGCGGTCGCGGGGGTAGACCTGATCGTCGTCCGCGAGCTGACCGGAGGCATCTACTTCGGGGAGCCCCGCGGTCGCGACGACGTGGCCGGGCTGCGGAGGGCGCGGAACACGATGGTCTACGACGAGCGGGAGATCGAGCGGATCGCGCGCGTCGCATTCGAGACCGCGTCCGAGCGCCGCAAGCTCGTGACGAACATCCACAAGAGCAACGTGCTCGAGGTCTGCGGGCTCTGGAACGAGGTCGTCTCCGAGGTCGCGCGCGACTACCCGCAGATCGAGCTCGAGCATCAGCTCGTCGACAGTGCGGCGATGATTCTGCTCCGCGACGCCCGGCACTTCGACGTGCTGCTCTGCCCGAATCTCTTCGGCGACTTCCTCTCGGACGAGGCCGCCATGATCACCGGCTCGCTAGGGATGCTCCCCTCCGCGAGCCTCGGCGCGGACTCGCGCGGCCTCTTCGAGCCGGTCCACGGCAGCGCACCGGACATCGCAGGGCAGGATGCGGCAAACCCGCTCGCATCGATTCTCTCGGCGGCGATGCTGCTCGAGCACGGCCTGGGGCGCGGGCCCGAGGCGTCGCGCATCCGCGAGGCGGTGTCGCGGGTGCTCGCGGCCGGCCATCGCACGCCGGACCTGGCGCGCGAGGGGGAGCGGCCGGTGGGGACCCGGGAGATGGGGAAGCTCGTGCGTGAGGCGCTGGGCTGATGGCCGGGCGCGGCCACCGCGTCGCACTGTTCGGTGCGACCGGCGCGGTCGGACAGGAGCTTCTCGCGGTTCTCGAGGAGCGCAGCTTCCCGGTCCTCGAGCTGCTTCCCTACGCGTCCGAGGCCTCGGCCGGAACCGAGATCGAGTTCTGCGGCGAGACGCTCGAGGTGGAGCCGCTGCTGCCCGGAGGCGGCACCTCCGTGGACGGCTGGGACCTGGTCCTGTGTGCGGCCCCGGGGATCCTCGAAGAGCTGCTCCCGGAGCTGGACGCCGCCGAGGTGCGGATCGTCGACGTCTCCGGCTCTCTCGAGCTCTCCCCGGAGGTTCCGCTGCACCCGGTCGGATCGGCTGCACTGCCCGCCGGATCCCGGCGCGTCGCGGTTCCGCGGGGCGCGGCGGCGGGTCTGGGCCTGGCCCTCGAGCCCCTCGAGCGCGAGGTCGGGCTGGCGCGCGTCAGCGCCGTAACGCTGGAGTCGGCCTCGGGAGCCGGTCGCGAGGGAGTCGGTGAGCTCGCCGACCAGACGGTCCAGCTGCTGAGCGCCATGACGGGCGAGGCTGGCGACGCCGTGCGCTTTCCGCAGCCCCTCGCCTTCGACTGCCTGCCGAGCGTGGGCATCCTGCTCGAGGAGGGGGAGACTTCGGAGGAGGCCCGGCTGCGCATGGTGGTCCGTCGCCTGCTCGAGCACCCCGAGCTGCCGCTCGAGGTGACGCGCGTACGGGTCCCGATCTTCGCGGGGAGCCTGACGCTCGCCCACGTGGAGCTGGCCGCCGAGGTGCCTCCCGAACGCATCCGCGAGCTCTGGAAGACGCGCGTCGAGATCGAGCTGCTCGAGGCCGCGGAGCTCCCGACGCCGCGCACCTGCGGCAGCCGCGACCGGCTCCAGGTCGGCCGCATTCGCCTCTCGGGGACAAGTCTGGCCTTCGCGATGGCGCTGGACGACCTCCGGCTCGGCTCCGCGGTCGCCGCCGTGGAGGCCGCCGAGGCGCTGATGCAGAGCGCCTAGAGGCCCGGTGTCCCGCATCCGCCTCGTTATCGAGTACGACGGGACCGACTTCGTGGGCTGGCAGCTGCAGCCGGAGGGGCGGAGCGTCCAGGGCGAGCTCGAGGCGGCGCTGGCCGATCTCGCGCAGCGCTCGGTGCGCATCCACGGGGCGGGGCGCACCGATGCCGGCGTCCACGCGCGAGGTCAGGCGGCCCACCTCGACTGGACGGGGCGGCTCGGTCCGGAGGAGCTGCTCCGGGCGCTCAACGCGCGTCTCGGCTCCGACGTCAGCGTGATCGACGCGCAGGCGGTCCCCGACGGCTTCGACGCCCGCCGCGACGCGCTCTCCAAGTGCTACCTCTACCGGATCCTGAACCGCCCGAGCCCCAGCCCCATGCGTCGGCGCGCAACCTGGCACCTGCGGCGCCGGCTGGACCTGGGGGCGATGCAGCGCGCGGCGGCGCACCTGGTCGGGGAGCGCGACTTCGAGGCCTTCCGGGGGGCGCCTGGGGGCCCGCCGCCCGGCCAGGGCACGCGGCGGCGCCTCGACGAGCTGGACGTCCGGCGCGAGGGGGACGAGTGCCTTATCCGGGCCCGCGCCCAGAGCTTTCTGCGCTACATGGTCCGGAATCTGGCCGGCACCCTGGTGGAGGCGGGCTCCGGGCGGCTCGATCCGGACCAGATCCCCGCGATCCTGACCTCGAGGGACCGCTCTCGCGCGGGTCCGACCGCCCCCCCCCAGGGCCTGTGCCTGGAGTCGATTGACTACCCCTCGTTGACCCCCTGATAGGGCTCGGCTATTTCATAGCCCGCATCGCCGCCCGAAGCCGGAGGTCCGTCGCTTGTCCGATCCCATGCGCCCCACGCGCAGCACACCCGCCGAGCAGGTCGAGAACAGCTGGTATGTACTCGACGCCCGCGGCAAGGTGCTCGGCCGCGCGGCGAGCCAGGTCGCGACGATCCTGCGCGGCAAGCATAAGCGCACCTACACGCCCCATGTCGACGATGGGGACTTCGTCATCGTGGTGAATGCCGCCGAGGTCGAGCTCACGGGCCGCAAGCGCGAGAACAAGGTCTACCACCGCCACAGCGGCTACCCGGGCGGCATCCGCGAGGTGACTGCTGGCCACCTGCTCGAGAAGCGGCCTGAGCGGCTCTTCGAGAGCGTGGTTCGCGGCATGCTCCCCAAGAATCCCCTCGGTCGGAAGATGCTCCGGAAGCTCAAGGTGTATTCCGGCCCCGACCACCCGCACGCGGCGCAGAAGCCGGTGCAGCTGGAGATCGACGCATGACGATGCAGCGCGCGACCGAGTTCGCGGCGACCGGCCGCCGCAAGGAATCGACCGCCCGGGTGAAGCTCGAGCCGGGCGACGGGACGATCACGGTCAACCGCCGGCCGATTCAGGACTATTTCCCGCGCGAGACGCTCCGCCAGGTGATCGCGCAGCCACTCGAGGCCGCGAACGCCGTCGGGCAGTTCGCGATCCAGGTCAGGGTCCACGGCGGCGGGATTACCGGCCAGGCGGGTGCGACGCGGCACGGAATCGCGCGCGCGCTCGAGATCTGGGACCCGAACCTGCGCCCGACGCTGAAGCGCGGCGGCTTCCTGACGCGCGACGCGCGCACCAAGGAGCGCAAGAAGTACGGCCAGCGCGGCGCCCGGGCCCGCTTCCAGTTCAGCAAGCGCTAGCCGGACCGACCCGCGATCCGGGATGGCCGACTCGCCGCCCGGTGACAATCGGGAATTTCCTGCGAGAAATTGGTTGCGCTGGACCGGTGTCCGTGGGAGAATCTGCCTCATAACTGCGGGAGTTGCGCCCCGTAGCGCTTTCCGGGCGCCGCTGCGACCTGAAACCGGCATCCGGGAAGGGGAGGGATCTGTGCGGACCGGCGGAACTGTCACCGCCCTAGGACCGGTTTGCGTGCGTTTCGACGCCGCCGAGGCGGCGGTGCCCGAAACCGCGACCGGGTTCCCTCCGTTCCCGACTCGCGGGTATCGCGACGCTCCTTCGCAGGCGCATGGTTTGGGCAGAAGGGCGGAGGGCCGCACGCAAGTGCATCCCGGCGCCCCGGCTCCTGTCGGGGCGCCCCCTTCTGTAACTAACGCGCCAGCTCGCCGGCCGCGGGGAGGCGCGCTGGAAGCGAGCGCTCTCCCGAGGGAGCTCTGTGAGAGCGTTCCCGATGCGGCTGTCGCGCTCCCCGAGGTTGTCGAACCCCCCTAATTTTCTGGAGAAGATCTTGACTCTACGAGGACTTGCGGTCCTGGTGGCCGGAACGCTTGTATGCGCGCTCGCGTGGCCGGCCGCGGCGATGATCTTCTACTTCGAGTGCATCACCTTCAACGATCCCAACGTCCCGGGGGACTGCGACATCGCCGAGGCGCAGGTGCAGATGGACGTGGTCGACCTGGGAACCCAGGTTCGCTTCGACTTCACGAATCTGGGCCCCGAGCAGTCGACCATCGCACAGATCTACTTCGACGACGGCTCGCTGATGAGCCTCGATGCGATCGTGAACGGCCCCGGGGTGAGTTTCGTCGCGGACATGTTTCCCGGGCCCAGCGATCTGCCGGGGGGCAATCTCGCGAGCCCGCCCTTCATGACCACGCTCGGCTTCCTGTCGGGGGCGGTGGCGCCACCTCCGAGCAACGGCGTCGAGCCGGGAGAGCAGGTCGGGATCGTCTTCGGGCTCGACCCCAACCAGACCACCCAGGACGTCATCGACGAGCTCGAGTCCGGGGCCCTGCGCGCCGGGGTTCACGTGATCAACTTCGAGTCCGGCGGCAGCGAGTCCCTCGTCAGCGTCCCGGAGCCCGGAGCCTACGGGCTCCTCGCGCTCGGTCTCGCCGGCCTGGCGGCTCTGCGTCGTCGCGGCGCGCGGCCGTAGCGAGCGAGTCTCCCCGGCCAGCCCGCGCCCCGAGTGACGAAACGAGCCGAGGGGCCATTCCGTAGCGCGATGGGGAGCCTCGGAGGGCTGCGGCTCGGCCGCGGGCTTTGCGTCCCCCCCTCCGGTGGGCCATTCTCCCGCTGGTCTCCGTGGGGGGAGTGAGCCGTGGCGCGCGCGAGCAAGTACATCTTCATGACGGGGGGCGTTCTCTCGGGCATCGGGAAGGGGCTCTCCTCCGCTTCGATCGGCGCGCTGCTCGAGGCGCGCGGGCTGCGCGTCAGCTTCGTCAAGCTCGACCCCTATCTGAACGTCGATCCCGGCACGATGAATCCGATCCAGCACGGCGAGGTGTACGTGACTGAGGACGGTGCCGAGACCGACCTCGACCTCGGCCACTACGAGCGCTTCACGTCGGCGCGCCTCTCGCAAGAGAACAACCTCACGTCGGGCCGCGTCTACGAGCGCGTGATCCGGCGCGAGCGCGAAGGCGACTACCTCGGCGCGACGGTGCAGGTGATCCCGCACGTGACCGACGAGATCAAGCGTCACATCCTCGCGGTCGGCGAGAAGACCGACGTGCTGATCGTCGAGGTCGGAGGCACCGTCGGAGACATCGAGTCCCTGCCCTTCCTGGAGGCGATCCGACAGCTGCGCCAGGACCTGGGGCGGGAGAACGTGCTCTACGCGCACGTGGCGCTCGTGCCCTACGTGGCCACCGCGGGCGAGCTGAAGACCAAGCCGGTCCAGCACTCGGTCAAGGAGTTGCGCCAGATCGGAATCGCGCCCGACATCCTGCTGTGTCGGGCCGACCGCATCCTGCCGCAGGCGGTCCGGGCAAAGCTCGCGCTGTTCTGCGACGTCGACGAGGAGGCGGTGATCGCCGCACCCGACGTCGAGACCGTGTACGAGCTGCCGCTGCACCTGCACCGCGAGGAGATCGACGAGGCGATCGTGAACCGGCTGAACATCTGGACCGCGCGGCCGAATCTCGCGCGCTGGGAGCGACTCGTCGCCACGCTCAAGAACCCGTCCGAGCGGGTGCGCATCGCGATGGTGGGCAAGTACGTCGAGCTCGGCGACTCGTACAAGAGCCTGAACGAGGCGCTCTCACACGGCGCGGTGGCACACGACGGGGCGGTCGAGATCGAGTACGTCGACTCCGAGAAGCTCGACCCGAGCCTGCTCGACTCGCTGTCGGCGGTCGACGGGATCCTGGTCCCGCACGGATTCGGCGAGCGCGGCTCTGCGGGGAAGATCCTGGCGATCCGCTACGCGCGGGAGCGGGAGATTCCTTTCCTCGGGATCTGCTACGGCATGCAGTGCGCCGTGATCGAGGTGGCCCGCGACCTCGCCGGGCTGGCCGAGGCGAGCTCGAGCGAGATCGATTCCGACACGCCGTATCCGGTCATCGACCTGCTCCCCGACCAGGCGGACCAGCAGGACGTCGGCGGCACCATGCGGCTCGGGGCCTACCCCTGCCGGATCGCGCCCGACACGCTGGCGGCGCGCGCCTACGGCACGGCGTTGGTCAACGAGCGGCATCGGCACCGCTACGAGTTCAACACCGTCTATCGCGAGCGGCTCGAGAAGGCGGGGCTGGTGCTGGCCGGCACCTCTCCCGACGGCGAGCTGGTGGAGATCATCGAGCTGAGGGACCACCCCTGGTTCCTCGCCTGTCAGTTCCACCCCGAGTTCCAGTCGACGCCGTTCAGCCCCCATCCGCTGTTCCGAGACTTCATCGGAGCGGCGATCGAGCGGCGGCGCGGATCCTGACGGGGGCCGTCCGTCCGCTGCGAGCCGGGGCGCGGGTGGCGTCGGCACGCGGCGGTTGAACTCCGCGGCGCCGGGTCTACTATCCAGCGTCGAGGGCGATTAACTCAGTGGTAGAGTGCTACCTTCACACGGTAGAAGTCACTGGTTCGAATCCAGTATCGCCCACCACTCGGGCCCAGTAGCTCAGCCTGGATAGAGCGCTTGCCTCCGGAGCA
>CAZLBF010000096.1:0-11651 GCA_964557495.1 uncultured Myxococcales bacterium | reverse complement strand
CTCCACGAACGGCTCCAGCACGCGCAGGTCGTCGGCCTCGAGGCGCACCTGGAGGTCGACGCCCGCGAACGCCTCCAGGTCCATTACGGCGCCGGTGGCCTCGATTCCCAGCGGTGCGTCTTCCGCGGTCTCCAGCTTCAGCTCCTCGAGGGCGTACGCGCCGCTAGGATCCTTCAGGCGAGCCGAGAAGCGGACCGGTCCGATGCGCGGCAGCTTTCTCTCGGGGTCGCGACGCAGGACCGCGAGGTCGGGGAGCGTGGCCGAGAGCGCGAGGTCGAGCCCGCGCAGCTGCACCGGGGACTCCACGGTTCCGTCCACCTCGAGCTGCGCCTCGAAGACCCGGCCGTTCAAGGACACGGGAAAGGGGGCGGTCGGCTCGAACAGCTCCGCCAAGCGGCCGAAGCGCCCCTCGACGTCGAAGGGGCTCCCGTCGATCTCGCCGCGCGCCGCCAGAGCGAGCGTGTCGCCGGGGGGCTCCGCCTCGAGCGACAGCGCATCGATGCGCAGTGACGTGACCGGCCCACTCTCGCCCGCGCGATAGAAGACGCTCACGTCGTACAGGTCCAGGCTGTGGATCCGCAGGTCGACCGCCATGTCCTCGAGCTCGTCGTCGAGCGAGCTGCGCGCGGGCGACAGGCCGAGCTTTCCCTCGGCGTCCGGCTCGATCCGGAGCTCCCCCTCGACGACGTTCAGTCCGTCGATCTCGATGCGGCCGAACAGGAGATCCCAGGTGCTCAGCTCCAGCTCGAGCGACCCGATCTTCGCGAGGTGCGGGGACGGGCGACCCTCGAGGTTTGCCACGGTCACTTCCGTCGCCTTGAGGTGCAGGCGCGGAATGACACTCAGGTAGAAGTCACCCCCGACGCTCACCTCGAGACCGAGCGCGTTCGAAAGCTCCCGCTCAGCAAGCTCGCGGAAGCGCCCGAAATCGATGAACCGAACGCTGACCGCCAACGCGATCAGAACGCCGACGATCGCGATCGCGGCGCCGGCGAGACGGCGTTTGCGGCTCAAGCTGCCTTCCATTGGGCTGAAGGGTGGGACTGCAGGGGCGCTACCCGGATCTTATCACCGACCCGCGCGGTGCTGGACAGCTCGGCTCCCGATGCGGTAAGGAGTGTCCACGGATTAGGGAGGAGGCGCGGCCATCATGAACGACGCTCGAAACGGTATTGTAATTGCGCTCTGTGCGCTGGTGATCGGGGGCTGCATCAGCCTCGAGGAGCAGGGGATTCCCCTCGACGCGCCCGTGGCCTTGCGCCCCGCGGCGGCCGACCTGCTCGGCAAGCAGGCGTCGGACGTCGTCGTCGAGACCGGCGACACGGTGGCCAAGGGGGCGTTCGACAGCCAGTCGGTGCGCCGGATCGCCGAGCAGACGAGGCCGGCCGTCGTCAGCATCTACACGAAGACCAAGATTCCGGTGCGCGTCAGCCTGCTCCCGATCCAATTGCCCCTGACCAGCTTCCCGGTGCGTCTGCCCGGAAAGGCGCTCGGCTCCGGCTTCTTCGTACATTCCTCCGGGTACCTTCTGACCAACAACCACGTGATCCGGGACGCTCAGCAGATTCGAGCCCTGACGACCCAGGAGGACGAGGAGCTCGACCTGGTCGTCGTCGCGCGCGATCCGGTCTTCGACCTGGCCCTGATGAAGGTGAGGAACCCGTCGCGGGAGTACCCGGTCCTCCCCATGGGCGACTCCGACAAGGTGGGAATCGGCGACATGGTGATCGCGGTCGGCAACCCACTCGGGCTGGGCCATTCGGTCACCTTCGGGATCATCAGTCAGACGGGGCGCAACCTGACGGGAGTCTCCAAGGAGGAGAGCCGTTCCATCGACTTCATCCAGACCGACACTGCGATCAATCCCGGCTCTTCCGGCGGTCCGCTCATCACGCTCACCGGCGCCTGGATCGGGGTGAATACCGCCGGGGCCCCGACGGCGCAGGGCATCGGCTTCGCCGTGCCGAGCAGCCAGGTGCGCGAGTTCGTGACGGAGGTGCTCGCGGGCGAGGGCGAACAGGAGCTTTAGTCGACCCGTCTGGCGTATAATCGGCTCAATTGTGATCTGGATCACTGCGCCGGAGAAATCTTGATGAACGGGCTCCTGGTGACTTTCGCCTTCCTAGCGCTCCTGACCGGCTGCGTCAGCCAGGCGAGGTACGACGCGCTCGAGCGGGAACGCGACATGTACGCGGCGCAGAGCCTGGCGCTGGCCCACGACACGGAGCAGCTCGCCGACGTCGCCGCGACGCTCGACGAGGAGCTCGCCGTGCGAGACGAGGAGCTCGCGCAGCTTCAGGCCACCGAGGCCGCGCTGCGCGAGGAGCTCGGAGCCGAGCTTCTCGCCGGCCGGATCAAGGTGCAGCTGATGCGGGACGGGCTGCACGTGCAGCTCTCGGAGTCCGTGCTGTTTCCGACCGGCTCCGCGGAGCTCATGGACACCGGTCGCGGGGTGTTGCTGAGAGTGGTCGAGGAGCTCGCGGAGATCCCGTTCCAGATCGCGGTCCTGGGCTACACGGACGACGTTCCGATCGGCGCCAGCCTGACGGCTCGCTACCCCTCGAACTGGGAGCTCGCCGGCGCGCGCGCGGCGAGCGTGGTGCGCGTAATGGAAGGGGCGGGAGTCGACCCGGAGCGGCTGGTGGCCGTCTCCTTCGGAGCCAACGACCCGGTCGCGTCCAACGAGACCCCCGATGGGCGCGCCCAGAACCGACGCATCGACATCCGCCTGCGCCCCATCATCCCCTAACTAGCCCCTCACCTTCCAGACACCTTCGACGATCAGCTCCTCGGCGAGCTCGTCGAGGCCGCGGCGGAAGCGCTCGACCAGCTCGTCGATCTCCTCTTCGCGGATGATGAGTGGGGGCGAGAGGGCGAGGCTGTCCCCGAGCGGCCGCGAGATCAGGCCGTGGTCGAGGAGCTTCGCGGAGAGCCGGCGGCCTACCTGCAGGGCGGGGTCGAACGGCGTTCTGCGCTCCCGGTCCGCGGCCAGCTCGATTGCCGCGATCAGCCCGATTCCGCGCACCTCTCCGACCAGCGGGTGCCTCGCGAAGCGCTCGCGCAGGCTCATCTGCAGGTACGCACCCGCACTCTGCGCGTTCGCGACGAGGTCGTCCCGCTCGAGCAGGTGCAGGTTCGCGAGCGCCGCCGCGGCGGCGACCGGGTGACCGGAGTAGGTGTAGCCGTGCGTGAAGGCACCGGTCGCGGGGGACTCGCGCTCCAGCACCTCCCAGACCCGCTCGGAGATGAGGCAGGCAGACATCGGTACGTACCCGCTCGTGAGCCCCTTTGCGAGCGTCACGAGATCGGGCTCGATCGAGTACACGTCGCAGCCGAACATCGCGCCGAGGCGGCCGAAGCCGCAGATCACCTCGTCGGCGATCATCAGCACGTCGTGCTTGCGCAGCACCTGCTGCACGCCTTCGAAGTATCCCGCCGGGGGGACCAGCACTCCGCCGGCCCCCATCACCGGCTCGGCGATGAACGCGCCGACCGTGTCGGGCCCCTCGGTCTCGATGCGTTCGTCGAGCTCGCGCACCAGGAGGTCGGTGAAGGCGCGCTCCGACATTCCCTCCGGCGCCTCGCGGTACGCGTAGGGCGTCGAGACGTGCAGGAAGCCGGGCAGCGGCAGGTCGAAGGAGGCGTGGACGGGACCGAGCCCCGTCATGCTCGCCGCACCGAGCGTGACCCCGTGGTAGCTCCGGCGCCGGGCGATGATCTTCTTCTTGGCGGGCTTGCCGCGCAGGTTGTTGTAGTACCAGACCAGCTTGACCTGCGTGTCGTTGGCGTCCGATCCGGAGTTGCCGAAGAAGACGCGGCTCATCCTGCCCGGTGCCAGCTCGAGCAGACGCTCGGCGAGCCGGATTGCCGGCTCGTTCGCCATCGAGGCGAAGGAGTGATAGAAGGGGAGCCGCTCGAGCTGGTCTCGCGCGGCCTCGACGATCTCCGGCCGTCCATAGCCGACGTTGACGCACCACAGCCCCGCCATCGCGTCGAGATACTCGCGGCCCTCGGCATCCTTCACCCGGATGCCCTTGCCCTCGACGATGACCTGGGGCCCGTGCGCCAGGTGCTCCGCAATCGAGGTGAAGGGATGGAGCGAGCTCCGTCGATCGATCTCCGCTAGTGAAGTCCCGGTCTCGTTCCCGCTCACGCGTGGCTTCCCGCTGGCTGTCTGCGCCCGCATTCTGCCAGATTGCAGCCATCCGCCAATACCTGCCCGCGGGTCCCGCTGCTATCTTCCCCCGCCCCATGAAGCCCGAGCAGGTCTGCGTCTACGCCGCCTCCAGCCGCCAGTGCGCCCAGGTCTACCTCGACGCGGCGCGCCGGCTCGGCGAGATCCTCGCGCAGAACGCCATCGCCATCGTGTATGGCGGCGGATCGACCGGCCTGATGGGCTCGCTCGCCGATGGCGCGCTCGCCGAAGGGGGCCGCGTGATCGGCGTGCTCCCCGAGTTCATGGGAGAGCTGGAGTGGGGCCACGAGCGGCTGACAGAGCTTCGGCTGGTGGGTGACATGCACGAGCGCAAGCGGCGCATGATCGCCGAGGTCGATGCGGTGATCGCGCTGCCGGGCGGCTGCGGAACCCTGGAGGAGCTGTTCGAGGCGATCACCTGGAAGCGCCTCGGTCTCTACTCGAAGCCGATCGTGCTGGTAAACGTCGCCGGCTTCTTCGACCCCTGCGTGGCGCTGCTCGAGCGCGCGATCGCCGAGCGCTTCATGCACGAGCGCCACCGCTCGATGTGGAGCGTCGTCACGGAGCCTGAGGCGGTCCTGCCCGCAATCGCCTCCGCCTCCACCTGGTCCGCGGAAGCCCGCGACTTCGCCGTACCTTGACCCCGCTCTAGCGATAGATCCTTCTAGGATCGGGGGCGATCGGCTCTCCGGTGAGCTTGACGTGGCGGTCGTTGAAGTCGGGGTGGTGGAGGGCGAGCGAGATCTGGTCCGAGGGGACGTCCGCCGGCGTTGTGAGCGCCGCGCGACCGTCGGCGTCGGTGACGCCGTGCGCGAACCTGCGATCCGGGTGGTCGAAGGCGTCGATCGTCACTCCCTCCAGTGGGCGATGCCGGCCGCTCCGGTCGGGGTCGGCGTCGCTCACCTTCACCCGGGCGGTGCGACCGTCGGCGGCCCGACGCAAGTCTACGCGGAGGTCGCGGAGCCAGATCATCGGCTCGCAGGTCCGGGTCTGCATGCCGATGCGCTCGGGGTGGCGCGCGGGATTCGCCCGCAGCGAGGTGTCCTGGTAGGCCATGCCGTGGTCGCTGGTGATCACGAACAGGGTGCCGTCGAACAGGCCCTTGGCGCGCAGCAGGTCGACGACGTGACCGACGCGCGCGTCACTCTCGGCGAGCGCCTCGCGCAGCCCCTCGCTGTGGGCGCCGTAGCTGTGCCCCGCGGCATCGGTCAGCGCCAGCTCGTGCACGACCAGCTCCGGCGCCGGATGGTCCGGGTCGTCGAACAGCACGTCGATCTGGGCCATGCCGCGTGCGTCGATGTAGGCCTCGTGCTGGATATCCTCGAAGCCGTCCTTCTCCCAGCGCGGGTTGATCCGTTGTCGGTGCTCGGCCGTGAGCGCCCGCAGCCGCACGCGGTCTCCGATGGTGCGCCGCTCGAGCGAGGCGTGCGTGGCGCCGCGTCCCTGGGGCGCGTTGACCGCTGCGCTGAACGACCCGCGCACGCGGCTGAAGGCCTCGTAGAGCGTCTCCACGCCGGAGCCCAGGTAGCCCTCCGTCTGGATCGAGAGCCCCTGCGGGTTCTGGATCTCGCGCTCGTCGCGCACGTAGTAGGAAGGGTTCACGATGTCGTGGTGGCCGCACCAGGCGCCCGTCAACAGCGCCGCGTGGCTCGGCCAGGTGATCGAGGGAAAGTTCACGATGGACCCGAACGCGGGAATCGCGGCCCGCTCGAGGAGCGCGCGCAGGTTCGGGATGCTCTGCTCCTCGGCGTCGAGCTGGTGTAGCAGCTCGCTGTGGCTCAGGCCGTCGAGGATCATCACGTAGACGCGCTCCGGACGCGGCCCGTCCGGATCGAGCAGCTCTTCGATGACCCGCCCGTCCTGGCGCGCCAGGTAGGTCCGGGCGGGGCGGCCGAGTCCGTCGCGTCCGTCGATCAGCGGGAAGCCCATGGCGCGGCAGATCGTCGGTGCGATGTCGGTCTCTCGCGCCGCGAGTGGATGGCGGCCGGGGCGCACGCCCGGGCCCGAGAGCGCCAGCGTCGCACGCGACTGCACCACGTCGAGCGCGCCGTGCTGTCCGGCCTGCAGTCCGAAGCTGAACGCCCGCGGGCTCACGATCAGGTCGGGGGCGTTCGGGCTGTCGAAGAGCTGCGCGATGCGCTCGTGCGCGAAGGGGTAGGAGACCTGCTCGGGCTGGAAGAACGTGCGCGCGGCGTCCCGCGTGCCCGCTGCCGCGAGCTCCTCGGCGAGAGTCGCGAGGCGCGCGGGGTCGCGATCGCGCAGCGGGTCCTCGCCGATCTGCTCGAGCGTCTCGTAGCGGACCTCCCCCGCGTCGAGGACCCGCTGGAACCGGACCATGCCGCGCCCGGCCCAGACCTCGTAGGCGCCGTCCCGGCAGGTGATCACCAGGTCGACGTGGTCCCGCACCTCGCTGTCTTCGAGCAGCGCCAGGATCGCCCGATTGCCCGACTCCCACTGTGCGGGGGAGAGACCCTGCGCACCGCGGCGCTCCGGACCGTAGATTTCCATTGGACGCTCCCCTTCTTGTCTCGGCTCGACTGTCTCGATTGGATCGTCTCGCTCGGACCGTCTCGACTCAGCCGGGCGATGACCGCTCGCGAGTCGCGAGTGCACGGCGATCGATCTTTCCCATCGAGTTGCGTGGCAGCTCGGGGACGAAGCGATACTCGCGCGGGCGCTTGTAGCTCGCGAGACCGGCGCCCGCGAGCTCTCGCAGCCGGGCCTCCACGGTGTCCTCGGCCGTGCCCGTGCGCGTCACCACGAACGCGGCGACGATCTCTCCGCGATCGGCATCGGGAAGGCCGGCGACGGCCAGATCGGCGACGCCCGGGTCGCCGCGAAGCGCGCGCTCCACCTCGCCCGGCAGCACGTTCGAGCCGCCCACGATGATCAGCTCCTTCTTGCGGCCGGAGATGGTGAGCGCGCCGTCCGGCTCGATCGAGCCCAGGTCGCCGCTCCGGAAGAACCCGTCGTGGAACGCCTCGCGGCTGAGCTCGGGCGCGCCCCAGTAGCCCTGCATCACGCCCGGTCCGCGAATCTCGACCTCGCCATCCGCCGCGAGTCGGATCTCGGTGTCGGGGAGCGCGAAGCCCACGGCGCCCGGTCGCGGAGAGCTCGATCGGTTCGAAGTCGCGATCAACGTCTCGGTCAGCCCGTAGCGCTCTACCGGTGCGAGCCCGAAGCGCCGCTCGAAGTCGCCGAAGTCCTCGGTCGCGAGTGGCGCCGAGCCCGAGACCCAGAGCCGCATCGAGCTCGCGTCTCCCTCGGTCGGGGAGTGGGCCATGCGGTGATACATGGTCGGCACTCCCATCAGGACGCTGATGCGGTGCGTCCCGAGGGCGGCCAGGCAGCGCTCGGCGTCGAAGCGCTCGAGCATCACGATCGGAATGCCGAGCCGCGCACTTCCGTACAGCGCCAGCACCAGCCCGTGCACGTGGTGTGCGGGGAGGACGTGGAGCAGCCGGTCCGAGGCCGAGAGCCCCCAGACCTCGGCCAGCCCGGCCAGGTTCGCCTCGAGCCCCGCCTCGAGGTGCGGCACACCCTTGGGCTCGCCCGTCGTTCCGCTGGTGAAGATCAACAGGGCCGGCGTCTCGGCGTCGCGCGCGGCCAGAGAGGGGGCGCCGGGCCCGTCCGGGGCGTGCTCCGGGCCGAGAACCACCCGCACTGTGGCGCGCTCGAGAATGCGCGAGCGCTCCTCCGGTGCCAGCGATGGGTTCAGCGGTACCAGAGTCGCACCCGCGGCGAGCGCCGCGACGTGCGCGGGCAGCAGGTCGGGTCCCCGCGGCACGTCGATCGCGACCCGGTCGCCCGGCTTCACGCCGAGCGCCCGGAGCCGCGCCTGCCAGCCGCCCACTCGTCCGAGCAGCTGCTCGCCACTCAGGCGCCACGCGACCTCTCCCGACCGGTCGAGGCCGACCGAGAGCTCGCGCGAGCGGCCCGTCTCGAAGGCCTCGAACATGCGGCGAATCACGTCGCGTATTATAGGGAGCGATGCACCACGAAATCGTCGAGCCCTACAACCTGCGCAACGCGGACGAGCTGAGCTACGCCGACCTGGAGCGCCTCGACCGCGACCGAACCGTCTGCTTCTGCGCGGTCAGCGCACTCGAGGTCCACGGTCCACACCTGCCCATCGGCGCCGACCTGCACCAGGCCTGCTGGATGGCGGACGAGACGGGGAGGCGCTTCGCCGAGCGACACCCCGACTGGACCGTCCTGCGCTACCCGCCGCTCGCGCTCGGAACGGACGAGCTGCCGCTGGCCGGCTCGATCAACACTCCGGCCGCGGCCGTCTACCGGGTCGTGCGCGCATTCGGCGAGCAGCTGGTGCGGGCCGGCTTCCGCCACATCGTGCTCACCAACGCCCACGGGGGCCCGCGCCACGCGGCCGCGCTCGAGGCCGCGTCGATCCGGATCTCGAAGAAGCACGGCGTGGCGATGATCGCGCCCTCGATTCGCGCGCTTCACCGCATGGTGTCGGGCCAGGCGCTCGAGCAGGTCGAGGAGTTCATCGGTCGCCCGCTCAGCGAGGCCGAGCGCCAGGGGGCGACGTCGGGAGAGCACGCGGGCACCTGGGAGACCGCCTGGTATCTCGCGAAGCGACCGGAGCTCGTGGCGCCGGAGTTCAAGAGCCTCGAGGCGGACGAGCCACCCCGTTGGCGCCCGCTCGCGCGGCTCGGCGAGTGGCTCGAGCGCCGCTCCCGTGCCAAGCCGGAGTCGCAGGGCCTCGCGCTGCACGAGGTGATGGCCTCGCTCGCGGGCGCCATCGGCTGGATGCTCAACGCCCGCTTCGGCTACGGGCGGGGTGGAGCGCGCACCACCTACAAGGGCTGGCCCGCGGTCGCCTCGCGCGAGCTCGGGGAGGCCTACGCCGAGCTTCCGGTGCGCATGTGTCTCGAGGACCTCGAGGCCGTGGTCGAGGGGCGCCTCGACCCGACCGAGATCAAGAGCATCGCCTCGGATCCGCTGCTGATTCAGCCCGGCGTGCTGCGCTGGATCCTGATCGGCGCCGGAGCGCTCGCGCTCGTCCTGGTCTGGCTCGCGCTCTGACGAGGCCGAAGGAGACCCGATGGACTTCCGCTTCAGCGAGGCCGAGGAGCAGTACCGGGACGAGGTGCGAGCCTGGCTCGGGCGGAACATCCCGGACTGGTGGCTCGAGGTCGGCGACCGGGAGGTGGGTGAAGACGACGACCTGTTCCCGAAGCTCCGCGAGTGGCATCACAAGCTCTACGACGCCGGCTACGTCGGCGCCACCTGGCCGGTCGAGTACGGCGGCCAGGGGCGCGGCCACGTCGAGAACGCCCTGCTGCAGGAGGAGCTGGCCCGCGCCAATGCGCCGCCGACCCAGAACGGGCTCGGCATCGGCCTGTGCGGGCCCGCGATCATCCACCACGGCACCGAGGAGCAGAAGCAGCGCTTCCTGCGGCCGATGCTTCGCGCCGAGGAGATGTGGTGTCAGGGCTACTCGGAGCCCGCTGCCGGCTCCGACCTCGCCAACGTGCAGACGCGCGCCATCCTGGAGGGCGATCACTACGTCGTGAATGGCCAGAAGATCTGGACCTCGGCAGCCCACCTGGCCGATTGGACCTTCTGCCTGGTGCGCTCGGACCCCGACGCGGCTAAGCACGACGGCATCGGGTTCCTGCTCATCGACATGAAGACGCCCGGCATCGAGATCGCGCCGCTGGTTCAGATCACCGGCGGGACCAACTTCTCGCAGGTCTTCTACAAGGACGTGCGCGTGCCGCGCGAGAACATGATCGGCGGCCCCACCGAGGGCTGGCGCGTCGCGAACACGGTGCTCGGCTACGAGCGCGGCGCGAGCACGCTCTCGCGCTACGCCATGTACAAGAGGCACCTCGACCAGCTCGTCGACCTGGCCCAGCGGAGTCGGCGCGGCGGCGGGCCGGCCTCGCGCGATCCGGTGACGCGGCAGGGGATCGCCCAGCTCGCGATCGACGCGGAGGTGCTGCGGCTGAACTCGCTGCGCTCGCTGACCGCGCTCGCCCAGGGGCACAAGCCGGGCGCCGAGTCGAGCACGCAGAAGCTCTACTACTCCGAGTTCCAGGCGCGCCTGGCCCGGTTTGGGAACGACCTGACCGGTGCCTACGGTCAGCTCGCGCGCAGCGAAGGGCGCGCGGCCGACCGCGGCCGCTGGAGCGCACGCGAGCTCGCGTCGCGCGGGCCGCTGATCTTCGCGGGCACGAGCGAGATCCAGCGCAACATCATCTCGGAGCGAGTGCTCGGTCTGCCGCGCCGTTGAGCGCTCCGGCGGGATCGATGCTGCTGCGCGAGATCCGCGCGCAGCCCCAGGTTCTCGAGCGCTTCCGCGAGCTCGAGGGTACGCGCGCGCGCGCCGTCGGGGTGCGACTCGCCGCAGCGGATCCGGTCGGGGTGCTGATCGCCGCGCGGGGCAGCTCGGACCACGCCGCGGTCTATGCGAAGTACCTGTTCGGTGCGCAGCTTCGGGTCCCGGTCGCTCTCGCCGCGCCCTCTCTGTTCACGCGCTACGCCAGCCCGCCGCGACTCGACCGCTGGGTTGTGCTCGCGATCTCGCAGTCGGGCGCCTCGCCCGACGTCGTCGAAGTCGTCGAGGCCGCCGCCGCGCAGGGCTGCGCGACGCTCGGGCTCACCGACCGCGAGGACTCTCCGCTGGCGAGCGCGGCACACGAGGTGCTGTCACTCCGCGTCGGCGGCGAGCGGAGCATCGCAGCGACCGGCTCGTTCACGGCGACGCTCTTCGCGCTGGCCCACCTCGCCTCGGGCTGGGCCGGACGCGACGACGCGGCGACCCTCGCCGGCGTGCCCGAGCTCGCCGTGCAGGCGCTGGCCGGCGAGGAGGCGACGAGCCGCTGCGCGGAGTCACTCGCGGCCGCCGCGGTGTGCGCCGTGGTGGGACGCGGATACTCGTTCCCGGTGGCGCTGGAGTGGTCGCTCAAGCTGAAGGAGATCGCTCAGGTCTTCGCCGAGCCGTTCTCGGCCGCCGACTATCGGCACGGCCCGATCGCGCTGGCGGGCACCGAGAGCCCGGTGCTGCTCATAGATCCCGCCGGCCCGGGTCGGAGCGATCTCGCCCTGCTCGCGCGCGACCTTCGCGACCTCGGATCGCGCGTAGTGCACGCGGCCGACGACCCGGCCGCGGAGCTTCCGCTGCCGCCCGCCGAGGAGTGGCTCGCGCCCATCCCCGCGGCGATCGTCGGTCAGATGCTGGCCCATCGCCTCGCACTCGCGCGCGGGCGCGACCCGGATCGCCCGCCCGGCCTCTCCAAGGTGACCCGGACCCTGTGACCGCTGGCCTGTGACAGTGGGCGGGTCTGCGCGCTAGAGCTTCTGGAAGTGGAGCTTCAAGCCCGGCCGCGGCCACTCGACAGCGACGAGGCGGCCGGTGCCGGAGAGCGTGATGTAGGCGGTCCGCAGGTCTTCGCCGCCGAAGCAGATGTTCGTGGTCAGCGGGTCA
>CAZLBF010000095.1:0-6464 GCA_964557495.1 uncultured Myxococcales bacterium | reverse complement strand
TCCGACCTGGACCTGATCACGTTGACCGACTCACCCGACGAGGCGGTCGAGATCATTCTCGAGCGCACCGGTCGCTCCGAACGGAGTGAGCGGCGGTGAGGCTCTGGGTCCTGGCCGGAGACGTCGGCGGCACCAAGACCGACCTGGCGGTGTACCACATCGAGGGGTCGGAGCACGTGACCCTCCAGCGTCAAGACTCCTTCCCGAGCCGGGACTACGCGGGGCTGGAAGAGCTGGTGCGCGCGTTCCTGGACGATCACGAGGAGGGCATCGACGCCGCGGCCTTCGGCGTGGCGGGACCGGTGCTCGAAGGCAAGGTCACCGTCACGAACCTTCCCTGGCGGGTCGAGGCCGCGAGCCTGGCAGCGGCAATCGGCTGCCCCGACGTCCAGCTGATGAACGACCTCGAGAGCACGGCCTACGGGGCGCTGTTCCTGGACTCCGAGCACCTGCTCACCCTCAACGAGGGAAGCGCGCGACGCACGCACCGCTGTGTGATCGCGGCGGGGACCGGCCTGGGGCAGGCAATCCTCTTCTGGGACGGCACGCGCTATCGCCCGGCTGCGACCGAGGGGGGGCACGTCGACTTCGCACCGCGCAACGAGCGCGAGATGGGGCTCCTGCGGTTCCTGCTGAACAAGCACGAGCGCGTCTCCTACGAGCGCGTGCTCTCGGGTCCGGGGCTCTTCAACATCTTCGACTACCTGAGGCGCGAGGTCGGCACTCCCGTCCTCCCCGCCGTGCTCGAGCGCATCGAGGCCGAGGATCCGAGCGCGGTCGTCGGCGAGATGGGGCTCAGCGGAGCTTGCGCCACGTGCCGGGAGGCCGTCGACCTGTTCGCGAGTCTCTACGGTGCGCAGGCGGCGAACCTGGCCCTGAGCAGCATGGCGCTCGGTGGGGTCTACATCGGCGGGGGCATCGTCACCAAGCTGCTGCCCAGGATCCAGGCGGGGGGCTTCATGGAGGCGTTCACGTCCGTGGGCCGCTTCGGGTCGCTCATGGCGGAGACCCCGGTGCAGGTGATTCTCGATCCGAAGACGTCGCTGCTGGGAGCCGCGGAGGTCGCGCTGGATTTCGCGCTGGAGCGGGCCACGAGCGAGACGACCCGGCGCGTGAGCGGCTGACCCGGTTGGAGAGCTCGAGCACTCCCCTGAATCAAGGAGCGGAGACATGCTGACGCAGTCGGATCTGGCTATCACAACGCTGGGCGCCTGCCGTCACGATTCCCCGATGACCGACGAGAAGCGGGTCCGCTTCGTCAACGACTCGACCCGCATTCGCTTCGAGGACGAGGTGGGCCCGGGAGTCGACGAGCGCGCGGACCTCTCGTTCGAGAAGGCGGGGCCCCGCCAGCGCATCTTCTTCGCTCCCGGGAGCACCACCGCCGCCTTCGTCACCTGCGGCGGCCTCTCGCCCGGACTGAACAACGTGATTCGCTCCGCCTACCTCGAGCTCACGCACAACTACGGCGTCGAGCGGGTGCTGGGGATCCGGGAGGGCTACCGCGGTCTGAACCCGGTGTCGGGGCTGGAGCCGATCGCGATCACGCCCGAGTTCGTGAACGACATCCACAACCTGGGCGGGTCCGTGCTCGGCAGCTCGCGAGGGCCGCAGGATCCGGCCGTGGTCGTCGACTTCCTCGAGGCCCGAGGCATCGACCTGCTGTTCTGCATCGGCGGTGACGGAACCCAACGCGGCGCCCACGGTATCCACCAGGAGATCCGCAAGCGCGGGCTCTCCAAGGCCGTGGTCGGCATCCCGAAGACGATCGACAACGACATCCCCTACGTCTGGATGACGTTCGGCTACGCCACGGCCCTCGCGAAGGCGGAGGAGGTGCTGCGCGGAGCCCACGTGGAGGCGCGCGGCGCCCCGAACGGGATCGGACTGGTCAAGCTCATGGGACGCGCCGCGGGCTTCATCGCCGCGGGTGCCGCGCTCGCGAGCCAGGAGGCGAACTTCGTGCTGGTCCCCGAAGTCGCCTTCCCCCTGACGGGAGAGGACGGACTCCTCGCAGCCCTCGAGCGCCGCATACTGGACCGAGGGCACGCCCTGGTGGTCGTCGCCGAGGGCGCCGGCCAGCACCTGTTCGAGAGTGAAGACGCCGCGCGCGACCCCTCCGGGAACGTCCGCTACGAGGACATCGGGACCTTCCTGCGCGATCGCATCCGGGACCACTTTGCCGAGCGCGAGATCGAGAGCAACCTCAAGTACCTCGATCCCAGCTACCTGATCCGCAGCGTGCCCGCCAATGCGTGGGACCGGATCCTGAGCGATCGCATGGCCCGCAGTGCCATCCACGCCGCCATGGCGGGCAAGACCGACGTGATGATCGGCTTCTGGCACAACACCATGATCCACGTCCCGATCGGTACGGCGGTCGCGGAGAAGCGGCGCATGGAGATCTCGAGCGATCTGTGGAACGCCGTGCTCAGCACCACCGGCCAGCCCCGCTGGTGATGCAGAAGAAGCGTCTGCGATTCGACAGCCGAGCTAGCGCTAAACCAGGCTCGTCCCCGTGCTGCGAAGCTCTTCACAGGCCTGCTTGATCCGCTCCTTCATCCCGGCGATGGCCTTCTTGGTGTAGGAGCGGGGGTCGTAGACCTTCTTGTCTCCGACCTCGCCCTCGATCTTCAGCACGCCCTGGTAGTGGGTCAACATGTGGTCGACGATCGGCCGCGTGAAGGCGTACTGCGTGTCGGTGTCGATGTTCATCTTCACGACACCGTACCCCAGCGTCTCGTGGATCTCCTCCTGCGTGGAGCCGGAGCCGCCGTGGAACACGAGGTCGAGCGGGCGGTCCCCCGTGCCACACTTCGCCTTCACCGCCTCCTGACCGTCCTTCAGGATCGGCGGCTTCAGCACGACGTTCCCCGGCTTGTAGACGCCGTGCACGTTGCCGAACGTGGCGGCGAGCAGGAAGCGGCCGACGGGTTGCAGCACCTCGTACGCCTGCACCATCTCGTCGGGGGTCGTGTAGAGCTTCTCCTTGTCGGCGCCCGAGGTATCGTGCCCGTCCTCTTCGCCGCCCACGACGCCGGTCTCGATCTCCAGGATCATGTCGATCGGCGCGAGGCGCTCGAGGTAGCGCTTCGAGATCTCGAGGTTCTCGCGCAGTGCGAGCTCGGATCCGTCGAACATGTGGCTGTTGAAGAGTGCCGGCTCCCCGCGCGCCACGCGCTCCTCGCTCAGCGCGATCAGGGGGTCGAGGAAAGGCTCGAGGTTCTTGGGATGGCAGTGGTCGGTGTGCAGGGCGATGAGCACCCCGTGGCGCTCCGCGAGCCGGCGCGCCGACTCGGCCAGGACCTGTGCGCCGAGCGCCATGTCCTGCACGGCGGGGCCGGAGGCGTGGGCGCCGCCTCCGCTCGAGACCTGGATGATGCCGTCGCTCCGCGCCTCGGCGAAGCCCTCGAGCGCGGCGTTGAGCGTCTCGAGGCTGCTCACGTTGATGGCCGGGTAGGCGAACCTGCCCCGCTTGGCAGCGTCGAGCATCTGGCAGTACTGCGGGTGGGTGGCGATCGGCATGGGTGAGATCTCCTCCGCGGGCGAGGCGGGCCCGGGCTCAGGCCTCGGGGCCCGCCGCCCGTACCTCGGGGCTGGCGCGATCCGCGTATTCCTTGAAGTTTTCCGTGAAGAGGCCGGCGAGCTTGCGCGCCGTCGCGTCGTAGGCGGCCTTGTCCTGCCAGGTCTCCCGCGGCTGGAGCACCTGCTCCGGAACCTCGGGGCAGCGGCTCGGGATCTGCAAGCCGAAGACGGGGTCGGTCGCGTAGCTGACGTCGCGCAGCGCGCCGGAGAGGGCCCCTCGCACCACGGCTCGCGAGTAGGCGATCGCGATGCGCTCGCCGGTTCCGTAGGGCCCGCCGGTCCACCCCGTGTTGACGAGCCAGCAGTCGACGTCGTGCTTGGCGATGAGGTCCCCAAAGAGGTCCGCGTACACCGTGGGGTGGAGCGCCATGAAGGGGGCGCCAAACAGGGCCGAGAACGTCGCCGTGGGCTCGGTGACCCCGCGCTCCGTGCCGGCGACCTTGGCCGTGTAGCCCGACAGGAAGTGGTACATGTCCTGCGCGGGCGTCAGCTTCGCGATCGGCGGCAGTACCCCGAAGGCGTCGGCCGTCAGCATGATCACGTTGAGGGGATGCGCGCCCTGTCCATCCGGGACGATGTTCGGCAGATGCGTGATCGGGTAGGCGGCCCGTGTGTTCTCCGTCAGCGAGTCGTCGTCGAGGTCGAGGCGGTGGCTCAATGGATCGAAGGCGACGTTCTCGAGAATCGTGCCGAAGCGGCGCGTCGTCTCGTAGATCTCGGGCTCCGCCTCCTGGGAGAGGCGGATCACCTTGGCGTAGCAGCCGCCCTCGATGTTGAAGATCCCGCGCTCGCTCCAGCCGTGCTCGTCGTCCCCGATCAATGCGCGTCCGGCCTCGGCGGAGAGCGTCGTCTTGCCGGTTCCCGAGAGCCCGAAGAACACGGCCGTGTCGCCGTCGGGTCCCTCGTTCGCCGAGCAATGCATGGTGAGCACGCCCCGCTGGGGCAGCAGGTAGTTCATCACGCTGAAGATCGACTTCTTCATCTCGCCCGCATAGCTGGTGCCACCGATGATCCCGAGGTTCTGCGCGAAGTTGAGGATGACGAACGCCTCGCTGTTGGTGTGGTCCTCCTCGGGGATGGCCTGGAAGTTGGGGCATTGGATGATGGTGAAGTCGGGCTCGAATCGGGACAGCACCTCGCGGTCCAGCTCGCGCAGGAACATGTTCCGCACGAACATGTTGTGCCAGGCGTTCTCGGTGACTACGCGCACGTTCAGGCGGTACTCGGGATCGGCCCCCGCGTAGCAGTCCTGCACGAAGACGTCCCGGCCCTGCAGGTAGGCCTGCAGACGGATCTTCAGCCGCTCGTAGTGCTCGGGCTCGATGGGGCGGTTGTGCTTGCCCCACCAGATCTTGGCCTCGCTCGACGGCTCGCGAACGATGAACTTGTCGTCGGCGGAGCGGCCGGTGTACTGGCCGGTCCGGACGACCAGCGGGCCGAGATGCGCGAGCCACGCCTCCCGACGGCGGATCGCCTCCTCGGCGAGTCTGGGCGTGGCCAGGTTGTGGAAGACCGAACCGAGGTTTCTCAGACCCAGATAGGATAGATCGAGCATGGGGCGGGCCTCCTCTCGCAGGGATCTATCGGCGGAGTATAGCCAGGCGGGGGCGCTAGGCAGGGGTCAAGGGCCGAACGGCGACCGAATTCTCCCGATCCAGCCCGATCTCCTCGCCGTCGTGATGGATGACGAGTCCCTGCCCTTCGCGCAAGGTGTAGGTCGCCGACTCCTGGGTCAGGCGCACCCCGAGCAGCTGCCCGCGCAGCGTGAGGGAGAGCTCCAGGGTCGCGACGCGCTTCGGCAGCCGGGTACGGAACGAGAAGCGGCCGTCGTAGTCGCGGAAGCCCGCGATCCCGTAAACGACGGCCATCCAGGTGCCGCCCATCGACGCGATGTGGCAGCCGTCCTTGACGTTGCCCCCGACGTCGGCCAGGTCCATCAGCAGGGCGGATCTCGCGTACTCGAGCGCCAGGTCCGCGTAGCCGATCTCGAAGGCAATGATGCTCTGGATGCACGCCGAGAGCGAGGAGTCGCCCGTCGTCAGCGGATCGTAGAAGTCGAAGTTCCGCCGCTTCTGCTCTTCCGAGAACTCGTCGCCGAGCAGGAACATGGCGAGCACGACGTCCGCCTGCTTGATCACCTGGTGTCGGTAGATGACGAGTGGGTGGTAGTGGAGAAGCAGGGGGTACTTCTCCAGCGGAGTGTTCGCGAAGTCCCAGGGCTTCCTCAGCAGGAACCCGTCGTCCTGGAGGTGAATCCCCGCCTTCTCGTCGAAGGGCAGGTACATCTGATCGGCCGCAGCCTTCCACTCGGCGAGCTCGGACGGCTCGAGGCCGGTCTTGTCCACCAGGGCGGCAAAGCGGTCCGGCTTTCCGTCCCGGACCCGCTGCACCGTCTGCTCGGCGTACCAGAGGTTCTCGCGGGCCATGAGGTTGGTGAAGGTGTTGTTGTCGACCACGGTGTTGTACTCGTCGGGCCCGGTCACCCCGACGATGGAGAACTTCCCGTCTCTCCTCTTGGAGTAGTAGCCGAGATCTCGCCACAGCCGCGCCGTCTCGACGAGTATCTCGGCCCCCTCGTCATGCAGGAACTCCTCGTCCCCGGTCGCATCGACGTACTTGCGAAGCGCGTAGGCAATGTCGGCGTTGATGTGGTACTGGGCCGTACCCGCCGCGTAGTAGGCCGATGCCTCCTCGCCGCTGATCGTCCGCCAGGGAAACAGCGCTCCCTTCTGATTCACCTGGCGGGCGCGCTCGCGAGCCTGGTCGATGTAGCTGTAGCGGAAGTGAAGCAGGTTTCGTGCGATGCGCGGATCCGTGTAGATCAGGAACGGCAGCACGTAGATCTCGGTGTCCCAGAAGTAGTGCCCCTCGTAGCCGTC
>CAZLBF010000094.1:0-4435 GCA_964557495.1 uncultured Myxococcales bacterium | reverse complement strand
ATCCCGGGCGCTCCCCGTTGACGCCCCTGAAATCGCTGTGGTAATACTGAATCCCAATTATCATTTATATTATTTTTCAAGGAAATCAATAGGTTGGGTGCGTCGGCCCAGCTCAGATGGATCCGCCCCGCGCAGCAGGTCCGCAGCGTCGAGACCCGCCAGCGCCTGATGGACAGCGCGGGCCGGAGGCCCGAACCGATCACCTGAAGAGAAGAGGAGGTGGCTGGCATGGCGCGAAGCGATGATCCCTGGTCGGACCGCTACCGAGACAGGTGGAAGTGGGACCGCGTCACCTGGGGTACTCACGAGGTGGACTGCTACCCGGCGGGATGCTCGTGGCGCGTCTTCACGAAGGACGGGAAGATCCTCCGAGAGGAGCAGGCCGGCTCGTTTTCACAGATCGAGCCCGGCATCCCGGACATGAACCCGATGGGATGCCAGAAGGGCGCCTGCTGGGCCGGGCTGCTCTCTGCGCCGGATCGGGTGACCCACCCGCTGAAGCGCGTCGGAGAGCGGGGAGAGGGCCGCTTCGAGCGCGTCTCCTGGGACGAGGCGCTGGGCGACATCGCCGACGCCATGCTCGACGCCATTGCCGAGGACGGACCGGAGTCGATCATCACGCCCATGACGCCCGAGATGGGAGCCGGGCCCTCGCGCCTGTTCGCGAACTTCCTCGGCACCGTCACGACCGACGGAAACGCGGAGTTCCACGACTTCCACCCCGGTCAGCACCTCACCTTGGGCGTGTTCAATCCGGTCTCGTCGATGGACGACTGGTTCCTTCCCGAGCTCACGCTGATCTGGCACTCGAACCCGGTCTACACCTACATCACGCTGTACCACTACATCGCCGAGTCCCGCTACAACGGCGCCGAGGTGGTCACGATCGCGCCGGACTACAGCCCGTCGGCGATCCACGCGGACTACCACCAGCCGATCCGCATCGGCAGCGACGCCGCCTACGCCCTCGGCATGTGCAACGTCATCGTCGACTCCGGCCTCTACGACCGGAGCTTCGTCCAGGAGCAGACCGACCTTCCGCTGCTCGTCCGCTGCGACGACGGCCGCTTCCTGCGCGCCAGCGACCTGGCCGAGGGGGATCGCGAGGACCAGTTCTTCTGGTGGGACACGATCACCCACTCGCTCACGCCGGCGCCGCGCGGAACCCTCTCGCTGTCGGGCGCCGAGCCGGCGCTCGAAGGCAGCTACGACGTGCTCCTGGCCAGCGGCGAGAGCGTCTCGGTGGAGCCGGCCTTCGCCCGCCTGCGGCGAGTGCTCGAGGACTACACGCCGGAGAAGGCGGGCGCGATCTGCGAGATCCACCCGGACAACATCCGCCAGCTGGCGCGCAAGGTCGCCACGCGCCGCACCAAGATCTTCATCGGCTGCAACTCCGGCAAGTCCTATCACGGAGACCTGATGGAGCGCGCGATGCTGCTGCTGCTCGGCCTGACCGGGAACTGGGGCAAGCGGGGCACGGGCACGCGTTCCTGGGGGGTGATCGGGCTCGACGGGGCCGCGTTCCAGGCGCACAAGGACGCGCCGGGACAGGAGGCGGCGCAGCGCTTCATCTCGGGCATGATCGGCATGCGCCGGATGCTGAGCGCGAGCGATCCGACGATGACCGCCGAGATGACGGTGAACCGCGCGGCCGAGATGGCGGGGCAGCTGGGTGGCATGGGGCGGTCGATCTCGCCGGCGTGGCTCTGGTACCACCAGTACGGCTACCGCGAGCGCTGGGACGCCCCGGAGAACCACGACCCCTCCATGCGGCGCAGCTTCGGCGAGTACCTCGACGAGGCCGCGAAGCAGGGCTGGTGGGCGGGAAGCCTCCCGGAGTTCTACGAGCGCACGCAGCCCCGCGTGCTGTTCGAGAGCGGCGGGAACCTGCTCCGGCGCCAGCGGGGCGGCTCGAACCTGCTGCTGGAGCACCTGTGGCCGAAGCTGCGCATGATCGTCTCGGTCGACACTCGCCTCCAGACGACGGGGCTCCATGCAGACTACGTGCTGCCCGCCGCCCAGCACGGCGAGAAGCTCCAGCACAGCATGCCCTCGCTGCACCACATGAACCTGGTCCTGGCGGACCGCGTCGTGGAGCCGGCGGGCGAGTCGCTCTCCGACACGGAGATCGGCCTGCGGCTGCTCGAGAAGATCGAGGAGCGGGCGCGCGCGCGCGGCATGAAGGAGTACAGCGACTCCGCGGGCCAGACCTACGACCTCGAGACGCTGGTCTCCACGGCGACGCACGGGGGCGCGCTGCGCGACGAGGAGAAGCGCTTCGACGAGGCGATCCGCGACAACGCCGTCTACGGTGTGCTGCCGCCGGGCACGACGCTCGCCACCCTGCGCGAGAAGGGAGCCATCCGCTTCACCGGCTGGGGCATGGTCGGGCAAGGGCTCGCCCAGGCCTCGACGCTGCGGCCGGACGAGGTGCACAGTCCGCTGCGCTGGCACACCGAGGAGAAGCTCCCGTACGACACGCTGGTGCGACGAGCACAGTTCTACATCGACCACGAGTGGTTCCTCGAGGCCGGAGAGGCGCTACCCGTTCACAAGGAGGCCCCCGGCCACGGGGGAGCGAGGCGGCGCTTCCAGATCACCAGCGGACACAACCGCTGGAGCGTCCACTCGATGAACATGACGGACAAGCTGCTGCTGAACACGCACCGCGGGACCCCCTTCGTCTTCCTCAACGACGGCGAGGCGGCGGAGCTCGGCATCCGCAACGGGGGCCGGGTGCGGCTCACCAGCGACGTCGGCCAGCTGCTGCTCGAGGCAAAGCTGACGCCCTCGTGTCGCCCGGGCCAGGCCATCCTCTACAACGGCTTCGAGCCCCTGATGCACGAGGACTGGCAGAGCCAGGCCGACCTCGAGCCCGGACAGATGAAGTGGCTGGGGCTGGCCAGCGGCTACGGGCACCTGCGCTACCGGGTCTTCGGCTGGCAGCCGATCCCGACCGATCGCGCGGTGCGAGTCGACGTCGAGCCGGTGGACTGAGCGGGGCCTCGGTCAGTCGAAGGCCGCGACGACTTCCTCCTCCACGTGCTGGTACGCCTCGACGTTGCCGGTCGGAAGCGCGCCGAACATGATCTCCTCGACACCTGCATTCGCGAAGTCTCCGATGCGGTCGACGACGTAGCTCCTGGGTCCCGCGACCGTCCCCGGGCCAAGCGCCCCTATGAAGCGCTCCGCGGCGACCTTGTCGTCGGTCACCCGCAGGGGCATCAGGAGCGTGCGCTGGATCTCCGCCGGATCGCGGCCGACAGCCTCGCAGTGCCGCTCGAGCACGCCGATCTTGTGCCGGTAGTGCTCGAGCGACATGCCGCCACCCGCCCAGCCGTCGAGGTTGAAGATGTCGCCGTGCATCGCCAGCGTGCGCAGCGTGCGGCGCTCCCCGGTACCGCCGACCATGATCGGAACGTGTGGCTCCTGATAGCAGCCGGGGGAAAGCGGTGCCCGGTCCAGTCGGTAGTACTGACCGTCGTAGTCGACCGGCCCGTCCGCGGTCATGAGCTTGCGGATCAGCTCGCACGCCTCCTGGAACCGGTCCTGCCGTTCCTTCATCGGGGGGAAGTCCCAGCCGTAGGCTTCGTGCTCGCGCTTGAACCAGGCCGCACCGAGCGACAGGACGAAGCGGCCCTTCGAGGCCTGATCGAGCGTCGCCGCCATCTTCGCGACCAGCGCCGGGTTGCGGTACGTGTTGCCGAGCACCAGATGGCCGAGCCGCAGCTTCTCCGTCATGCCGGCCGCCACCGCGATCAACGTATAGCCTTCGAAGGCGGTGAGGGGCTCGTCCTCGCGCGGTCCCGGTGGCGGCAGGAAGTGGTCGGCGAACCACACGCTGTTCCAGCGGCCCGCCTCCAACGCCTCGACCGACGCTCGGATCTCGTCCCACGTCGTCCGATAGCAGTTGACCTGAACTCCGAACTTCATATCCCGTCCTCTCGCTCTCGGCGTCGTGTGATCCTGAAAACGTGGGCGTGCACGCAGGAGGTCAGAGGTAGCAGACCACCTTCTGGCCCTGGGCGTCTGCGCTGAGCTTTGCGGGGGTGCCGTCGATCGCGACGCTGCGCGGGTCGATCACCTTGACGCCCTCGAGCCACTTCTCCGCCGAGGGCACCAGCTCGAGCAAGAGGTTCGTCGAGCTCTCGAAGAACTCCTTGCGGAGGTAGTTCTCGTCGTGGCTCGGGAACAGCGCGAGATACAGCATGTCCATCTCGACCAGCTCACTCAGGAAGTGCGTTCCCAGTGACACGTCCGGCACGAGATCCTCGCGCATCGCGACGATCTCGCAGAGCACCGAGAAGCGGTCGATTTCGGCGAACGAGACCGGGATCCCCAGCGACGGAGAGCTGGTTCCCCAGCGGCCGGGCCCGATCAGCATGACAGTCTGGGCGCCCCGCTCCCCGATTGCCCGGTTGAGCTTGCCGATCAG
>CAZLBF010000093.1:0-4389 GCA_964557495.1 uncultured Myxococcales bacterium | reverse complement strand
ATCCTCTGCTCCGCCTCCGGCAGCGTGTAGCGCGGACCCCGGCCGATGCCCTCGCAGAGCGCCCGGACCTCCTCGGTCCACTCGCCGGCATCGACGAACTCGGGCCAGAAGGGGAAGGTCCGGCACTGGGCGGGGCGCGCCTCGTAGACGCCGCAGCGGCCTTCGCCGTCCAGGAACGTGCAACGCCCGTCGGCGAATCCGAGCTGCCGCCAGCCGTCCTCGTCGACGAAGGTGTAGCGGCGCTTGAACTCGGCGAGGCGCAGGCGCACGTGCTTGGCGAGGGCGAGGGTCTCGCTGCGGTTCAGGTAGACGAACGCGTACTCGCCTCGCGTGGTGCAGCACTGCCCGCACTGGGTGCACTCGAAGCAGAGCCCCTCGCCCGGCGAGCTCACGCGAGCGCCCACCGCAAGACGTCGAGAGCGGAGTCGATGTCCTCCGCGCTGACGTCCAGGTGCGTCACCGCGCGGAGCCGATCCGGTGCGATCGGGTTGATCAGCAGATCCCGCTCGCGGATCCGGTGCACGAAGCCGCCGAGATCGGCGACGCTGAACAGCACCATGTTCGTCTCCGGTGCCGAGACGTCCCGCACGCCCGGAATCGCGCCGAGACCCTCGGCGAGCCGCCGCGCGTTCGCGTGGTCCTCCGCGAGCCGCTTCACGTGGTGGTCGAGGGCCCACAGGCCCGCCGCCGCGAGGATTCCCACCTGCCGCATCCCGCCCCCCAGCAGCTTGCGCGCGCGGTGGGCGCTATCGATGAAGTCGCGCGAGCCCACGACCAACGAGCCGACCGGTGCACCGAGTCCCTTCGAGAGACAGAAGGCGACCGAGTCGAACGGCTCGGCCCACTCGGCCACGGGGATTCCGGTCGCGGCCTCGGCGTTGAAGATGCGCGCACCGTCCAGGTGCATGGCGAGCCCCGCTCCGCGCGCCGTCTCGCCGATCGCGCGGATCTGCTCGAGTGGGAAGATTCGACCCCCGCTGCGGTTGTGCGTGTTCTCGACGCAGACGAGGCTCGTCTTCGGGAAGTGGCTGTCGTCGGGATAGATGTTCGCTGCGACGTCGCCGGCCTCGAACAGCCCGTCCGCGCCCACCGGGACGGGCGTGACACCGGAGAGCGCCGACACGGCGCCCGCCTCGAAGAGGAATATGTGCGCGTCCTCGGCCCCGATCGCCGCGTCGCCCGGCCGCGTCCAGGTCCGGATCGCGACCTGGTTCGCCATGGTGCCCGACGGCACCAGCAGCGCCGCCTGCTTGCCGAAGCGCTCGGCGGCCACCTCCTCGAGGCGGCGAACCGTGGGATCCTCGCCGTACACGTCGTCCCCGACCTGCGCGCTCGCGATGGCGTCGCGCATCTCGGGCGTCGGGCGCGTGACGGTGTCACTGCGGAGGTCGATCACTCGCATCGATTATAGCGGTCTGTATACTGCGCCCCCCACAGAAGGAGGAAGCCGATGGCAAAGGAACGCAAAGGCGCAGTCACGATGCGAGGCAACCCGCTCACCCTCGTCGGACCGGAGCTGAAGGCGGGCGATGCCGCCCCGGACGTGAAGCTGTTGACGACGGCCCTTCAGGAGGTCGGCGTTCGACCGCAGGGCAAGGTGCGGATCGTGAGCGTCGTCCCCTCGCTCGACACCCCCGTCTGCGACCAGCAGACCAAGCGCTTCAACGAGGAGGCGAGCAAGCTCCCGGACGACATCGAGATCGTCAGCGTGAGCGCCGACCTCCCGTTCGCCGCGGCGCGCTGGGGCCAGGCCAACGGCGCCGATCGGCTCGAGTACCTCTCGGATCACCGCGACATGGCCTTCGGCGACGCCTTCGGCGTCCGGGTCAAGGAGCTTCGCCTCGATGCGCGCTCGGTGTTCGTGATCGACCGCGAGGGCAAGCTCCGCCACGCGCAGTACGTCAAGGAGATCGCCGAGCATCCGGACTACGAGGCGGCGCTTCAGGCGGCGCGCCAGGCGGCAGGTTCCTGACCTCCAGGACTCTCCGGCCGTCGTCGAGCCAGAGCTCGGTGCGGCCGGAGGGAAACCGGACCTCGCGCGCCCGGTCCGCCTGGTGCTCGTGCACGCGCCAGCGAATCGAGCAGCGGCCGCTCCGCAGGACCGACCAGACGTAGGCGGGCTCGAGCGGGCCGTCGGGACAGAGCATCTGGACCTGGCTGAACATGCGCGCGTAGGGGTCGAGCTGCCAGCCCAGGATCGAGGTGTTCTGGTGCGCGTCGGCGCCGGCGAACGCGACAACGCTGCGCCCGCCCTCGAGCAGCGACTCCCAGCGCTCGAGCTCTCGCGTCGGTCGCTTCAGCATGCTGGCGAGCCCACCGCTCGGATCGATCGCGAACCGGAGCAGCCGGAAGGGATAGAGCAGCCCGTACTGTCGCCGGTAGTCCGAGGCGTTGTTCTGCACCTCGAGGCCGTCGAACGGCGCGTCCCAGTCCGCCCAGCCGCCGTGCGTGAATGGATGGGGCACGACGGCAAAGCCGCCGTCGGCGTGGATCCGGCCGATCAGCTCGCGCCCCGCGACCATCTCACCCGCGGCGTCCTGACTCGCGTAGACCCGCGGGATGTCCAGGCCGATCAGGTGCCCGTCCGCCGTTCCGAACTCGGCGCCCAGCAGCACGAGCAGGCGGTAACCCTGGTCGGAGCGGTGCAGGCCCGCCCGCGAGGCACCGGGAAGCGGCCCGTCGTCGGAGCGGTCCGAGTGCTCGGTCAGGACCACGAAGTCGAGCCCGACCTCCTCTGCAGCCTGGACCACGTCCGCAAACGGTGCGTCGGTATCGTGCGAGGGCGCGTGGTGGACGTGGACGATGCCGACGAGCGCGGCCGCGAGCAGCGCCTTCACGCTACAGGGGCTGGCGGGACTGGAGCCTCATGGCGTTCGAGGCGGCCTCCTCTGCCTCCGGGATCCTGCCCTGCATCTGCAGGAAGCGGGAGAGGCTGGTGTGATAGAGCGACTCGCTCGGGTCGGCCTCGATCGCCTTCCGGATCGCGTCGATCGCCTGGTCGAGCTCCCCCCGCTTCGAGTGCGCCTCGGCCAGCCCCTGGTAGGCGAGGCCGAAGCTCGCGTCCGCCTCGATGACCTTGTGGTAGGCCTCGATCGCGGCGTCGTAGTCCCCCCGCGCGAAGGCGCCGAAGGCTTCCTTGTAGAGTGCCTTGAGATCCGACATGCGCTGAGTCTAGCGGAGCCACGCGCAGCTGGCGTTCCCCGGAGCCCCGGCCGCCCTGCCCGCTCGGTCCGCTAGACTCGGCCTCATGCCGGACCTCGAGTACCGCGCGATGCGCAGCGGAGAGCGCGAGGGGCTCCTCGACCTGCTGGGGGCGGCGTTCCGCGAGCGCGACGTCTTCGTGCGCTACCTGGAGAGCGACCCCGACCTGCGCGAGCGCGACACCCTCCTCGCGCTCGACCGGTCCAGGCCGGTCTCGTCGGTCCAGATCTTCACGAAGCGGATCCGATTGGGGGGAGAGACCGTGCTGCTCGGCGGGATCGGAAGCGTCGCGACCCATCCCGACTACGAGCGAAAAGGCATCGCTTCGCGGCTGCTCCGCCTCGCCATCGACGAGATGGAGCGACGCGGCATGCTGCTGTCGCTGCTCTTCACGGGACGCATCTCGTTCTACGAGCGTCTCGGCTGGGTGCAGGTTCCCTACCCGGCCTGGGCCCTCCATCGCGGCGGGCCGCACGAGGTCGAGCAGCGCGACTTCACCGACGACGACCTCCCCGCCGTGCAGCGCTTGTACAAAGCGTACAGTGATGGACTCGAGGGCGTGACCGTTCGCGACGACGGCTACTGGCATGCGCAGCTCCGCTACGCGGGCAATCCCGGAGAGGCCTTCCGGGTCGCGGAGCGGGACGGGGTCCTCGTGGCCTATGCCCGCGGGATCGAGCTCTTCGGAACCCATCAAGTGATGGAGTACGCGCGCGCTCCGGGTGCCGCCGCCGCGCTCGCGGCGCTCCTCGTCGACCTGGCGCCGAGCGACGCCGCGCTGCTCCTGCCCCGAACGCCCGACCGCGACCTCGAGCTCGAGCTGCGCGGCCTCGCGTCGAGCCTCGACGCAATCGAGCTTCCCGAGCGCATGTGGCGCGTGCTCGACCGCACCCGTCTGCTCGACCTCGCGGGTCGGACGGACGGCGACGACGCGGATCTGCTGCGCGGCCTCGTCGGTACGGAGCAGGCGATCTACTGGACGTCGGATCGGTTCTGAGCTCGTGCAGGCCGGCCTCCCCGACCCTCTCCCCGAGAACCCGCTGCCCCTGGTCGAGCGGTGGATCGCGGAAGCATCGGAGTCGCTGCGCAGCGCGACCGCTATGACGCTCGCCACCGTCGAGCCCGACGGTCGTCCCTCGGCGCGCATGGTCATCTGCCGCGGCTTTGACGCCGAGGCCGGCTGGCTCG
>CAZLBF010000092.1:0-3102 GCA_964557495.1 uncultured Myxococcales bacterium | reverse complement strand
ATTCTCGATCCGCCCGCCGAGTACGGCGGGCCCGCATACTCGCCCGGCTACTACGCCGCCTTCTTCGCCGACCCCGACGGACTCAAGCTCGAAGTCGTGCACGAGCCCCGGAGCAACCCCTGAGGACGGCGCAGCCGATTTGGCATCGAGGGCGCGGCTCCTTATCCTGCCGCCACCATGTCGTACACGCTGTCTGAATACGAGTCGAAGCAGTTGCTGGCGGATGCCGGAGTTCCGATTCCCGAGGAGCACCTGGTCTCCTCCCCCGACGACGCGGCGCGCGCGGCCGAGAAGCTCGGGTTCCCCGTTGCGCTCAAGCTCTGCGGTCGCGGTATCGCGCACAAGACGGAGCGGAACCTGGTGCGCCTCGATCTGGGCGACGCCGAGGGCGTGCGGCGCGGCGCAGTCGAGCTGCTGGCGCAGCGCGGGCCCGAGGAGGGCGGCGCGGGGGTGCTGGTCCAGTCCATGGTGTCGGGGCGGCGCGAGCTGATCGCGGGGCTCACGCGCGACCCACAGCTCGGACCGTGCGTCATGCTGGGCCTGGGCGGCGTGTTCGCCGAGCTGATCGGCGACGTCGCGTTCGCGGTCGCCCCACTCGCGGACCACGACGCGACCGACCTGCTCCGCGCCCTGCGCCATCGCGAGATCCTCGGCCCGTTCCGCGGGGAGCCCGAGGCCGACGTCGAGCGGCTCGCACAGCTTCTCGAGGCGCTGGGGCGCATCGGCGACTCGCGCCCCGACGTGCTGTCGATCGACCTGAACCCCCTGATCCTGTCGGGCTCCGAGCCGGTGGTCGTCGACGCCCTCGTCGAGCTCGAAGACGACCCGAGCCGGGCTGCCTCTCCCCCCGAGAGAGTCGAGACTCCGGGAGACATCGTCGAGCAGCTGGACCCGATCTTCAAGCCGCGCTCGATCGCCATGGTCGGAGCGAGCCGGCACCCTACGAAGTGGGGCGGCATGGTGCTCAATCGCATCCTCGGCTCGGAGTTCCGCGGCCGGGTCTACGCCGTGAACCCGAGAGAGACCAAAATCTCGGGACTTCCCGTCTACGCCGACGTCCGCGAGATTCCCGATCCCGTCGATCTGGCCATCTTCACCATCCCGGCGGCGCACATGCCCGCGACGATGGAGAGCTGCGTCAAGAAGGGGATCCGGGGCGGAGTCATGATCTCGGCCGACTTCGCGGAGACCGGGGCGGAGGGGAGGGCGCTGCAGGAAGAGACCGTGAAGATCGCCCGCGCGGGCGGGCTGCGCTTCGTCGGCCCCAACGGGAACGGGATCTGGACCTCTGCGGTGCGCTTGAACGCCTCGCCGCTTCCGAACCCGAAGCCCGGCGCACTGGCCTTCGTGAGTCAGAGCGGCATGTTCGGGGGAGCGGCGATCCACGCCTCCGCCTACAAGGGATTCGGCCTGAGCAAGGTCATCAGCATCGGCAACCAGGCCGACCTGACCGCCGCCGACTATCTGGAGTACCTCGCAAGGGATGACGACACCCGCGTCATCGCGCTCTACCTCGAGGGCCTGAAGGAGGGGCGAAGATTCCTGCAGGTCGCCCGCGAGGTCTCGAGGCTGAAGCCCATCGTGCTCCTGAAGGGCGGTCGCTCGGACGTGGGCGCGCGGGCGACCCTCTCGCACACCGCCTCCATCGCCGGCGAGGACCGGGTCTTCGACGCCATGTGCCGCCAGGCGGGAATCATCCGGGTCCTGCAGCTCGAGCACCTCTTCGTGATGGCCGAGGCGCTGCTGACCCAGCCGCTCCCGCGGGGGAAGCGAGTCGCCGTCGTCGGAAACGGCGGCCAGAGCGTCACGACCGCCGACAACCTGGCCGCACTCGACATCGAAGTCCCGGAGTTCGCGGAAGAGGACAAGCTCGAGCTCAAGAAGCTGCTCCCGCCGCACGCCCCGGTGCCGACGAACCCCCTCGACTTCGCGGCGGGCGCGCTCGAGACGGCCGACGAGGTCCGCGTGATCCAGACGATCGCTTCGCTCGACTACATCGACGCGATCATCACGAACGTGCCGCGAGAGAGCGCCTTCAGGGCCTCCTCGCTCGCCGAGGGCCGCAAGGCCGTGATCACGGCCGTCGACAGCTTCGGTTCGATCCCGACGCAGACCGGGAAGCCGATCGTCACGCAGAAGATGATGCCGTCGGCGCACGTGACGGAGCTGCTGAGCGACGCCCGCATCCCCATGTACGACACCCCGCACCAGTGCGCGCTCGCCCTGTACGCCCTCACGCGCTACGCGGAGATCAAGAGCAGGCCGTAAAGCCGCCTAGCCGGCCAGGGCTCGAAGCCTGGTTTCCCGCGTCTCGCGCGCCTGCCGGAAGAGGGAGAGCTGGCCGCGGGCCCGGGTCAGGTTGTGGTCGGCCGCCGAGGCGAAGCGCTCCGGATCCCAGCCGAAGTAGCTCTCGCGCAGGGCGTCCCCGGCGAAGCGCGCACTGAGCTCCAGGCTGATGTGCTCGAGCCCGTGGGCCAGCGAGACGCGCTCCGCGCCGCCGAGCTCGATGGAGAGTCCGGCGAGGTAGCCCTCCGCCGATGCCCGGAAGACCTCGAGGTCGAGCTCGGCCTCGGCCGCATCCTCTCCGGCGCGGTTGCACCAGGAGCGCCAGGCGTCTCCCATCTCGACCCAGAGCGGCATGCGCGAGACCGTGTCCAGATCGATCAGGCTCACGGCCGCCTGCTTCTCCTCGCCGGACTCACCGGCGAACAGGACGTTGTTGAACTTGAGGTCGCCGTGAACGACTCGCAGCGGCACGCCCTCCAGCGGCTCGCGCACGCGCATGGCCTCGAAGATCTCCTCGGCGAGCGGCGCCACCGCAGCGTAGAGCCGGTGCTCGCGCAGCGTGACGAGCGCCTCGCGCAGCTCGTCCAGGTAGGTCGCCGTGTCGTGGAAGGGGAAGCCAAGCGGCTGGAAGTCGTGCGTCAGGTCGGCGAGCGCGGAGTGAAAGCGGGCGACCAGCGACGCCGCCGAGCGCGCCTGCGCGACCGACGTGCAGGTGTCGAAGGTCGCGCCCGGGACGCGCGTCATCAGTCGCCAGACGCCCAGCGCGCCGAGATCCGCATAGGGCTTCCCGTCCCGGGTGGGCAGCAGGCGAAAGGT
>CAZLBF010000091.1:0-4188 GCA_964557495.1 uncultured Myxococcales bacterium | reverse complement strand
CTTGACCTGGCTGTCCCATATGCTGGATTGTCAGCTTTTCGGTCTCGAGCCGGGAGGCCACCACCTGGTCAATCTGCTCTTGCACATAGCCAGCGCCTTGATTCTGCTGCTGGTGGCAAAACGCTTCACCGGAAGCCTGCCGGCGTCCGTCTTCATCGCCGGCCTCTTTGCCCTTCATCCCCTGCACGTCGAATCGGTGGCCTGGATCGCCGAGCGCAAGGACGTGCTCAGCACTCTCTTCTGGATGCTGACCCTCTGGTCCTACTTGCGCTATGTCGAACACAAGAGCCCTGGACGCTACGCCCTCGTCTTCCTGGCCTTCGCTCTCGGCCTGATGGCCAAGCCGATGCTCGTCACGCTCCCGTTCCTGCTGCTGCTCCTCGACCTCTGGCCGCTCGAACGCCTCGCGACCCGCAGACCCCTCGGTCTGGCGCCGCTGCTGCTCGAGAAGCTGCCCTTCTTCGCCCTCTCCGCCGCCGCGAGCCTCGTCACGCTCGGGGCGCAGTCGACGGCCATCTCGCTCGAGGTTCCGCTCGGAGTGCGCCTCTCGAACGCCCTGGTGGGCTACCTGCGCTACCTGGGCCGGGCGCTTTGGCCGTCGGAGCTGGCCGCCTTCTACCCCTATCCCTATCCGGAGGCCTGGTCGCTCGCGCTGGTTGCCTGCGCGGCCGCGTTGCTGATCGGCGTCAGCGCGGCAGCGCTGCTGCGCCTGCGCCGCCAGCCGTACCTGGCGGTCGGCTGGCTCTGGTTCCTGGGCATGCTGGTGCCCGTGATCGGACTGGTGCAGGTGGGGCTCCAGTCCATGGCCGACCGCTACATGTACCTGCCGCTGGTCGGCCTGGCGGTTCCGGTGGTCTGGGGCGCGCACGAGACGCTGGCTCGCCTTCGACACCGCGACGCGCTTCTCGCTGGCGTAGGCATCGCGCTGCTCGTGGCCTGCGCGCTCGCGACGCGAGTCCAGGTCGGCTACTGGCGCGACTCCGAGACGCTGTTTCGGCATGCGCTCGCAGCGACCGAGGGCAACTACTACGCGCACGTCGTGGTGGGAAGCGCGCTCTTCGATCGCGGCGAGCTGGACGGAGCCATCGAGCAGTTCGAGGAGTCCTCGAGGATTGCGCCCTGGTATGGCCGGGCACATGGGAATCTGGGTCGCGGGCTCCTCGCTCGCGGCGACCTGGAGGGGGCCCTCGCGAGCCTCTCTCAGGCCAGTCGACTCAACCCCCGGCTCCAGCACGCCCACTTCCACCGGGGAGAGGCGCTCGAGCGCGCCCGCCGTCACGCGGAGGCGGTCGAGGCCTACCGCGCCGAGCTCGCGCTGTCTCCCGACCACGCGGACGCCCGGCGGCGCCTCGCGACGCTCCTGGCCACCCATCCGAGCCCCGGGCTGCGCAATCCGGAGGAGGCGGTGCAGGTCGCCGCGCGCCTGTGCGAGCTCTCGGAGTACCGGGATCCGCGCGACCTGGACGTGCTGGCTGCTGCACTGGCCTCTGCGGGCAGCTTCGAGGAGGCGGTACAGACCGCGACCCGGGCGCTCGAGCTGGCCCGGGCGGCGGGCCTCCCCAAGCTGAGCGGCGGCATCGAGGCGCGGCTCGAGCTCTACCGCGAGCGCCGGCCGGTGCGCATGGCCCCCGGGGCCGGGTGATCCGATCCGGCGACCTGCGAAGACCTACCGCATGAAATCTGCACAAGGAGCAGGACATGCCTCGGTCTCTCACGTCGCCCCGGCTCGGGGCTCTCGCACTCTGCCTCGCCACGCTCGCGCTCGACGCCTCCGCCGCAGGGGTCGTCTCGACACCCGAGCAGCGCGAGGAGGTCGCACTCACCATCTACAACCAGAACTTCGGCCTGGTCCGCGAGCTGCGCAGCCTGGATCTCGGGCGCGGCCCCGTAGAGCTGGAGTTCGGCGAGGTCGCGGCGACGATCCAGCCGGAGACCGTTCACATCCAATCGGCCACCTCTCCCGGCAGCCTGCGCGTGCTGGAGCAGAACTACCGCTACGACCTGCTCAACCCGCAGAAGCTGCTCGAGAAGTACGTGGGCCGCAGGGTGAAGGTGCACCGCTGGAACGAGCAGACCGGCCGCGAGGAGACGCGCGACGCCGAGGTCCTCGCGGTGAACGGCGGTCCGATCCTGCGGATCGACGACGAGATCACCTTCAACTACCCCGGACGCTTCTCGTTTCCGGAGGTGCCGAAGAACCTGATCGCCAAGCCGAGCCTCGTCTGGCTGCTCGAGAGCGAGCGGGAGCGCCAGACCCTCGAGGTCTCCTACCTCGCCAACCAGCTCAACTGGCGGGCCGACTACGTGCTCTCAATCGACGAGTCCGATGCCGTCGGCGACCTGCGCGGCTGGGTCACGCTCACCAACCAGAGCGGGGCCTCCTACGAGAACGCGCGCCTCAAGCTCGTGGCCGGCGATGTTCAGCGCCTCGCCGCGGGCTACGCCGGCCAGGCGCGGCGCGACGTGCTCGCGGCCGTCGAGCAGGAGGCGAAGTCGCAGTTTTCGGAGCAGGCCTTCTTCGAGTATCACCTCTACACGCTCGAGCGGCCCGCGACGCTGCTCTCGAACGAGCAGAAGCAGGTGACGCTTCTCGAGGCTTCCGGGATCGAGGTGGCGAAGCGCTTGATCTTCCACGGTGCGCCCGGGTACTACCGGAGCGCCTTCGGTCACGGGATTCCCGAGCAAAAGGTCGGCGTGTACCTCGACATCGAGAACCGCCAGGGGAATCGACTCGGCATCCCGCTTCCCAAGGGCGTGCTGCGCGTCTACAAGCAGGACGAGCAGGGCGCGCGACAGTTCATCGGCGAGGACCGGATCGACCACACACCGCGCGACGAGCGACTGCGCGTCAAGCTCGGCGAGGCCTTCGATGTGGTCGCGGAGCGCAAGCAGACCGACTTCAGCGTTCTCGGACACTGCGTCTCGGAGAGCGCCTGGGAGATCGAGATCCGCAACCACAAGGACGAGCGGGTCGAGGTCGAGGTGGTCGAGCCGGCCGCCGGCGACTGGCAGATCGTCCGCAGCAGCCACCCGGCGGTGGAGCGCGATGCGCACAGCTTCGGCTTCGAGCTCGACGTCCCGGCTCGAGGGAGCGAGAAGATCGAGTACCGCGTACGCGTCCGCTGGTGCTGAGCGGGCCCGGCCCTTCCTCGGCGCGTCCTGAACGAGATCGCCGCCCCCTCCGGATGGAGTAGGGCGGCGATACTCGATCGCACTGGGTGAGGGGCAGTCTACACGAGCCAGCCCCCGTAAGTGAAGCGTTTTCCACGCGGCCAGGAAGAGAGGGGCGTGCTACGGTTCCGTGCGCCATGGCGACGATCGATACCTCCAAGATGCGTCCCGGAAACCGGGTGGAGCTGGGCGACGGCGAGCCCTTCATCATCACCCAGTACCAGCACGTGAAGCCCGGGAAAGGCGGCGCGTTCGTACGGCTCAAGCTCAAGAGCCTGCGCTCAGGCGCGGTCCTGGATCGGACGCTGAAGAGTGGCGAGACGCTGAAGCTCGCCGACGTCGCGAACCGGACGATGCAGTACCTCTACCGCGACGGCGAGAGCCTCGTCTTCATGGACCAGGACTCCTACGAGCAGGTCGAGATCTCCGTCGGCCTGCTCGAGAACGACGACCTGATCCAGGAGAGCTGCCAGTGTGACGTCCTCATGCACGGCGAGCGGCCCATCGGCGTCGAGCTTCCGAACTTCGTCGTCCACGAGGTGGTCGAGACCGATCCGCCGGAGAAGGGCGGGAAGCTGAAGGCCGCCACGCTCGCCACGGGCGCCACGATCCAGGTCCCGAGCTTCATCGACCGCGGCGAGCAGGTGAAGGTCGACACCCGCGACCGGAGCTACGTCGAGAGAGCGTGACTGGCCGGGTATCGGCCGGCGAAGCCGGCCTGCCGGGCTTCGCTCACCTACGGCTCGCTGCGCGCGCCTGCGGCGCTTGCATTCCTCGCCCGGCACCGGCTCTCTCTTAGGGGAGTTGCCGTAGTAGTATCTTGGCGATGGCGATGACCATGGCGGAGAAGGTCCTGGCGCGGACCTCGGGGCGTGAGTCGGTGGCGGCGGGGGAGTATGTCACCGCGAGGGTCGACCGCGTGATGGCACACGAGGCCTTCACGATCTGCGCACTCAACCTCGTCCGCCTCGGCATCGAGCAGGTCTTCGATCCCGACAAGATCCTGGTGATCCTCGA
>CAZLBF010000090.1:0-13359 GCA_964557495.1 uncultured Myxococcales bacterium | reverse complement strand
CGCCGGATCCGACAGCATCTTCAGGTAGTCCTGGTGCTCGACGGTGATCGTGACGCTCGGCGCATCGTGCTTGCCCTCGGCCACGTTGAGCGTGCCGTCGTTGACGTCGGCGTAGAAGTCCTTGCCGCCCTCGCCCGTGATGCAGAACTGATAGACCGCCTGAAGACCCTTGGCTGCGTCCGGCTTGAACGACTCGGGCATCCGCGCGATCGCTTCATCCACACTCTTGGGGGGTTCCTGTGCCATGGAGGCTCCTTCTCGTTGGAGTAACTGCGGGGCCATCATACGCTATCCGCGTCGCCAGTCCGAGCGGTTCGTCCACGCGGGCCAGCTCGACAAACGCCGGGGGCGGAGGACCGGTATCAGGCTTCGGCCTGGAAGCGGGAGGTCTCCGGGCCGAGCTCGAGACTGTCGGCATCGTCCGCGTGTAGCTCCTTGGCGCGCTTGAACAGCAGCTCCTCGCTCTCGACGATGTTCGGGTCCGGCACGCAGCAGTCGACGGGGCACACCTCGGCGCACTGCTCCTTGTTGTGGAACCCGACGCACTCCGTGCAAAGCTGGGGGTCGATGATGAAGGTCTCCTCCCCCTCGCTGATCGCGTCATTCGGGCACTCCGGCTCGCACACGCCGCAGTTGATGCACTCCTCGGTGATCAAGGTCGCCATCGGTGGTCTCTCCTCGGGTGGATCGTTGCCGGCATCGGGGCGGGTCGAATCCGCTTCGCCGGATGGCGCGTCTCCGCGCCTCAGTGGGCCAGGTTCAGCTCCGAATCGCCGCGCCGGAGGCGCCCCGCGAGGAGAACCTCGTCCTGACGGGCCAGCCGAAAGCCGAGCTCGGCGTCTTCGGGATCGGTGAGCTCGAGCTCGAGCTCGGTCGCGAGCAGCGCCCGGCCCAGCCGGACCAGCGAACGGAGCTGCGCCGCCGTGACCCGGTCGATCCGACGCACGCCGCGAAGCTCCTTCAGGTCCGAGACCGCCAGATGGACGTCCTCGGTGCGTCCCGAGCCATGGCATAGCGGACACGTCTGGCCGAGCGCCTCGCGCAGTGCCGCCTCCAGGAACGCCGTCTGATTCGGAAGCTGCCGCAGCGCCTTGGCGAGGTCCGGAGCGACCCGAAAGGTCAGCTTCTGCTTGCCGCCAGCCTGCGTCACGATGTACGGCAATATGCCGTACATGCCCGGCGAGGCAAGGTCCCGGCGTGGGCGTGCCTCCCCCCGCGCCGCTCCATCGCTCGGACACCCTCCCGGAGGACGCGGGGGCAGGAACGCTTGCTCACGGCCCCCCGGCGAATGCCGGTATGGCCCGGGTAATGGCCCCGCGGGGGTGGGCTATAAAGGGCGACCCTATGGGGCCGCAGGAGGAGGAAGAACCCCCGCGGGGCCAGAAACCCGAGCTTTGGAAACCGTGAGGCGGCCTAGGCCGCGCGGACTGAGACCCGACGAGCCCCCGGGAGAGTGGGACCCGAGGTCCCGCCCGCCGGGAGCGACGGTGAAATCGGTGCGAGTCAGGGAGAGCTGGGCACAAGGCTCGGACGAGGCGAAGTCGCTGAGATATGACCGGGCGGGGCCGATAGGGACGGCCGTCTCAGTTCGCACTACGCAGAAATGCTCAACTGCCTGTGCGACGAGTAGTTCTTTGGTCCGCTGCACGCCTCTGCCTCATTGCATCCCTCCAGAAGCATGCCCGTACCGCGCGAGCCCGTTCGACCGGGTGTAGCGCTATGTGGAGCCCGTTTCCGGACTCGCTGCACAGTGTAGCGGAAAAGGGGCAGTGTGTGTCAACCCGTGTTCTCCGCACTTCTCCCCCGGAGGAGAAGCCGGGCGGCTGAAGGGGGCGCCGGTGAGTTTGGAGCCTATAATGGGGCCGTCCTGAGGGGGTCCCCCCTTGGTGGAGGTCTGCGCTGGACTCGGATCGCAACGACGAGCCGGAGGAATCCCGGCCACGCCGCCGTCGCAGGCGGCGCTCTAGACGCCCCCGGGCAGCAGAGGCGGAAAGCCCCGAGGCTTGCCCCGGCGACGCCGCGGAGGCGTCGGAGGCCGCCCCGCCCGAGACCGAGGCGGCGAACGGAGCCAGTCCGGAGGCGAAGCGGCGGCGCCCGCGCCGGCGCCGGCGCCGCGGGGGCGTACCGGATCAGCGCCGACAGCAGATGCTCGAGCTCCTGCGGCGCGAGTTCGGGCTGCGCCACTTCCGCCCGGGACAGGAGCAGATCATCCGCTCGGTGCTCGAGGGCCGCGATACCCTCGCGGTGCTGCCGACGGGTGGCGGCAAGTCGCTCACCTACCAGCTTCCGAGTCTGCTGCTCGAGGGGCTGACGGTCGTCGTCTCCCCCCTGATCGCGCTGATCCGCGATCAGTTCGAGAAGCTGCGCGAGATGGGGATGGAATCGCTGCGGCTCGACAGCTCACTCACCGGAACGGAGCGCGAGGAGGTGCTCTCGCTCATCGAGGAGGGAGACCAGAAGGTCCTCCTGATCACGCCCGAGGGGGCCACCGGCCCAGGCTTCCGCAAGCGCCTCGGCGAAAACCCGGTGTCGATGCTCGTCGTCGACGAGGCGCACTGCGTCTCGGAGTGGGGTCACGACTTCCGGCCCTCCTATCTGGCACTCGGCGCGCTCGCGGAGGACCTCGGGCGACCGACGATTCTCGCGCTCACCGCGACGGCGGCCCCACTCGTGCGCGACGAGGTCGTGAAGCGCCTCGGCATGAGCGAGCCCCTCATCGTGGTCCGACCCGTCGCGCGTCCGAACCTGCGCTTCGAAGTCGAGATCTGCGACTCCGAGGACGCGAAGCGGCGCGAGCTGATCCAGCTGCTGCGACGGCTGCGCCGGCCGGGCATCGTCTACTGCTCGACGGTCAAGGACGTCGAAGAGCTGGGCGCACTCTGCAAGCTCGCTCGCATCCCGGCCGAGATCTACCACGGTCGCCTGACGAAGGCGGAGCGAGATCACGCGCACCAGCGCTTCATGTCGTCGGGCAAGCGGATCGTCATGATCGCGACGAGCGCGTTCGGCCTCGGCGTAGACAAGTCCGACATCCGCTACGTAGTCCACTACTCGGTGCCGGGTGCACTCGAGGCGTACGTCCAGGAGGCCGGTCGCGCCGGCCGAGACGGTCTGCCCGCGCGCTGCATCCTGCTCTGGCTCCCGGACGACCTGGCGGTTCAGAGGCACTTCCTTTCGGAGGGACCCGCGACGCGATCCCAGGTCAAGAAGGTGGTCGACGGCTTGGCCGCGTGGACGAACGACGGGAAGGCGGTGGAGCCGGCCGTGCTGGCGATGTCGACGGAGGTCGGGATCACCCGCACCAAGGCGGTGCTCGAGGGTCTCCGCGACGCCGCGATCGTCGTCGAGGAAGAGGGCGCGTTCCGACTCGTGGGTGACCCTGGCGTCGACGCGGTCCAGATCCTCTCGAAGAAGAACGAGGAACGCCGAACGCAGGATCGCCGGCGCCTGGAGGGGATGATCGAGTACGCGACCCAGTCGGACGAGTGCAGGGTCGTCTTGATCCGACGCTACTTCGAGGACGGAGAGGCGCGCCCGTGTGGCCGGTGCGACGTCTGCGAGCCGAAGCTGAGGCGCCGCCGACGCCGGCGCAAGGTCGGCGGCTCCGGATCGGAGTAGGCGTAGGAGCCCGGGTTTCGGTTCGGCCGTCCGCAGAGACGAGCGACCCCCCGCTTGGAAAGGGAGACTCTTGGACTTCGATCGAGAAGTGAATGTAGCCCGCGAGGCGGCTGAGGCCGCCGGCGACGTGATCGCGCGCTACGCGACGAGCGACCGGGAGAGCTGGGACAAGGCCGAGGACAGCCCGGTCACAAAGGCGGACCTCGACGCGAACCGGATCATCTGCGACCGGATTCAGGCCGCCTTTCCGAGCGACGCGATCCTGTCCGAGGAGACGGCGGACTCCGCCGACCGCCTCAGCGCCGAACGTGTCTGGATCATCGACCCCTTGGACGGGACCAAGGAGTTCATCGAGGGCGTACCGCAGTTCGCCGTCTCGATCGCGCTCGCGCAGCGCGGCGATCCGGTGGTCGGGGTCGTCTATCAGCCGCTCTCCCGCGAGTGCTTCTGGGGGACGCAGGGAGGCGGGGCGCACCTGGGAACGCAGCACGTCCGCATCTCGCCCGCAGCGCGGCTCGAGGATTGCGTCGTGCTCTCGAGCCGCACCGAGATGAAGCGCGGCCAGCTCGAGCGCTACGACGGCTGGTTCCGCGAGATCTCCCCGATCGGCTCGGTCGCGCTCAAGCTGGCCTTCGTGGCGGCGGGACGCGCCGACCTCTGGATCTCCGCGGCACCCAAGAGCGAGTGGGACGTGTGCGGCGGCGATCTGCTGGTCCGCGAGGCGGGCGGGACGTTCGTGACGCTCGGCGAGGGGACGCGGACCTACAACCAGCGCGAGGTCCTCCTCGATCCGGTGATGGCAGCGGGGCCGGCGCCGCTGGTCGCCGCCTTCCGCGAGCGGAGCGCGTCCCTATGAAGCCACCTCAGACCGCGATCCGACCCGTCTCGGACCAACTGTACGAGGTCGTGGACCTCGACATCGAGGATCTGTCCCGGCTGCGTCTCTGGATCTTCGATCTCGAGGCGAGCGGCCTGGACACCACGCGCGAACGCATCACGCAGGTTGCGGGAATCCCGATCGAGGGGGGACGCATCCTCGAAGAGCAGGCGTTCACGGCGTTCGTGAATCCGGGCCCCGACGCCGAGATCTCGCAGGAGGTGCAGGATCTCACCGGCATCACGCCCGCCATGCTGGTGGACGCGCCGTCGCTCCCGAAGGTCTGGCAGGACTGCGTGGAGGCCTCGAATCACTCGGATCTCTGGATCGGCCAGAGCGTGTTCGAGTTCGACGTGCCCCTCCTCGAGACGGAGTTCGAGCGACACCGGATGTCGCTCTCGCTCCCTCCGATTCTCGACAGCGTCGTGATGGCCACCGCCCTGCTGGGCGAGCCCGAGAATCGCTGGAGCACGAGTGCGCTGGTCCAGAAGTTCGAGGTCAACACCAACGGACTGCGGCGCCACGACGCGCTCGACGACGTGAAGATCCTGGCGCGAATCCTGATCCCGATGCTGAAGCGCTTCAAGCGCTGCCGCGAGGACCGCCTCCGCATCAGCCCTAAAGAGCCGCTCCGCGTCAAGCGCCACCCACCGATTCGCTCCGTCTAGAGGCGCTCGAGAGCGAGCTCCTCGACGAGCCGGACGAAGTCCTCGGCGAGGCTCCGGTCGCGGATCAGGCAGGGATCCTCGCCGAAGCCCATCTCCCCCTCGCGCAGCGACGCGAGCTGCGGGTAGAAAATCCGGCGGGGCCCGTAGCTGACGCAGCGGGGCTCCGGCTCGGCAGTCAGGGTCGTCTCCATGCCGAACACCGCAAAGGTGCGCGACATCCGAGATGCGTCGGCGTCGACGAGCTTCGCGAGCGCACGGAGCGCCACCTGCATGCGGAGCGTCTCGCTGCGGTGGGAGCCGAGCCAGGGCGCTAGCTCCTCGGCGAGGCGCCGATCGGCGAGCTGCTCGCGGAGTGTCTCGCTCGCCTGCAGGCGGACATCGAGCGCGGCCTGCAGCGCCTCGAGCTCGGAGGCGACGGCCGTGCCGTCGCGGAGTCCGGTCCGAAGCGCATCGAGGCCCGCATCGAGCTCGCGGTCTCGATCGTGAAGCCACTGCGGCGAGAAGCGGTGCGCCTCCGCGAAGAGCGCGAAGGCCTCGGGCGCCCCCTCCCCGACCTCGGCCAGCGCCTCGCGCCAGGCCGACTCGGGATCGTAGCTCTCTGGATCGGCCAGGTAGGCGGACGCCGTCCGGATCGCGACCGCCGAGGCGTGGGCGTGCTCCATCGGGTTGAGGAGCACCCCCGAGAGCGACTCGGCCAGCGGCTTCGCGCGCCCCGCGTACGGACCGAGATGGAGCAGCGGACGCATCGGCCCATCGGAGACCGGGACGTTGTCCCAGACGAGAAGTCGGCGGCGCAGCGTGCCGGAGCGCTGGCGCGCCTCCGCCGCCTCGATCGAGGGGCTGACGACGGTGCGACCGGTCCAGCCCACTTCGATCTCGGGGTCGAGCGACGCTCCGAGCGTCTCGAGGTAGTCACTCGGCTCGACGCCGAGATAGTCGGTCGGCACCAGCCAGAGTGCGACCTTCGGCGCGAGGTGTCGGCGCACCTCGTGTGCGAGCTCGACGTGTGCCGCGGCGAGGGAACCGAACTCGCGCACGTCCTCCGCGTGTGCGAGCTCGAACGGCACGTCGTCGAGCGCGAGCGCGATGAAGCGTGCTCCCAGGTTCGTGAAGGCGTTCAGCTTCTCGACCAGCGCGCTGCGATCCTCCCGCGAGGCGTAGCAGATCGAGAGGCCGGGCGAGATCGCGAACCCGACCCCGACACCGCAGCCATCCCCGCGCGCGACGAGCTCGGCGAACTGTCGGAGCGTCTCGACGGGGTACGGCTCGCGCCAGCGGTCCCGGTTCAGTGGATCGTTCTTGGGTGCGTACACGTAGCGGTTCATGCCCCAGCGACCGAGGCACTCGATCATCCAGAGCCGATCGCCGTGCGACCAGGGCGTGCCGTAGAAACCCTCGATCACCCCCCGGTGCTCGAAGCGCACTACAGGATCCAGCGGGCGGTCTGGAACGTCACGAAGCTCGCCGTGTAGGCAAGTGCGAGCATGTAGGCGAAGGCGAACGCGGGCCAGCGCCAGCTGCCCGTCTCACGCGCCATCACTACGATGGTCGACGTGCACTGCAGCGCGAATACGAAGAAGACGAGCAGCGAGAGCGCGGTCGCGACACCGAATGCGGGGTCCGACAACAGCTCGGCCCGCAGCCCGTCGAAGTCGTCGGGGTCCGCGACCGCATAGATCTGCGCGAGCGTCGTCACGATCACCTCGCGCGCGGCGAGGGCTGCGACGAGTCCGACGCCGATTCTCCAGTCGAAGCCGAGCGGCTCGATGGCCGGCTCGATCGCGCGACCGACGCGCGCCGCCGCGCTCCCCTCCAGCTGAGCCTGGGCCTGGGCCGCCGGATCGAGGCCCGGATCGACCGGCGTGCGCGGAAACGCGAGCAGGACCCAGAGAATCAGTGACGCGGCCAGGATGATGGTTCCCGCGCGCCGCAGGAAGGCCGACACGCTCCCCCAGACCTGCGCCGCGAGCAGCTTCAGGGTCGGAAGGCGATAGGGCGGCAGCTCCATGTGGAAGCTCGAGGGAGTTCCGCGCAGCAGTGTCGAGTTCAACAGCCAGGCGGAGCCGAAGGCCGTGAGCGCGCCCAGCACGTACAGCCCGAGCATCACGAGCCCCTGGAGCCCGACCGGGCCGAACAGGGACTGGGCCGGAATGAACGCCGCGATCAGCAGCGTGTAGACGGGCAGACGCGCCGAGCAGGTCATGAACGGTGCGACCAGGATGGTCGCGACGCGGTCGCGCGTCGAGGGAATCGTGCGCGTGGCCATGATCCCGGGAATCGCGCACGCGTAGGAGGAGAGGAGCGACACGAAGCAGCGGCCCTGCAGGCCTACCCAGCCCATGATGCGGTCGACCACGAACGCCGCGCGCGCCATGTACCCCACGTCCTCGAGGAAGTGGATGAGCGTGAACAGGATCGCGATCTGCGGAATGAAGATCAGCACGGAGCCGACGCCCGCTACGATCCCGTCGGTCCAGAGGTCGGTCAGGATCCCCGGCGGCAGCGTCGCGCGCGAGCCGCGCGCGAGCGCACCAAAGCCCATCTCGATCGCGTCCATCGCGGGCACGGCCCAGGTGAAGATGCTCTGGAACAGGAACACCATGGTCAGGGCGAAGATGGCGATCCCCCAGACCGGGTGGAGCAGCACGCGATCGAACCGGTCGGTCCGACGGTCGCGCGTCGCGTTCGTTACACCGATCCGGTCCGCCACGGCATCGACCCACGCAAAGCGATCGTCGGGGTCGTCCGAGGGGGGCAGGATCGACGGCCGCGACCAGCCCTCCGGTCGCTCGAGGGCGCGACTCAGCTCTTCCAGGCCGATGCCCCGGTGACCGACGACCCCGAGCACCGGGATGCCCAGGATCCGCCCGAGCAGGTCGAGATCGAGCTCGCCGCTGCGCGCGCGAACTTCGTCGATCATCGTCACGACGAGGACGGTCGGAATGCGCCGCTGCAGAACCTGGGTGACCAGCCCCAGGCTGCGCCGGAGCGTGGTCCCGTCCACGACGAGAAGCAGTGCGTCGGGAAGCTCCTCGCCCGCGAGCTGGCCGTTCAGCACGTCGTCTACGACCTTCTCGTCGGGAGTCTCTGCGCGCATGCTGTAGGTTCCGGGCAGGTCGAGGACGGCGACCCGGCGCGGGGTCCCCGTCAGCCTCCCCTCGCGCCGCTCCACGGTCACACCGGGGAAGTTGGCGGTCTTTGCGCGAGCGCCCGTGAGGGCATTGAAGAGGGTGGTCTTCCCGGAGTTAGGAGAGCCGACCAGCGCCACTCGAAGCGGCGCCGGGGGCGCGGCCGCGGCGACCGTCATCTCGAATGGCCGTTGGTGGAATGGCCGTTCGTGGAATGGCCGTTGGCGGTCGCGCAGACGGCGTCCGCCTCGCTGCGGCGGAGGCACAGGCGGTAGCCGCGAAGCTCGACCTCGAGCGGATCGCCGAGGGGAGCGCGGCGGATCACCTTGACGTCGGTCCCCGGCACCAGCCCCAGATCCTGGAGGCGCTCGGAGAGCGCCTCGGACCGCTCGTGGTCGCACAGGCGGGCCTGGCTCCCGACCGGGAGCTCGGAGAGGGAGATGCAGCCGTTTCGATCCGTCATAAGATGATAATGGCTATCAATTTCAACTCGGAAGATACGCCCGTAGCCCGGGGGCGTCAAGCGGCCCCCAGGAGCGTATCGGCGCCTCGGCCCCTGGAGGCTAGAGGCTCGCGACCGCGCGGATGCTCGCGACGGTTCCGAGCAGGGCCAGGCCGTAGAGCAGGTAGGCGAGCGGGGCGTGGACGCGCCGCAGACCCAGGTCCAGGCAGAGGTGGCGCAGGTGATGTGCAGCGTGCCACAGGACGAGCGAGATCACGGCCGCCAGGATCACCTGCCCGAGCGGATTTGCCGCGAGGCCGCGGACCCGGTGATACGAGGTCGCGTAGTCGGAAAGCCAGCCCGCGGGAGCCGCGATCGTCAGACCGAACATCAGAGCCGGCAGAATCAGGGCAGCCGCGAACCCCCCGGCTCCGAAGAGCATCCAGAAAACCGGCTCGAGCTTGTGCAGCAGCCTCACAGGATCACCCCGGCGAGAATCAGGAGGAGCAGCACTGACAGCGCCCCCAGCGTGGCGTAGTGGCCGACCAGGAAGACCGACCGCGGCAGGCTGAACAGGAGCGGGACCGGCACGGGCGGGATCTTGGCCCCGACCCGGAGCCAGCGGATCGAGAAGAAGAGCGTCCCCAGGAAGAGCGCCCAGCAGGCTGCGACCCCGATGGGCGAGCCCAGGGCAGCGAGGTAGGCGGCCCAGGCGGCGGTCCCCTCGGACAACGCCCGGATGCCCCGCAGCACGATCAGGGCGTCGATGGCCAGAATCAGGCCGGTGCCCGCGAACAGGACGTAGCTCCGGTAGTGCGGGTGCTGGAGCCAGAAGCCGTCGGGCGCGCGCGCGGCTGCGGTGGGCGTAGGCTCGGCGGGCGGGCTCACCGGGTGTCCCGCCTGGGCCAGAGGCCGGTCCACTGCAGGGCCGACAGGAGCTTGGAGCGCTGGATCGCCTGAGCGGGGTCCACGTGCTTCGGGCACACCTCCGAGCACTCGTTCGAGTACGTGCAGGACCAGACCCCCTCGCCGCCCGCGGCCAGCACCTCGAAGCGTTCCGCCTCCCCCGAGTCGCGAGAGTCCTGGTTGTAGCGATGCGCGAGCGCGATCGCGGCCGGGCCCAGGAACTCCTCGTCGTGCGCCAGTACGGGGCAGGCCGCGTAGCAGAGGGTGCAGTTGATGCACATGCTGTACTGCCGGAAGCGTTCCAGCTCGTCGGGCGACTGCAGGTACTCGCCGTACTCCAGGTCCTTCTCCAGCTTGCGGATGATCCACGGCTTCACGCGCCGCAGCTTCTCGACGAAGCTATCGAGCTCGACGACCAGGTCGCGCACGATCGGGAAGTTCGCGAGCGGTGCGACCGTGATCGTGCTGCCGTAGTCCCGCACGAAGGCGCTGCAGGTGAGCTTGGGCGTCCCGTTCACCATCATCCCGCAGCTGCCACACACCCCCATGCGGCAGGACCAACGGTGCGACAGGGTCGGATCGATCTCGTCCTTGATGTGGTTCAGGGCGTCGAGCACCCTCCAGTCCTCGGGACACGACACCTCGTAGGTCTGCGTGACCGGCTCGACGTCCTCGCCGGGCCGGTAGCGCAGGACCTCGAACTTGACCACGCGCGCCTCGCTCATCAGTACTTCCGCTCCTCGGGCTGCCAGCGCGTGATCGTCACCGGCTTGTAGTCGAGCGCGGGACCCGCGGGCGAGAAGCGGATCATCGTGTGCTTCAGGAACTCGGCATCGTTGCGGGTCTCGAAGTCGGTGCGGGTGTGAGAGCCGCGCGACTCTCGACGCGCGAGAGCGGAGCTGCAGACGGCCTCCGCGACGTCGAGCATGTTCCCGAGCTCGAGCGCCATCACGAGCTCGGTGTTGAACACGCGACTGGTGTCGCCCAGGCCGAGGTCCGGGTAGCGGCCCTTGAGATCCGCCACCGTCCGTACGGAGTCGTGCATCGAACTCTCGTCGCGGAAGACCCCGCAGCCCCGCTCCATCGTGGTGTTGAGCTCACGCCGGATCTGCGCCATGTGCTCGCTCCCCGGCTTGCCGCGCAGCGACTCGATGCGGCCCGCCTCGGCTCTCGCCTCCTCGAGGAGCGCCGACTCGCTGCCTTCGCTGGAGCCGCGCGCGAAGTCGACCGCCGATCGCCCGGCGCGCGCCCCGAACACGAGACACTCGGTGAGCGAGTTCGACCCCAGGCGGTTCGCGCCGTTGATGGACACGCACGCGGTCTCTCCCGCAGCGAAGAGGCCCGGAATCTCGGTCGCGGCATTCACGTCGGTGTCGATCCCGCCCATCATGTAGTGCACCACCGGGCGGATCGGGATGGGCTCGTGAACGGGGTCGATGCCGACGTAGTTGCGGGCCAGCTCGCGCACGAACGGGAGCTTCTTGTCGATCACGGCCTCGCCCAGGTGCCGGAGGTCGAGGTGCATGTACTCGCCGTACGGCCCCTTGAATCCCCTTCCCGCTTCGAACTCCCTCATGATCGCCCGCGAGAGCATGTCGCGCGGACCGAGCTCGGCCTTGTCGCCGACGCCGTAGTCGCGCGTCGCGAGAAAGCGCTCGCCCTCCGCGTTGAACAGGTACCCCCCCTCCCCGCGCGAGGCCTCCGTGATGAGGATCCCGGTGCCGGGCAGGCCGGTCGGGTGGTACTGCACGAACTCCATGTCCTTGAGCGGCGCACCGGCGCGATACGCGAGCGCCATTCCGTCGCCGGTCTTGATCGCCGCGTTCGTCGTGAACGGAAAGATCCGGCCGCCGCCCCCCGTGGTCAGAATGACCGCACGGCCGAGGTGCGCGCGCATCTCGCCGGTGCGAATGTCGAGGGCGGCGACGCCGCAGGCGCGGTCGTCGTCGACCAGGATCTTCGTTGCGAACGACTCGTCCCGGAAGTCGATGTTCGCGTAGCGGAGCGCGGTCTGGTACAGCGTGTGGAGCATGTGGAAGCCGGTCTTGTCCGACGCGAACCAGGTGCGCTTGACGCTCATGCCGCCGAACGCGCGCACGGCCACGCGTCCGTCGGGCTCGCGGCTCCACGGACAGCCCCAGTGCTCGAGCTGCGTCAGCTCGCCGGGAGCCTCGCTGACGAACGTCTCGACGACGTCCTGGTCCGCGAGGAAGTCGCTCCCCTTCAGCGTGTCGTAGGCGTGCTGCTCGAAGCTGTCGTAGTCGCGCGCGACGGCTGCCGAGCCACCCTCGGCCGACACGGTGTGACTGCGCATCGGGTAGACCTTGGAGACGCACAGGATCGACGCCTCCGGCCAGACCTCGGCCGCCGCAATGGCGGCGCGTAGACCGGCGCCGCCGCCGCCGACTAGAACGATGTCGTGATGCGTGACGTCCACAGACTCCCCGACACTTCAGCCCCTCGCACTGTCTGTCTACCCAATCTGCTGCGGACGAGAAAGCCCTGCGGTTTCCGACGTCGCGAGCCGAGCGTCGCACCCAGACAGTGGACGCGGATTTTTCCGAAGTGAGAGAATGTCGGGGATGACGAAACTGGAATTCTTCTTCGACTGCTCGAGTCCCTGGACCTATCTCGCGTTTCACCGCATCGAAGACCTCGCGCGGGAAGCCGGGGGGAGCCTCGTCTGGCGACCGATTCTGGTCGGGGGCGTGTTCAACCAGGTGAACCCCGACGTCTACGAGCAGCGCGCGAAACCGAACCCGCGCAAGGCTCGCTATTACGTCAAGGATCTCGGCGACTGGGCGAAGTTCTACGGGCTGCGGATCGGGCAACCTCCGGTGTTTCCCGTGAACAGCGTCAAGGCGATGCGCGGCGTGTTCGTGGCCGAGGAGCGCGGCCGGGTCGGCCCGTACGTGCGATCGGTCTTCGAAGCCTACTGGGGCGATCTGCAGGACATCTCGCGCGACGAGGTCCTGGCCGCGATCGTCGAACGCAACGGGCTCGACCGCGACGAGTTCTTCGAGAGGATCGCCAGCCCGCCCTACAAGGCGAAGCTCAGGGCGAACACCGAGGAGCTGATCGAGCGGGGCGGCTTCGGCTCCCCGACCCTGTTCGTAGACGGAGACGACATGTACTTCGGGAACGACCGCCTGCCGCTCGTGCGCGCGGCCCTCCGGGGCGCCGGCTAGCCCGAGGACCGGTTCAAGCGCGGCCGCGCGGCGGACGAAGAGGGGAGCGAGGAGCCCCCCCATGCCTCCCCTCCTACGAGTGGCACTGCCGGTGCTAGCGCTCGCCGCTTGCGCCGTGAGCGTAAACACGAGCACAGGTGTGGACCTGGACCGCTTTCGAGGCGTGTACACGACGCACTTCGAGGGAATCCCGGACCGGGGCGCAATCTGCGCCGTCGTGACGAACCGGAGCGGAGCCAGTCTCGCGTGGCTGCGGCTGCGGCTCGAGTCCGACAGCCAGCTCGGCGAGGAGCCGGGACACTGGGTCTCCTACTGGCTCTGGAAGGGCCGACTCGATCCGGGCCAGAGCGTCGCGCTCGCGCTAGAGGACCCGCCGATGGCCGACCAGATCCGACTCAAGCTGAGCAGCTCCGGAAGCGGCAAGGCCCGCCGGTCCGGGCGCACCGCGCGCCGCATCTCGCGCTTCTCGGAGACCGCGCGCGACGGCGAGGACCTGTCCGCCCGATAACCCCGTCCAGGAGGCAAGCCAGGA
>CAZLBF010000089.1:0-4682 GCA_964557495.1 uncultured Myxococcales bacterium | reverse complement strand
GCAAGGGCGGCGGCATCCGCCGCAGCGGCGACTTCGTCAACACGGGCTTCGTCGAGAAGGTGATCGCGGAGCACCCCGACGTCTCGGACGTCTTCGTCTACGGCGTGCCGTCCAAGCTGGGCGCACCGGGAGAGAGCGACGTGGTGGCGGCGGTGGTGGCCGCCCCGGGCCGCACGCTGGACCCGGCGTCGGTCATCGAGCAGTGCCGCCGCGGCCTGGAGCCGAACTTCATCCCCTCCCACCTGCAGGTCGTGGACGAGATCCCCAAGACCGCCTCGGAGAAGCCACAGGAGCGCTTCCTGCGCGAGCGCTTCGCGATCGGCGCAGAGGGCGTGTACACGCGAGAGGACGGCTAGAGACTTCAAGCGCCGACCTGCGCCTTCTGCCGCTATCGCATTGCGTGCTCCCAACTCGCCCCGGGGCGACTTGAGAAGCGTCCACTCTAGAGCAGCGCGTCCAGGTTGCCGGTGGGCCAGAGTGCTCTCAGTCGCTCCAGGATCCGGTCGAGCAGGATCTGGCCCCGCTCGTGCGAGAGGTCGATCAGGTGGATGCCCATCATGAAGCGGTACAGGAGGAACAGCTTCGAGAGCTGGTAATCGCGCCAGCACTGCTCGAACGGGTAGTCCGATACGCCTTCAGCCAGCAATACTTCTTGGTAGCCCCGGACCAGACCCTGCTCCGACTCGGCGGCGACGTCGGCGCTCAGGTTCGTCGCGAGGAAATAGCCGACGTCCAGCGCCGGGCGGCCGCAGCCGACGCCCTGCCAGTCGATGATCGCCAGCTCGGCTCCGTCGACCGAGCTTCCGAAGAACAGGTTGTCGAGCCGGTAGTCGCCGTGCATGAGCGCGAGCGGCGGCGAGGCGAGATGGTCCATGAGCGCGAAGCCGTTCGCGTCGAGCCACTCGGAGATGCGATCGAGTGAGGCGGGCAGACGGTGTCCGAACTCCTCGAGGAAAACGTGCCGGTTGCGCCGGAACATGAGGTGGGAGACGCGCGGCACGAGGTTCGTCCTGGCGAGCCAGAACAGCGGCTCGAAGCTCGCGCTGTTCCAGAGCCGCGCCTGGGCCACGGCCAGCTCGCGGAGGATCCGCTCGCACTCCAGCGGTGCGCAGCCCGCGATCTGGTCGCCGACGCGCGCCGGTGCGAGATCCTCGAGCAGCAGAACGTAGCGGCGCTTGCTCCGGCCCGAGATCCAGAGCAGCAGCGACAGCACCAGGCGCAACACCCAGGTCGGGATCTTCTGGAAGATGCGGAGTGCCCGCTCCTCGCGACCTGCCAGCGGGTGCGGGTCCATCGCGCTGAAGTAGCAGCGGGGCGTGCGCAGCGGGACGTCGCCTGCGAGCTCCTCGTAGAAGCGAATCTCGCGCTCGTACACGGCGAGCATCTCGCCGAGCGCGCGGTTCTGGGCCAGGCCGATCGGGAGCTTGGCGATCAGTGTCTCGGGCGCACCCGGCTCGGGCCGGTCGAGCTGCAGGTGGAGCCGGACGATCTGGCCGATGAATCCCTCGCCCTCTCCCAGGATCTCCTTGCGAAGCTCCGTGACTCGCGCGTTCTCGAGGACACCGCGCGCGCGCAGCGCGCTCGTGACCCACTCCGGAGTCAGCTCGTCGAGCTGCTGCGGAATCGTCGGCGGGGGCAGGGCCGCGCGCACGGGTCGACCTGCCTAGGCTCCCGGCGTGCGGATCACCATGAGGCGAAGCTCCGTGAGGTGCTCGATGGAGAAGCGGATGCCCTCGCGGCCGATGCCGCTCTCCTTCACGCCGCCGTAGGGCATGTGGTCGACGCGCCAGGAGGGCACGTCGCCGATCACGACTCCGCCCACCTGAAGCTCGTCCCAGGCGCGGTGGGCCTTGTAGAGGTCGCGCGTGAAGATCCCGGCCTGCAGTCCGTACTTGCTGTCGTTGACCTCGGCCAGCGCCGCGTCGAAGTCCTCGAACTTCGAGAGCAGCGCGACCGGGCCGAAGGCCTCGTTGCACGACACCGGCTCGTCGCGCGGCACGTCCTCGAGCACGCTGGCCTCGAGCATGGCCCCCTCGCGCCCACCTCCGCAGAGCAGAGCGGCGCCGCGCGCGACCGCGGACTGGATCCAGTCGTCGAGCCGGCGCGCCTCGTCCTCCGAGATCATCGGGCCGATGAACGTGGCCTCGTCGCGGGGGTTGCCCGAGACCAGCTCCCCGACGCGCTTCACGAACCTCTCGCGGAACTCCGCGTAGATCGACGCGTGCACGAGGATGCGCTGCACGCTGATGCAGCTCTGCCCCGACTGGTAGTAGGCGCCGAAGACGATCCGCTCGACCGCATCGTCCAGGTCCGCGTCTTCGTCGACGACGACCGCGGCGTTGCCGCCGAGCTCGAGCACGACCTGCTTCTTGCCCGCCTTGGCCTTGAGCGGCCAGCCCGCGGCGGGCGAGCCGGTGAAGGAGAGCAGCTTGAGGCGGTGGTCCTCGCTGAACAGGGCGGCGCCCTCGCGGCGCACGGGAAGAATCGAGAAGGCGCCCTCGGGGAGATCCGTCTCCGCGAGCACCTCGCCGATGATCAGCGCACCCACCGGCGTGAAGCTGGCCGGCTTCAGCACGAACGGACAGCCTGCCGCGATCGCCGGTGCGGCCTTGTGCGCGGCCAGGTTGAGCGGGAAGTTGAAGGGGCTGATGAAGGAGCAGGCGCCGATCGGCACGCGCTTCCACTGGCCGAAGTAGCCGCGAGCGCGCGGACTGACGTCGAGCGGCATGATCTCGCCCATGATCCGGACCGACTCCTCCGCGGCCATGCGGAAGGTGTCGATCAGGCGCGTCACCTCGCCGCGCGCGTCCCGGATCGGCTTGCCCGCCTCGATGCAGAGCGCCAGCGCCAGCTCGTCGAAGCGCTCCGTGAAGCGCCCGACGCAGTGCTGCAGCACGGCCTGGCGCTCGTAGGGAGCGAGCCTGCGCATCGGCTCCTCTGCCGCCACGGCGGCGTCGATCCCGCGCCGGATCGCCTGCTGGTCGGCGAGGGCGACCCGGGTCGCGACCTCGCCGGTGTACTTGTCGATCACCTCGAGGTCGGTGTTCGGCCGCTCCGCTCGACCGGCCAGGTAGTACGGGTAGCTCTCCGCGAGCATCAGATCTCTCCTCTCCGTTCCCGACACCTTACTCGACTCGCAGGGCATTTCGAATCTGGCCGGGAGCTGAGGTAGAGTGAGCCGTCAGCTCGAGGAGAGATCGCCCATTCACTACGAGGTCCACGATGGCGCCGGGCCCTGCCTGCTCCTGGTTCACGGCATGCTCGCGAGCCGCGCCCAGTGGCGGCTCAACCTCGACGCGCTCTCTGAGGTCTCGACGCCGGTGGTCGTGGAGCTATTGGGACACGGCCGCTCGAGCGCGCCGGAAGACCCCGATGCGTACCGGCCCGAGGGCTACGTCGCGGCGTTCGAACGCATCCGCGAGTCGCTCGGGGTCGAGCGCTGGGTCGTCTGTGGCCAGTCGCTCGGCGCTGCGCTGACGCTCCGCTATGCGCTCGATCACCCCGAGCGCGCACTGGCGCAGATCTTCACCAACTCGAACTCGGCGCTCGCGGAGGAGGGCTGGGGCGACCAGATTCGCGCCGCGATGCAGGCCCAGGCGCGGGCGATCGAGGCGCGAGGGCGAGAGGCGATCGAGGCGATGCCGATCCACCCGCGCCACAGCCGGCGCATGCCGCCCGACGTGAAGCAGGCGCTGGTCGAGGACTCCGCGCTGCACGACCCACGCGGAATCCTGAGCTGCGGGCTGTACACGGTGCCGGACTCGCCGGTCCGGGCGCGCGTCCGGGAGAACCGCGTGCCCGCACTGCTGGTGTGCGGCGAGCGCGAGCAGCGCTTCGCGCCTCACCGCGACTACGCCGAGAAGGCGATGCCCCGCCTCGAGGTGGTCTCCGTCGACGCCGGCCACGCGGTGAACATCGAGGCCGCGGAGCCGTTCAACGCGGCGGTCACCGACTTCATCCGCCGCGCCTCGCGGTGAACGCCGCCCGCCGTGTTATCGTCCAGTGCGGCGGTTAGGCGTGTTCGTCGGCGTTGGTGTAAGCATGAAGGGGGAGGGGACCTCGTGAGTAACGGTCGGAACAAGGAGTTCGAGCTTCGGGGAGTGAACCACCTGGCGCTGGTCAGCAAGGACATGGCGCGCACGGTGGACTTCTACTCGAACGTGCTGGGGATGCCGCTCGTGAAGACGATCGAGCTCCCCGGCGGAATGGGGCAGCACTTCTTCTTCGACATCGGCGGCGGTGACTGCCTGGCGTTCTTCTGGTTCCCGGACGCGCCCGAGGCCGCGCCGGGCGTGGCCTCGCCCCGTGCACCGTTCGGCGCGGCGTCGCTGGTGTCGGCCCACGGCTCGATGAACCACGTGGCGTTCGACGTGCCGGCGGAGAAGCTCGACGAGTACCGGGAGAGGCTCGCGGCCAAGGGCGTCGAGGTGACCGAGGTCGTCAACCACGACGAGAGCCCGGCACAGGCGAGCCTCGAGCTCACCGACTCCACCTTCGTCCGCTCGATCTACTTCTTCGATCCGGACGGGATCCTGCTCGAGTTCGCCGGCTGGACGCGCGACCTCACGGATGCCGACGTGCGCCATGCGCCCGCGAGCGAGGCCGACCGGGACCGGTATCTCGCGAAGCTGCAGCCGCAACGAACGGAGCGCTAGGAGCCGACGTCGATGTGACCGGCCCCG
>CAZLBF010000088.1:0-4586 GCA_964557495.1 uncultured Myxococcales bacterium | reverse complement strand
CGCGTGCCGAGCGCGAGCGCCAGGCGCCGGTTGTCGTAATCCCCCTCGAAGCCCAGCAGGTCGGTCGACGCCTCGGTGTTGGTCCTCGCGATCGAGACTCCGAGGTTCCAGAGACCCCCGCCCCAGCGGGGGACCGGGCCGTGCTGCTCGAGACCCAGCGCGTAGGTTACGCCATCCCGGTCGAGCGAGGAGACGACGGGGGAATCCTGGTAGGCGCGCCGGGTCACGTCCAGGTACAGCCGGCTCACGCCCAGCGCCCTGGAGATCGGCAGCAGGAAGTTCGGGCGCAGCGTCCACGAGCGCAGGTAGCGGTCGCCACCCAGATGCACGTCGGCGGCGAGCGCGTCGAGCCGCAGCGTGAGTCCGAGCGGTGTCCGCACGTCGAAGCTGGTGAACAGCTCGTGAGTCTGGAGATCGAAGGCATCGAGATCGGCGTGGGCCGACTGGCTGTAGCGATAGCCGAAGCCGGCGCCCCCCCACTCGCGCCTCGGACCCGAGATCCAGACGCCTCCGCCCCAGACGACTCGCCCGTCGTTCCGGTTCGTCGAGACGCCGGTCAGGTCGGTTCCGCTGTCCAGGGTCACGTTCGAATCGAACTCGGTACCGAGCTGTGCCGAGAGCGCGAGGCGAGGCACGCGCTGCTCGCGAGGCTCGAGCGCCTCGAGCATCCGCTGCGCCCGCTCCGCTAGCTCGCCGCCCGGATCGGCGGGCATGACCTCGTGGAGCAGTCGCCGCCCGCCGATCTCGTCGCCGACCTCGAGGCGCGAGAGGGCCCGAAGCAGCAGCGCCTCGGCCCTGAGCGCACTCGCCGTCTCCGCAACGAAGGCCAGCTCCCGCTCTGCCTCGTCCGTCCTGCCGAGCGCCTTCAGCGTGAGCGCACGGTACAGGCGGGCCGCACCGTCGAGCGGCTCGAGCTCGACGGCCTCGTCGAGAGCCCGCCGCGCTCGCGCGTAGTCACCGAGCCCATACGCGATCGCACCGACCTCGAACGCGCACTCGGCCCGCAGCTGGGGCCACCGCTCCGCGACTCGCTCGAGCTGCGCGATCGCCTCGCTCCCCTGGCCGGCCTCCCGCAGCGCGCCGGCCCACGCCCGGGCCAGGTCGGGGTCGTCGGGATGGGCCTCGACCGCGCGGCGCAGGCGCGAGAGGTCCGCGGTCGACACGGGCTCGGCGGCGGCCGCCGCCGAGTGAAGCAGCGCCGCCAGCAGGATCGCGAGCGCGCCGCGAACCGCCGCGAGGCGGTCCACTCGCCCCATCATGGAGCGCGCTTCCCGCGCTTCCGATCGGCGAGGTGGCGCTCCGCGTTCTCGATGAGCACGCTCCGCTCGACCGGCTTGGTGAGGTGATCGTCGCAGCCCGCCTCGAGGCTGCGACTGCGCTCCTCTGGAAGCGCGTGCGCGGTCAGCGCGACAATCGGACCGGTGTAGCCGGCCTCGCGCAGCAGGCCAGTGGCCTGGTAGCCGTCGAGCACCGGCATGTCGACGTCCATGAACACGAGATCGAACGGGGTGTCGGTTCCCATCGCCGCGCAGACCTTCTCGTAGGCCACCTGACCGTTCTCGGCGATCTCCACCTCGAGGCCGGAGCGGGAGAGGAGGCGCTCGATGATGCGCTGGTTGTCCGGGCTGTCCTCGGCGAGGAGCACGCGACCGGAGAGATCCTTCGGCACACTCGCCGGGTCGGACCGCTGCGCGGCCGGGGTAGGTGCGCCCGCCTGCGCGCGACCCTCCGACGCCGCAGCGGAGCGCGCCGGAATCCTGAAGGTCACTCGCGTGCCGACTCCGGGGGTGCTCTCCGCGGCGATGTCGCCTTCGAGGCACTCGACGAGCCGACGTGCAATGGCGAGCCCCAGGCCGGTGCCGCCGTACTGGCGCGTCGACGAGGTGTCCCCCTGGAAGAAGGGCTCGAAGATCCGGGCCCGGGCCTTCTCGTCCATCCCGATCCCGCTGTCCTCGACGCTGAAGCGAACTCGCGACGCGTGCGGGTCGTCCGGGGCAACTCGCAGCCGGACGGATCCCGACTCGGTGAACTTGACTCCGTTTCCCACGAGATTCAGGAGGATCTGGCGCAGCCGTAGCGGATCGGTCTCGATGCTCTCCGGCAGGCCGTCGGAGATCTCCGCCTCGAGGCGCAGGCCCTTGGCCCGGGCTCCGTCCCGAAGCAGCCGCTCGACCTCCCGCGCGACCTCGGCCGGGGAGACCGGCTCCACCGAGACGTTGAGCTTCCCCTCCTCGATTCGCGAGAGATCGAGGATGTCGTTGATGATCTGCAGGAGGTGGTTTCCGTTGCGCCGGATCAGGTCGACGAACTCGTCGCGGGCCTCGCAAGGCGTCTCAGGATCGGCCAGCAGGTCCGCGTAGCCGATCACCGCCGTCATCGGCGTGCGAATCTCGTGGCTCATGTTGGCCAGGAACGCGCTCTTGGCGTGACTCGCGGCGTTCGCGCGCTCGACCGCCCCCTGGAGATCCGCAATCAGCTCGTCTGCCCGGATCGAGAGAGCGACCTGGACACCCACGGTGGCGATCATCCCGACGTGAACCGGGTCGAAGCGCTGCCCCGCTTCCCGCTCGACGACGAGCACGCCCAGGGGCTGCGCCGCGGCGATCAGCGGAGCGTACAGGTAGGCGGCACCCGCCGGAGAGCTTCGATCGGGTGCGGCCTCGAAGACGCGAATGCTGCGGGACTCGAGCACCTCGGAGGCCGACTCCAGGCTCGGCTCGAGCCGCGGTCCCGACTCCGCCCAGCGGATGGGCCGTCGGCTGAATCCGCCGTCCCGATCGAGCCGCAGCAGCGCCAGCGAGCGCGCGCCGATCACGTTCCCGAGCAGCTCGAGTGCGGTCCGGGCACCGCGCGCGCCGAACGGATCGCTGGAGAGCTGTCCCACGCCGATGATCGCCGAGAGCGAGAGCTCCCTGTCGGTGAGTCGGCGGTCGATGTGTCGCCGCAGGCTCTCCAGACCCAGCAGGTAGTGGAGCGCGATCACGCAGAGGGGCACGACCGCGTCGAGCAGGAGCCCGCTGAGGATCAGCGTCGCGAGCCCGATCGGAGCCACGCCTCCCGCCAGCAGTAGACAGCGGAGCGCCCGCCGGCGCGGCGTCCCGGAGGCGGCCAGGAACGCGATGAGCGAGATCGCGACGGCAACGCCGAAGCGGGCCGGGAGCCCGACGACGGCGAGCGTGCGCCCGCCCGCCCTGCGCGCCGCGTGCTGGCGGTGCTCGATCGCCTGGATGAGCACGCCGGGCACGGCCGGCCCTACGGGAGTGGCCCAGAGATCCTGCAGCACGGGGGCGGTCGCGCCCACGAACACGGACCGGCCGGCGACGTCGCGAGGGTCGAACCGATCCTCGAGCACGTCGACGAACGAGAGGATCGGGATCGGCGGCTCGACGCGCCTGAAGTCGATCGGACACGAGCCGGAGTGGGCCGGCTCGGGCGGCTCGCCCAGGGCGACCTCGAGGGCCGCTCGCGCCATCGAGGGCATCGGGCTTCCCTGGAGCTCGACGGAGTGGAAGGTACGCCGCACGGCCCCATCGGGATCGAGTGGAACCGTGGCGCTCGCAATTCTCGCCGCGGCCTCCTCGAGCTCGGGGATGGGGAAGCTCGCCAGCTCGACCTCACCCACACCCTCGATGTGCTGGAACTCCCTGTGGGACCCGAGCACGACCCGGCCGGAGGCGCGCAGCGCCTCGGCGAACTCGGCGTCCAGGGCGGGGTCGCGTGGTGACGAGAAGTCGATGTCGAAGGCGATGGCCGCAGCGCCGGCCCGATCGAGCCGGCGCGTCAACTCGGCGTAGCGGGAGCGGGGCCAGGGCCAGTCCCCGTAGGCGCGGAGCGAGCGCCCGTCGAGGGCCACCACGGCGACGTCCGGGTAGCCCTGAGCGCGCGCTGGCGGCCACTTCGACGCGGCCCGCACCAGCGCGTCCCGCCCGAGGTCCTGAACCGGCGACAGCACCGGAAGCGCAAAGACGACGGTCGCCAGCACGGCCACGCCGAGGACGTAGGCACAGATCGGGAGGGGAGCTCGCTTCTCCACTCCGGCGTTATCGGCCCCGCCCGGGCGCGAATGAACGCTCCGGAGCGCCCCCGCCGACGGGGGTTGCGTGGACGGCCCCACGGTGGTTTAAGGGGGTTGCGCTACGGAGGGAATCGCCACCGTCGGTACCTCTGCGTCGTGGTGCCGGGTGGGTCCCCTCTCTCTAGGAGGCGGTCATGGACTCGCTCGGCACTCGCTGTACCCGGCTCGCGCTCGCTGTCGCGCTCTGCGCCACTCTGGCCCCAGCGTCGGTCGCCCTGGCGACGTCGTTCACGCTCGACGACAACCCGGCGGCTCCGCTCGCCAGCGCTCTAGGATCGATTCCCGGCTTCGGGGCCGAAGATCCGTTCGGCCTGGTCGGACCCGCCCTGGCCCCCTCGCCTTCCGTGGGAACCGGCGGAGGAGACGACGGCTCGATCCTGGCGCCCGGGCCGGTCTTGCAGAACATCGGGCCGGCCGGTTCATACATCGACTCGCTCTCCACCAACCACTCGAGCAACGGACTGCCGATCCGGATCTCCTTCAGCGTCGACCGCGTCTCGCTCGGTACCGC
>CAZLBF010000087.1:0-10966 GCA_964557495.1 uncultured Myxococcales bacterium | reverse complement strand
CTCATGAGGGGAGTGTACCGCTCCATGCAGGCCGATGGAGACCGCATGCCGTCGGGCGTAGAGGTCCGACGATACCCGGGAGGCCCTGCAAGCGCCGCGGCAGCGGCGCGCGCAGCGAGGCCTAGCCGAGCGAAGCCCGGCAGGCCGCGAGGCGCGCAAACAGCGCGCCGTCCGGCAAGGCGAGCTCTGCTCGCCGTTAGGCCGGGAAGACCGGCCGGCCGTTACCCGGCAAGACGCGGTCTCCGCCGGAGATCGCTGGGCCGATCCGACCACCTGGATCGACACGCTGCCGCTGCTTCCTTCCGGACCTGACGGGGTTCACGTACGCCCCACCGGCCGGGGACCCAGCGATCACCGCCGGAGACCGACGGGGTCAATCTACCCCCGGTCCCCAGGGCCGTAAAGCGGGGCTCCCCCGGCGCGGCTCGGGGCGACCCTCAATCGCCGGCGGGGGCTCGTGGCTCGTGAATCAGCCGCCAGAGAAAGAGCGCGGCGATGAACGCGCGGTCGGAGACGCGGTCGAGGACGACGAACTCCTCGGAGGTGTGGGCGTTTCCGCCGACGACACCCATCGAGTCCAGGGTGGGCAGGCCGACTGCGCCCATCAGCGAGCCGTCCGTGCCGCCGCCGGAGTGAACGCGCTCGGCCGGGGGCAGACCGAGGTCGTGCACGACCGCGTCGTAGCGGTCGAGCAGTGCCGTCACTTCCTCGGTCTCGGTCTTCGGGGGCCGGTGGAGCGTGCCCCAGAGGCGCGTGCGCGTCCCCTCGACGAACGTCGTCGCCGCAATCTCCTCGAGGCGCGACTGCGCCCAGTCGCCGGTCTCCGGGTCGTCGTACCGCAGGTCGATCCAGGCGCTCGCCCGAGCCGGAACGATGTTGCGCTTGCTGCCGCCTGTCAGCGTCCCGACGTTCAGGGTGACGCCGCGCTCATAGTCGGTGAGCGCTTCGATCTCGAGGATCTTGTGGGCCAGCTCGCGAATGGCGCTGCGCCCCCGCGCGTGCGCGTTCCCGGCGTGAGCCGCCACGCCCTCGACCTCGAGGTGGAACTGTCCGAGTCCGCGGCGCGTGTGGACCATCGCCCAGCCGTAGGACGCCTCGAACACGAGGCCGTAGTCCGCCTCGCGCGCCTCTGCCTCGATCCGTGCGCGCGAGCCGAGCGAGCCGATCTCCTCGTCTCCGTTGAGGATCACCGTCCAGCTCGCGCGATCCAGGTCGCCCGTCTCGGCGAGCCCGCGCAGCGCGCAGAGCATCACCACCAACCCCCCCTTCATGTCGGCGACGCCGGGGCCGAAGGCGTTTCCCACCCCATCGCCGGGAGCGTCGAAGCGCTGGAAGGGCGAGTCGGGCTCGTACACGGTGTCGTAGTGCCCGACCAGCAGGAGCCGGAGGGGCTCGCTCCGCTCCGACGGGCGCCGTGCGATCACGCTCGGGCCGGTGCGGGTCAGCTCGCGGCCGGGCACCTCGACGGGTACGCCCCGGACCATCTCGACCTGGAAGCCGAGGGCCTCGAACGGCTTGGGGAGATCCCCCGCGAATGCCTCGAGGCCGGCCAGGTTCCAGGATCCCGTGTTGCGTTCGACCCACTGTTCCAGGAGGCCGGCCATGTCGGGGCACTGGCTCTCGACCGCAACCTTGAGCTCGACCTCTTCGGCCGCGAGCTCGGCGAATGCCGGGGCCGCGGCCAGCAGCAGCGGAAGCACCAGGCATGCGAGACATCCAGAACGCATGGCCGGAGCTTAGCACCGCAGCGGAGGAAGCTCGGAGCGGCCTGGTGCGCCCCCCTGCCCCGCTTGGCTTACACTGATCGGCGTGTCCCGCCGACGCCCGATCTCCGTCCCGATCACGCTGACCTCCGTTCTGGTGGCGATCACGATCCTGCTCACGATCGGCTGGCAGATCCTGGTCGTCCGCGAGTTCCGGGCCCTCGTCGAGGGCTTCACCCTGGTGCACTGGGCACTGGTCATCGTGGGGTCGATCTTCTTCGTGCTGATCATCACCGCGACGATCCTGCAGACGGTCTGGCTCGTGCGGGAGATCCGGACCGGCCAGCGCCAGCAGAACTTCATCGACGCCGTGACCCACGAGCTGCACACGCCGCTCGCCTCGCTGCGCCTCTACCTGGATACCCTCCGCAAGCCCGAGCTCGCCGACGACAGGCGGACCGAGTTCCTCGACATCATGGCGGATGATCTCGACCGGCTACAGGGCACGATCGGGACGGTGCTCGCCGCAGCGGCCAGCGAGGAGCCGGCGAGGCGGCGCCGCCAGGTCGATCTCCGCGCTCTGCTCGAGCAGTCCGGCTCCGAGGCCTGCGCAGCGCGGCGCGTCGACCCGGGACAGCTCGACCTGCGAGTACCCGCGGCGACGCACGTGCGCGGAGATCCGGAGCAGCTTCGCATCGCGCTGCGCAATCTGATCGAGAACGCGATCCGCTACAGCGGCGACGACGGGACCGTGAACGTCTCCGTGCAGATGGTCTCGGGGCGCAAGCTCGAGGTCGTCGTCGAGGACCAGGGGCAGGGGATCCCACAGTCCGCCCTGCGTCAGATCTTCCAGCGCTTCGCGCGGCTCCCGGGCGATCCGGACCGAACCAGCCGCGGGCTCGGGCTCGGGCTCTACATCGTCCGCAACATCGCCCGCTCCCACCACGGCTCGGTGCGCGCAGAGAGCGATGGCCCCGGCAAGGGAAGCCGATTCATACTCACGCTCCCGGGACAGATCGATGGAGACGCGCGTTCTACTGGTTGAAGACGAGGACCACCTCGCGCGTGGACTCTGCTTCAACCTCGAGGCGGAGGGCTACGAGGTGGAGCACTTCGAGCGCGCCGAGCCGGCCCTCGAGCGCCTGCTCGACCCGAACGGGCCGCCCGCACACCTGGCGGTGATCGACGTCATGCTGCCCGGCATGTCGGGTCTCGAGCTGCTCGAGCGGGTGCGCCCCGAGCTCCCCACGCTGCCGGTGCTGCTCCTCACGGCGCGCAGCGCCGAGCGGGACATCGTCGCGGGCCTCGACGCGGGGGCCGACGACTACCTGACAAAGCCCTTCTCGCTGCCCGTCCTGCTGGCGCGGGTCCGCTCGCTGCTGCGTCGGTCCCCACCGAGCGTCGCCGAGACGGACCCGGAGCCACTGCGCATCGGCGAGGTGACCATCTACCCCGCGCGCTTCGAGCTCGAGCGGCAGGGCGAACGCCAGGCGCTGACCGAGAAGGAGCTGGGACTGCTCTCGCTGCTCTACTCGCGCCGCGGCGACGCTGTGAGCCGCGGCGAGATCCTCGAGGAGGTCTGGGACCTGCACCCCGCGACCCGCACGCGGGTGGTGGACACGTTCATCCTCCGGCTGCGCAAGCTGATCGAGCCCGATCCCTCGCGGCCGCGCTACCTGCTCTCCGTCCGCTCCTTCGGCTACCGCCTCGCCGACGAGGGCAGCGCCGTCAGCTGAGCCCGGGCCCGCCGCGGCAGGGCCTTTTACACAAGTTTGACAGGGGTTCCCTGGGCTCCACCCGTATCCGGGCCGAGACTCGTGGAGTGACCACCGCAACAACCGACCCCGAGATCTCGCATCCGACCCAGCCGACACTCGAGGTGCCGCAGCTCGCGCGGCTCCCGAGAGAGAGGCTCACGACCCGGGAGATCATCGACTCGCTGCCGTTCCTCGGCGTGCACCTGGTGGCGCTGGTGGGAGCGCTGGTCGTGCTCCCGAGCTGGGGCGACGTCGCCCTGTGTCTGGGAGTGTGGTACGTGCGGATCTTCGGGATCTCGCTCGCCTATCACCGCTACTTTGCGCACCGCACCTTCAAGACCTCTCGTCCGTTCCAGTTCCTGCTCGCGTTCTGGGCCATGACCAGCGCGCAGAAGGGCGTCCTGTGGTGGGCGGGACACCACCGGAACCACCACCGCTACACCGACATGCCCGGCGACCCGCACTCGCCCGCCCGCAGCGGCTTCTTCTGGAGCCACATGGGCTGGATCCTCTCGCACCGGAACGCCGACGCACCGCTCGACGTGATTCGCGACATGGCGCGCTTTCCCGAGCTGCGCTGGCTGGAGCGGTGGCAGTATCTCCCGCCGGCCCTGCTCGCAATCGCGCTGCTTCTCGCGGGAGGCGTACACGCGCTGATCTGGGGCTTCTTCGTCAGCACGGTGATCCTGTATCACACGACCTTCGCGATCAACTCGATCGCGCACGAGTTCGGAAAGCGCGTCTACCCCACCACCGACACGTCGCGCAACAACTGGGTCCTGTCACTGCTCACCGCGGGCGAAGGCTGGCACAACAACCACCACTTCTTCTGCTCGAGCGCGCGCCTCGGATTCCACTGGTGGCAGTACGATCCGACCTACCTCGCGATCCTGGCATTCGCAAAGCTGGGTTTGATCTGGGACGTGAGCGTCCCGCCAAAGCGCGTGCTCTAGCTAGGCCGGCTATCGGCGGGCGTGTGACCTCGCCGGTTGTTAGGATGGGGGTCGGGGGGTATGCATGGCCAGGCGAGGGTCGATCCTCGTTGTCGATGACGACGCGGTCTTTCGCGACGCGTTGACCCGGTTCCTCGAGCGGCAGGGCTACGAGGTCGAGGCGGAGACTCGAGCCGACAGCGGACTCGACGCGCTGGAGCGCGCCCCCTTCGACGTCGTGATCACTGATCTTCGCATGCCCGGGATCGACGGCATCGAGCTCGTCCGCCGGGCCCGCAGCCGCGACCCGGACGTGGTCTGCATCGTGATCACCGGCTACGGAACCGCGGAGCAGAGCATCAAGGCGCTTCACGAGGGCGCGTTCTGGTTCATCGACAAGAGCTACGACGACCTCGAGACGATCGGCGGGCTGGTCGAGAAGGGCGTCGAGCACCGCCAGCTGAGGCGCCGGAACCGGCAGCTCGAGCAGCAGGTCCGCGCGCGCTACGGGTTCGACAATATCGTCGGGGAGAGCCCGGCACTGCGCCAGACGCTCGACCTGGTGCGCCGCGTCGCGGACACCGAGGCGACGGTGCTGGTGCTGGGGGAGAGCGGTACCGGCAAGGAGCTGATCGCGCGGGCTCTGCACGCCGAGAGCTCGCGGGCCCGCGAGGCGTTCGTGGCCGTGAACTGTGGCGCCATTCCCGAGCCGCTGCTCGAGAGTGAGCTCTTCGGCCACGTTCGGGGAGCGTTCACGGGGGCCGATCGGGATCGTGCCGGCCGCTTCGCGGCGGCCCGGCGGGGCACGCTGTTCCTCGACGAGATCGGCGACATGTCCCCCGACCTGCAGCGCAAGCTCCTGCGTGCGCTGCAGGAGCGCGAGTTCGAGCGGGTCGGCTCGAACCTGACCGAGCCACTCGATGCCCGGATCGTCTCGGCCACCAACCGGGACCTGCCGGCGCTCGTGCGCGAGGGAGGGTTCCGTGCGGATCTGTACTTCCGGCTGAGCGTGGTCCCGATCCAGCTGCCGGCGCTGCGCGAGCGCGCGGGCGACATCCCGCTACTGGCCGAACACTTCCTCTCGGCCCACCGGAACAAGTATCCGGGGCTCAAGGGAATCTCGGACCCCGCGCTCAAGCGGCTGGCCGGCTACGCGTGGCCGGGGAACGTGCGAGAGCTCGAGTCGATCATCGAGCGCGCCGCGATCCTGCGCCGCGAGGGCTTCGTCACCGAAGACGACATCCCCGACGCGATCCAGCCGAGTACCGCGAGCACGCCCAGCATCCGGCTCCCGGAGGAGGGCATCGATCTGAACCGAGTCGTCCACGAGCTCCAGACCGACCTGATCCGCCAGGCGCTCGATGCGACTGGCTGGAACAAGAACCGCGCGGCCCAGCTGCTCGGGCTCAAGCGGACGACCCTGCTCGAGAAGATCCGGGCGAGAGGCCTCGAGCGGAGCTGACGCCGGCCGTCGACTTCGGTCACTGCATGGCGGACATCACGCGTTCGGTGGCGGATGGAGACTCGAACGGGCGGCGCTCGATGTCGGCGAGCGCGACTGCGAGGTCGAGGCGCGGCACCGGCTGCGCGTCGCGACAGTAGACGTAGGCCGTCGCGCAGTAGTCGTCCACGCGCTCGGCGATGCCGCGCGCGGCGAGCGCGGGGTTGGACTGGACCCAGCCCGTCCCGGCCGTCGGGTTGGTCTTCTCGAAGTCCGCGACCTTGTCGGCATCCTCTCTGCGGATCACGGCGTAGCCGATCTGCTGGATCGTGACGCGCAGGTCGCGCTCGAAGATCACCGGATCGGGAACGTGCCAGCGATAGAAGCCGATGAAGTCGGGCACCGGTCCACCCGCGGCGTCGCGGACCTCGAGCGGCGCACCGGCCCAGTGTGCGAAGTGCGGTCCCATGCCCCAGGCCGATCCGACGTAGTCCTCGAGTCCGGTTCCGCAGATCGTCGGAAGCTCCGCGTCGCCGTCGCGGTAGATCTTGACCTCTCCCTCGCCGTACCAGACGAAGTGCTCGCAGGGCAGCGTGCGGATGCCGATGTTACAGCCGAGGAAGCGCCCGGGACCCCGGAGGTCCCGCGCGATCGTGAAGTCCTCCCGCAGCCGCGTCGGATTCTCGCGCCGGAAGCTGACGTGGAGCAGGCCCGTCTCCTGCGGCAGGTCACTCTCGAGCGTGTAGTCGAGCTGATAGAACAGCATCTGGGGCTCCACGGAGCCGTTGGTGCACTCGATGCGGATGCGCCTTCGGAACGGCATGGGGAAGTAGCTGTTGAAGCCGCGCCCCTCCTGCGCCGCTGCCAGGGCCGAGACGAAGTGGACCGGCCGGCCGAGCGGTAGACCGAAGAAGTCGAGGCAGGGAACCGAGACGCTGGGCTCCGTCGAGTCATCGTAGAAGACCTCGAGCCAGAGTCCCCGCATCACCTCCGGGCGCCGGGGTGGAAACGTCATCCAGACGTGTCGGATGGTGCCCGGGCCCTCGAGGTCGGCCAGCACCAGCGTCTCGCCGGGCTGGAGCTCGCGCGCGGGCAGGCCCTTTCGACCGCGCTCCGCGGAGCCTCCGGCTCCGCGCTCGCCCGTCGGGTTCTCGAAAGTGACCGCGCGGGAGTCCAGTCGCAGATCGATTCGCGAGGGGTCGTGTCCTTCCCACATCTACTCGTACCTCCTTCCCTGCGCCAGGATCTCCGGGACGCCCAGCAGCTCGATGATCTCCGCGAAGAGGCGCGGGTCCTGGCCTCCCGCCACCTGGCCCGTCTCCCTGAGCTCGCGCAGTGCGTCGCGCACGGCCCGGTAGGTGGCGCCGAACGCTCCCATGTGGATCGTCACCGCGAAGCCGCGCGCCTCGAGCTCACGCGCCGGCAGCAGCTGGCCGTTGTAGAGCAGCGGCAGGTCGGCCAGTCGCTTCGCGTAGCGGTCGAGGTCGTCGAGCGTGCGGATCCCGTCGACGAAGACCAGATCGGCGCCCGCGTCCCGGTAGGCGCGGGCCCGCCGCTCCGCATCGTCCCAACCGTTCGGCTGAAGCGCGTCGGTGCGCGCGATGATCACGAAGTCCGGGTCGCGGCGCTCCGCACACGCCGCCCGCACCTTCGGCAGCATCTCCTCGAGCGGGATCACCTGCTTGCCCTCGAGAAACCCGCAGCGCTTGGGCCACACCTGATCCTCGATGTGGATCGCAGCGGCGCCGGCCTCCTCGAACTCGTGCACGGTACGGATCACGTTGATCGGGTTCCCGTAGCCGGTGTCGGCATCGCTGATCAGGGGGATCGACACCGCCCGCGCGATGCCGTGCGCGTTCGCGACCATCTCGGTCAGAGTCAGGAGTCCGACGTCGGGGTACCCGCGCGCGGCGGCGCTGCCGAAGCCGGTCATGTAGACCGCCTTGAAGCCCGCCGCCTCGGCGAGCTTCGCCTGGAGCGCGTCATACACGAAGGGAGCCAGCACCATTCCGGGTCGCTCGAGCAGCTCCCGCAACCTGCGCGTCGGCCGGGTCGTCGTCGGTGCCGTCATGCTTCTCCCCCGACAGCTGATTGCCGCACCGGACTATACCCTGTTAGGGTCGCCCGACGTTCCATGAGTGCAGCGATCGGGATCATTGCCAACCCCATGTCCGGGCGAGACGTGCGCCGGATGGCCGCCCGCGCCGGAAGCTCGGGTCCCGCCGAGAAGCGGAACGAGGTGGCTCGGGTGGTGATCGGAGCGGTCGCGGCCGGCGCGGAGCGCGTGCTCGTGGCGAGGGAGCCGTTCCAGATCTCGACCGGGGCGGTCGAGAGCCTGCGGATCGACGCGGAGATCGAGGTGCTCGAGATCGAGGCGAAGCTCCGGGCCGTGGATACCGCGCGGGCAGCGGAGGCGATGCGCGAGGCGGGCTGTCGAGCGCTCGTGGTGCTCGGAGGCGACGGCACCAACCGAGCGGTCGCCCGGACCTGGAACGACGCGCCGCTCGTCCCGCTCTCCACCGGAACCAACAACGTGTTCCCGAAGCGCGTCGAGCCGACGCTAGGTGGAGCGGCGGCGGGCCTGGTGGCCTCGGGACAGCTCGAGCTCGAAGAGGTCTCCCGCCGGGCCAAGGTCGTGCGGGTCGAGATCGAGGGAGAGGCGGACGATCTCGCACTCGTCGACGTCGCGCTCCTGGTGAACGACATCGTCGGCAACCTGCTCCCCTTCGACCCGTCGCAGATCCGCTGCATCGTGCTGTCGCGCGCCGAGCCCGCCGCGGTGGGGACCTCGCCGATCGGCGGGCTGCTCGAGCCGGCCGGGCCGTGCGACGACTGGGGGGTCGCGGTCGACCTGGCGCTCGATGGAGAGGAGACGCGCTCGCTTCTCGCACCGATCGCGCCGGGGCTCTACCGAAGCTTCCCCATCTCCGCGTGGCGACGGCTGCAGCTCGGCGAATGCGTCACGCTGGAAGGGCCCGGCGTGCTCGCCTTCGACGGCGACCGCGAACGCAGGCTCGCTCCAGGTCAGGCCGCGCGCCTCCGCGTGCTGCGCGACGGCCCGCACGTGGTGGACGTCGACCGCGCGATGGCGCTCGCGGGACGGCGCGGCCTCCTGCTCGACCGGACATCCTGGCACGATCCCTACGACCGGTTCCTGCGCCACGACAGCTAGAGCCCGCCGCTGACCGGTCAGACCCGGTAGCGGCGCAGCTCGGGCAGCTTCAGCGCGACGACGGCGAGCACGATCAGGCACCCCCGCAGGTCAGGCGCCGCGCAGCGTCTCGATCTGCTCGAGCGCGGTCTTCGCGAGCCGGGGGCTCGACTCCTCGAAGCGGGTCAGGTCGACGTCGCCGCTTCCCATCGCCCCCTTCACGTAGCGCGCGTAGACGCCCTCGATGATCGCGGCGCTCCTCCAGTAGGAGAAGGCGCGGTAGTAGGCGATGCCGGAGAGGTCGCGCCCGGTCGCCGCGGCGTAGCGCTCGATCAGCTCGTCTCGGCCCGGAAAGCCGCCGGCCGCCGTCGGCGTGACGTCGGTTCCGCTCGGCGGGTCCTCGCCGGGCGCCGCCCAGTTGTTCAACAGGTAGCCGACGTCGGCGAGCGGGTCGCCCAGGGTGCAGAGCTCCCAGTCGAGCACCGCGGCGATCCTCGCGTCCCGGACCAGGAAGTTCCCGAGCCGGTAGTCGCCGTGGACGATCGACGCGCCGATCTGCTCGGGCATCCGCTCCTCGAGCAGCCGGTGCGTCTGCTCCATCTCCGGCACCTCGCGCATCTTGGAGTTCGCCCACTGCTTGGACCAGCGGCGCAGCTGACGTGCGACGTAGCCCTCCTTGCGCCCCAGGTCTCCGAGCCCGACCTCGTCGGGGACGAGCCGGTGGAGCCGCACCAGGACGTCGACCGTGTCGAGCCCGAGCTGCCAGCGATCCTCCTCGGGTAGCGTCGCGGCGACGATCGCACCGTGCAGCACTACGCCCTCCACGAACCCCATCACGTAGAAGGGCGCGTCGTTCACCGAGACGTCGGTGCAGAGCCCGAAGACCGGCGCGACGGGCACGTCGGTCGGTCCGAGCGCCGACACGATCTTGTGCTCGCGGCCCATGTCGTGCGCGCTCTCGAGCACGTGCCCGAGCGGCGGGCGCCGGAGCACGAAGGCCCGCCCTTCCGAGTCGGTGAGCTTGTAGGTGAGGTTGGAGTGGCCGCCGGCGATCAGCTCGATGTCGAAGGGCGGCTTCGCTCCCTCGACGTTCGCCTCGAACCAGCGCGCGACCCGCTCGGCGTGTACGCCTTCGACTCCCCCACGCCCCTCACTGCCTTCGCCACTGCTGGAGATGGTCCGCCCTCCTCGACTCGCGACGGGCCCATCTTACTCGCGCTCTCTCCGGGCTGCTTGCAGATTCCGGATCCTGGGAGCAGGCTAGGGGCATGCACGAAGCGAACGACTCGCAGGAGATCCTGGAGCACGACGGCGTCGCAGTCGGCCCGATCCGGCGGCCCTGGAACCCGAGCCAGGGCATCCAGGGCAGCATCCACGACGACGCGACCGCTCAGCAGCTCGGCTTCCGGGGCGGCACCATCGCCGGCTCGATCCACATGGACCAGTTCCCGCCGGTGCTGATTCGCAGCCTCGGCGAACGCTGGCTCGAGACCGGCAACCTCTCCCTCTACTTCCTGCACGCGACGACCCACCTCGAGCCGGTGCGCTGCTTCGCGCGGCTTCCCAAGCAGGGGGACGCGGACCCCCAGGTCGAGGTGTGGATGGAGCACGAGGACGGGACCCGCGTCTGCGAGGGCACGGCCTCGGTCGGCTCACCGTCGGCGCCCTCGGCGCTGCGGCAGCGCCTGGAGCGGCTGCGGCCTCCGGGCGAGCTCCGCATGCTCGCCGGTCTCGAGCCGGGCGCGACCCTGGAGCCGCGGCCCGCGCGTGTCTCGCTCGACAGCCAGCGCGAGCGACTGGAGCACATCACCGAGCCCCTCGACGCGTACCTCTCGCCCGACGCGCCCGCGCTGCCGCCCGTCTCGGCGGTGGAGGCGCTGCGCCGCGCCGAGGCGGGGCTGCCGCAGATGGGGCGCGCGGAGGCGGTCGGCCTGTTCGGCGCGATCGAGCTCGAGCACGTCCACGGTCCGGTCTTCGCCGAG
>CAZLBF010000086.1:0-3256 GCA_964557495.1 uncultured Myxococcales bacterium | reverse complement strand
TGCGTCGCCACCGCGCACACGCTCGACGATCAGGCGGAGACGGTGCTGCTGCGCGCGATCCGCGGTACCGGCCCGGCCGGCCTGGCGGCGATCGCGCCGCGCTCCGGGACCGGCCACCTGGTTCGACCGCTGCTCGAGGTTCGCCGCGGAGACCTGAGGCGCTACCTCCGTTCTCGAGGGCTCGAGTGGCGCGAGGATTCCAGCAACCTCGAGCCTCGGGTGCCGCGCAACCGGCTCCGGAGCCGCGTGGTCCCCGAGCTGGAGGCCGCTCATCCGGGCGCGGTGCGCAAGCTCGCGGAGCTGGCCAGTGCGGCGCGGGAGACGGAGGAATGGCTCGAGCGCGAGGCGGAGCGTTCCTCGGCGCGAGCCGTCGCGGAGGGGGGTGGGGGATTGTGGCTGGACCCCGCGGCGCTTCTGGAGCTTCCCCGACCGCTGCTCTACCGCACGCTCTCGGCCCTGCTCGGGCGAGTGGGGCTCGCCGAGGCGGTCACTCGCGTTCACCTGGAGCGCATGGCTTCCTTCCTGGCGGACGCGCGCGGCGGCAAGCGGCTCTCGCTCCCGCAGGCGCGCGTGCTCCTGCGAGCGCGAGCGCGCTTCTGGCTCGGCCCCGAGCCGGGCCCCGATGTGCGCGCGCGCGCCGGATCCGATCGGGACCGAGCGCGCTCGACGCGCCGGGCGGCTCCGGGCGGGTCTCGCCGCCGATCCGTTGAATTGCTAGAATCCCTTATGAAATCGCACCCTTGTCGCTAGTGACTCGACAAGTCGGCACAAGTCCTCGGGAGGCCGGTTGAACCCCTTCTACAAGAACATGATGACCCTCGCGATGGCCATGCTGGTCCTGCTGGCCATCGTCACCTTCTTCCGGAGCACGCCGGCGGAGCCCGACGTGCTCACCTACTCGGATTTCATGACCAAGGTCCGAACCGGTGACGTCATGAACGTCCGGATCCAGGGCGAAAAGATCGAGGGGCAGCTCGCCTCGGGCGAGGAGTTTCTCACCATCGGCCCGACCCAGGACGAGACCCTGCTCCAGCTGCTGCGCGAGAAGCAGATCGAGACCACCTTCCTGCCCCAGGACGACACCGGCTTCTGGAACGGGGTGCTCATCAGCTGGCTCCCGATGCTGCTCTTCATCGGGCTCTGGTTCCTGCTGTTCCGGCAGCTCCAGTCGGGTGGCGGCAAGGCCATGAGCTTCGGCAAGTCGCGCGCGCGCCTCCTCAACGAGAACCAGACGCGCGTGACCTTCCAGGACGTGGCCGGGGTCGAAGAGGCGAAGTCAGAGGTCGCGGAGATCGTCGCCTTCCTGCGCGATCCCAAGAAGTTCACGCGCCTCGGTGGACGCATCCCGAAGGGCGTGCTGCTGGTCGGCGCCCCGGGGACCGGCAAGACGCTCCTCGCGCGCGCGATCGCCGGCGAGGCCGGGGTTCCCTTCTTCTCGATCTCCGGCTCCGACTTCGTCGAGATGTTCGTGGGTGTCGGTGCCAGTCGAGTGCGCGACCTGTTCATGCAGGGCAAGAAGAACGCGCCCTGCATCATCTTCATCGACGAGATCGACGCGGTCGGCCGCCATCGGGGAGCGGGCCTCGGCGGCGGGCACGACGAGCGCGAGCAGACGCTCAATCAGCTTCTCGTCGAGATGGACGGCTTCGAGTCGAACGAAGGCGTGATCCTCATCGCCGCGACGAACCGGCCCGACGTGCTCGATCCGGCCATGCTCCGGCCCGGCCGTTTCGACCGTCACGTGGTCGTGAACCGACCGGACGTCCGCGGGCGCGAGGCGATCCTGGCGGTTCACACGCGACGCGTCCTGATCAGTACCGACATCGATCTCTCGGTGCTGGCGCGGGCGACGCCCGGCTTCTCGGGGGCCGACCTCGAGAACCTGGTGAACGAGGCGGCGCTCCAGGCGGCGCGGCTCGACGGCGAGAGCGTGACCATGGAGGACTTCGAGCTCGCCAAGGACAAGGTACTGCTCGGAAGCGAGCGACGCAGCTTGGTCATGACCGACGAGGAGCGCCGCATCACCGCCTATCACGAGGCGGGGCACGCGCTGGTCGCGATCACCGACGAGCACGCCGACCCGGTTCACAAGGTCACGATCGTTCCCCGCGGGATGGCGCTCGGCGTCACGCAGATGCTCCCGGCAGAGGACCGTTACACGGTGACCCGGGACCACCTGCTCGGCACGATCCGCTACGCGATGGGCGGCCGCGCGGCCGAGAACCTGATCTTCGACCACTTCTCGACCGGCGCGATGGACGACCTGAAGAAGGCGACGGCGATCGCGCGCGACATGATCTGCAGCTACGGAATGAGCGCCGAGATCGGCCCGGTCAGCTTCCGCGACGACAGTGGCGCAGTCTTCCTCGGCCGCGACCTCGCGCAGCACCGGGAGCACTCTGAGCAGAAGGCGCGCGAGATCGACGACGAGATCGCGGCGACTCTGAATACCTGTTACGACCAGGCGAGGGCGAAGCTCTCCGAGCATCGCGAGGTCCTGGAGCGCATCGCCCACGCCCTGCTGGAGCGGGAGACCCTCGGCGACGAGGAGCTTCAGCTGCTGCTGGCAGGCGAATCACTCCCCCCACTGGTGCTGAGTGAGCCGACCCGCAAGAAGACCAAGCCCGCCGAAGACGACGCCGCCGACGAAGCAGCGCCGACGCCCATCGGCGGAAAGGGGATCCCCGACCCCGAGCCGATCGCGGGGTAGGTCGATGTCACAGAGGCGTCGGCCGGACCGCGAGACCGAGACCCGAGGCGGGGTGCTCGGTGAGACGGCGAGCCGGGTCGCGGTCCTCGGCATCGTGAACGCTACGCCCGACTCCTTCTACGACGGGGGGCGGCATGAGGCGTGCGGGCCCGCCGTCGAGCGCGCACTCCGGCTGGTCGACGAGGGCGCCGACGCGCTCGACATCGGTGGAGAGTCGACGCGGCCCGGAGCCGAGGCGGTCTCCGAGGCACTGGAACGCAGGCGCGTGCTCCCCGTGATCGAGGCGCTGGCAAAGCGAACCGACGTGCCGATCTCGGTCGACACGCGACGGGCATCGGTGGCCGCGGCGGCGCTCGACTGCGGCGCGACGATCGTGAACGCGGTTGCGGGCCTCCGGGATCCCGAGCTCGCCGCGGTCTGTGCGGAGCGCGGCGCGGCGCTGATCCTGAACCACATGCGCGGGGAGCCGCGCACGATGCAGGCCGAGCCGCGCTATGCGGACGTCGTGAGCGAGGTTTCTCGAGAGCTCCTGGCGCAGGCCGCCGC
>CAZLBF010000085.1:0-4647 GCA_964557495.1 uncultured Myxococcales bacterium | reverse complement strand
GTCGTCGCTGCACTCTCGGCCCAGCCGATGTTCCTGCCGACCAGCACGCGCGTCGGCTGCACGAGCAGCGGCTCGCCGGAGAGCGCCTTGGCGTAGAGACGCAGGGTGGCGCCGACCCGCGCCAGCTCGACCCGTCCCGCGAGCTCGGCCAGCATCTCTTCGGCCAGTGCCGACTCGAGCCGGAAGTAGCTCTCGGCCCGCTCCGGAGCCCGGCCTCCTCCGAGCAGCGCGAGACCGAACTCGGACCAGCGCCTGGCCTGGTCGGGCTGGAGCCTGCGGAGCACCGCGGGTGCCGACGTCAGCGACTCGATCGCGGCCCGGGCGCTGCGGGGCGCCAGCTTGCGGGCGAACTCGACCGCCTCGGCCTGCGGCTGCGGGTCGAGTGTAGCGAGCGCCTCGGAGGCAGCGGCGAAACGGGAGAAACCGTCGAGACCCGCCTCGACCGCCGCGGCCGCGGCCAGCTCGAGCAGCGCCGTGCGCTGCTCGGGCTGCACCGACCCGAGCAGCGCGGGACTGCTCTCCAGGCAGCGATGGGCGTCTACCCAGGATGTGCCGCACAGGACCTGCACCAGGGCGAGCAGCGGCTCGCGATCCTCGCGCGCCAGCTGCGCGAGCAGCGACGGCGCGTCGTCGAGCAGCAGCGAGGCCATCTCGTCGGAGCGCTGCGACACCCGGAACACGGCGTCGGCGAGCCGCTCGAGCGCGGGCAGCGAGAGCGACTCGAGCAGCTCGGGACCGAGCCGGAAGAAGCGCGCCGCCAGCTTCGCCGACTTGAAGCTGCCCCGGCAGAGCCGGCGGCCCTGAGCGGCCCACGCCTCGAGCTCCGCGGTATCCAGATGGGCGAGCACGGCGGGAGCAGCCTCGAGGAAGGCAGCCGCCGCCTCGGGCGCCCGATCGGCCAGGTCGGCCGCCAGCTCGGAGGCGCGGCTCATGGCTCCCGCTCGGGCCGGCGCACGGGTCACTCCTCGAAGATCGAGGTGACGACCTCCTCGATGGAGAGCTGGATCTCGAGGTCGTCGGTCAGGGCCCACACGATCGCGGTCCGGCACGCGCGGAGCGGAGCGATGCCCTCGGCAATCAGCTTCCCGGCGTAGACGAGCAGCCGCGTCGACACGCCCTCGGCGAGGCCGTGGTCCTTGAGGTTGCGGACCTTCTCGGCGAGCTTCGCCAGATCCAGCGCAGCCCGCTTCGAGCAGCCCGACTCGGTCGCAACGATCTGCGCCTCCTGCTCGCGCGACGGGTAGTCGAACTCGATGGCGATGAAGCGCTGGCGGGTGGAGTGCTTCAGGTCCTTCAGGGCCGACTGGTACCCTGGGTTATAGGAGAGGACCAGCAGGAAGCCCTCGGCCGCCTCGAGCAGCTCGCCGCGCTTCTCGATGGGGAGCAGCCGCCGGTAGTCGGCCAGCGGGTGGATGAGCACGGTCGTGTCCTTGCGCGCCTCGACGATCTCGTCGAGATAGCAGATGGCGCCCACCTTGACGGCGCGAGTGATCGGGCCGTCGATCCAGCGGGTGTCGCTGCCCTCGAGCAGGTAGCGGCCGACCAGGTCGGAGGCGGTGAGATCCTCGTGGCAGGCGACCGTGATGAGCGGCACGCCCTCCTCGTCCCGGTTGCCGACGTGGCGATGCAGATGCCACGACATGTACTCGATGAAGCGGGTCTTGCCGCAGCCCGTCGGCCCTTTGAGCAGCACCGGAATCTGCTGCGCATAGGCGGCCTCAAAGAGCTCGACCTCGTCCGCGATGGCGAGGTAGAACGGCTCCTCGGTGATGCGGAAGTCCTCGATCTGGAGCCGCTGGAACCCCGCTGCCCGCTTGGCCTGCTTGCCCAACGCTTCTCCTGCTCGTCTCGGGTGGGACCCGCGTCGGGCGAGGCCCCGCCAGGGCTCTACCGCAGAGGGCGAGGATGGCCACAGAGCCCCCGCTGCCCCGGTCTGCTCACGGTATCCGGCCACCGCACCCGCCGACATGACCGCGGTCATATCTGTGCGGGCGCTGCGGCGGCGGCCGAGCCCCGCGCCGCCGCTATGAGCGCAGTCATACTCGGCGGCCCCGCGCATGCGTAGGCTGGACTCGCACGCGTTCTGACCGGCTCTCTGACCCTAGCTGGGCTTCGGCCCTCGAATGGGAGGCTCGTCGTGTCCGATACCCCCGTCTCTTCTGTCGCGCGGCCGGGGAAACTCTCGACGCTCGACCCCGGCGCTCGCATCGACGAGGTGCTGTCCCGTCCCTACGAGTACCGCGGCTGGGAAGACGTCTACCGCGACGAGTGGACCTGGGACGACGTGGTTCACGTCTCGCACCTGCGCACGAACTGCATCTCGACCTGCTCGCTCGATGCCTACGTCAAGGACGGCATCGTCTGGCGCGAGGAGCAGAACGCCAACTACCCCCAGGAGTTCCCCGACATCCCCGACTTCAATCCGCGCGGCTGTCCGGGGGGCTGCGCGTACAGCACCCAGATGTACGACCCCACCCGCATCCGCTACCCGATGAAGCGCGTCGGCGAACGGGGCTCGGGGCGCTGGAAGCGGCTCAGCTGGGACGAGGCTTACGAGGAGATCGCGGAGAAGCTGATCGACGTCATCATCGAAGATGGCTCCGACTGCGTGGTCTACGACCAGGGCACCACCAACATCGACAACGGCATCGGCTCGATGATGGAGATGCACTTCTTCGGAAGCTGCCTGTCGACGACCAGCATCGACTCATGGGCGGGGGTCGGCGACCTGCCCGTGGGGCTGATCCAGAGCTGGGGCACCTACATGAGCGAGGGGACCGCCGACGACTGGTTCCGGTCCGACTACATCCTGATCTGGATCGCCAACCCGAGCTACACGCGAGTCCCCGACGCGCACTTCCTGTGGGAAGCGCGCTATCGCGGCGCCAAGGTCGTCTCGATCGCCCCGGACTTCAGCCCGTCGACGGTCCACGCCGACCACTGGCTCAACGTCCGCTACGGCACCGACGCCGCGCTGGCGCTCGGCATGGTGCACACGATTCTCGAGGAGGGCCTCCACGACGTCGAGTACGTGAAGGAGCAGACGGACCTGCCGTTCCTGGTGCGCGACGACAACGGCCGCTTCCTGCGCGAGTGCGACGTGGTCGAAGGCGGGGCCGAGGATCAGTTCTACCTCTGGAACGCCATTACCGACAGCATGGTCCTCGCGGCGGGCACCTGGGGCTCAGACGTCATGAGCCTCGAGCTGGGCGACGACACGGATCCGGCGCTCGAGGGCGCGCACGAGGTGAGCCTCGCCGACGGCACGAGCGTTCGCGTGCGGCCGGTCTTCGAGTTGCTGCGCGCTCACATCGCCGAGTACCCGCCCGCGCGTGCCGCGGAGATCACCGGCGTGCCGGAGGCCAACATCCGGCGGGTCGCGCGCGAACTGGCGGCCGCCAAGTCGTCGATGATCTTCTCGTCGTGGGGAGCCTGCAAGCACTACCACTCCGACCTGTTCCAGCGCGGCATGGTCTACCTGATGGCGCTGACCGGAAACTCCGGCGGAAAGCCGGGCGCGGGAATCAAGGTGTCGACGTGGTGGCCGATGCCGGGCTTCGTCATGGGCTCGTTCACCGCGCGGCTCCCCACCGCCCCCCCGGAGCCGATGCCCACCGACCGGGCGCAGATGCAGGACATCACCAAGGAGGTCTTCGCGCTGACCAAGGCGGTGGACAAGCGGAGCACGCCGCTCATTCCCTGGCTCTATGCCCACGACCCGAAGTTCGCCGAGATCGCGGGGCGCGACGCCTACTCGGATCCGACGCTGCCCCGCCCGGTCTCGGAGTACATGAAGGACATCTTCGAGCGAGAGTGGCAGCCGATCCGCCCGAAGCCGCCGAAGCGACCGAAGTTCCTCTACTACTCGGGCCCGAACCCGCTCCGCCGCTGGCCCAACGCCAAGACCATCCGCGACAGCCTCTGGAAGAGCATCGACACCATCGTCACGACCGACTTCCGCATGTCGACGTCGGGGATGTGGTCCGACTACATCCTTCCCGCGTGCGGCTACTACGAGAAGCCGGGCATCAAGTACGTCATGTCCTACATCCCCTACGTGTGCGTCGGCGACCGCGCCGTCGAGCCGCTCTTCGAGTCGAAGCACGAGTGGGACATCATGCTCGGGCTCGCCCGCAAGATCCAGGACCGGGCTCGAGCCCGGGGCATCGACAGCTTCACCGACCAGGGCGGTAACGTGCGCACGCTGTCCAACCTCTACGACGAGCTCTCCGCCGACGGCGTGTACGTGGAAGGCGAGAAGGGTGAGCGGGCTGCGCTCGACTACATCATGACGCACTCTCCGATCACGCGAGCCACCGACCTGGGCGAGCAGCCGTGGCAGAAGGCGGTCGAGGACGGGATGGTCAAGATCGAGAAGATCGACCCCATCTACATGGGCATGGGTCTCAGCGGGGTGATGAGCGACTTCGACTACAGCGAGCCGATGAACCAGTTCGGCTGGTTCATCAAGCAGAAGAACCCCTGGCCGACGCTCACCGGCCGCCAGCAGTTCTACATCGACCACGAGTGGTTCCTCGAGGTCGGCGAGCAGCTGGTCGTGCACAAGGAGCCGCTGCCGGCGGGCGGTGCCTATCCGCTGCGTCTCACGGGCGGGCACACGCGCTGGAGCCAGCACGCCATCTTCCG
>CAZLBF010000084.1:0-2715 GCA_964557495.1 uncultured Myxococcales bacterium | reverse complement strand
CTCGAAGAGCGCGTGGACGAGAAGACGCAAACGCTCCAGCAGGCCCAGGAGCACCTGGTCCAGCGCGAGAAGATGGCCTCGCTGGGCACCCTGGCCGCGGTCGTCGCTCACGAGATCAACAACCCGCTGAGCGGCGTGCTGACCTACGCCAAGCTGCTGCACAAGATGATGGGTGGCGAAGGGCCCAAGCCCGAACGCCTCGACGACATCCGCAAGTACCTGAAGACGATCGAGGCCGAGACGGCGCGCTGCGGCGACATCGTCAGCAACCTGCTCGAGTTCTCGCGCAAGTCGGGCTCGGCGACGGAGGAGGCGGACCTCAACAGCATCGTGGAGCGAACGCTGTTCTTGATCAACCACAAGCTCAAGCTGCAGGAGATCGAGCTCGAGAAGAGCTTCTCCCCCGATCTCCCGGCGATCACGTGCGACGCGGATCAGATTCAGCAGGCGCTGCTGGCCGTCTTCATGAACGCGATGGACGCGATGCCCAAGGGCGGCGTCCTGGAGGTCGCGACCCGACTCGGCGAGACGACGGAAGCGGGCGAACGCTGGGTGGAACTCGAGGTCACCGACTCCGGGGTCGGCATTCCGTCCGCGGTGCTCGGCCGGCTCTTCGATCCCTTCTTCACCACGAAGAAGGACAAGGAGAGCGTGGGTCTGGGCCTGTCGGTGGTCCACGGCATCGTCAAGAGCCACCACGGGAACATCAACGTGCAGTCGAAGCCGGGCAGGACCACCTTCCTGATCACTCTCCCGGAGCACACCGACGTGCGGGACGAGCTGTTCGCCGCCGCCGCGGGGAAGGAAAAGGAAAGGAGCTAGGAATGCCCGACAAGCCTCGAATTCTGGTCGTCGACGACGAGCCGGTGGTGCGCGAATCGCTCCAGGGGTGGTTCGCCGAGGACGGCTATCCCGTCGAGATTGCCGAGAACGCGAGCGTGGCCCTCGAGAAGCTGCAGGAGTCCTCCTGGGACATCCTGCTGACCGACGTGAAGATGCCCGGAATGGACGGCCTCGAGCTGCAGCAGCAGGTCAAGAAGCTCGCCCCTGAGGTCACGGTCATCATCATGACCGCCTACGCCTCGGTGGACTCGGCGATGCAGGCCATCAAGGAGGGGGCGTACGACTACGTGACCAAGCCCCTCGACCCGGAGGACCTGACCCAGATCATCGAGCGCGCCTGGGAGCGCCAGCGGCTTCTACAGGAGAATCTCGAGCTCAAGGAGCGGCTGGATGCCGCCGCCGAGACCTCAAAGTCCTGAGCCCCGTCTCGGTCTGATCGAGGGAAGGGCCTGATCCGGTCGGGAATGGCCTGATCGGGCCGGGAATCCGCGCTATGCGGCGTTCTCGTTCCGGGCGGCGTCGATGGCTCCCCGCAGCGTGACTCCCTCGCCGAACCCCTCGCCGTCCACGTCCACGACGATGGAGCCGTCGGGTCCCGGTGCGCGGTAGAGCGACGTCTTCCGCTGCACCAGCTGCGTCAGGTAGTCGAGCCTCTTCCTGTCCTCGGCCAGCGTGTCCCGCTCGGCGAGGACCCAATCCAGCAGCGATCCCAGCTCGGGCGGGGCGCTCTCCTCGGGGTGCGCCTCCCGCCAGGCGGCCGAGGCTCTCTGCTCCACGAATCGGAGATGACCGAGCAGGGTGTTCTGCAGCTCGTCGCGCTGCTCCTGTAGCTTCGAGAGCTCGGCGTCCATCTGCTCGTGCTGAACGGTGAGGAGGCGACGGATCTCCTCGCGCTCGGCCTGGGCCTTCCGGATCTCCTTCTTCGGCATGTTCAGGTAGGACCAGAACCCGACGAGTACAAGGAAGAAGCCGATCACCAGCAGGTATTCGAACCCCTTCGTCGCGAAAATGTCGATGTAGCTGAACTCACTCACAGACTGCTCTCCCTCAACGCGCGGGTCGCACCGTTACGGTCACGGTAGCCGTATCCGTCTCGCCCTCGACGTCTCCGACCGTGTACGCAAAGCCGTCCATTCCGGTGAACCCGGTATTCGGCTGATAGCGCAGCGTGTCGTCGCCGTTGACGAGCACCCAGCCGTTCACGGCCTTCGTGACTCTCAATACCCTCAGTCCATCGCCGTCCGGATCGCTGTCGTTGGCGAGTACGGCGATGTCGACCACCAGGCCCTCGCTTGTTGCCGCCTCGTCGTCTCCGGCTCTCGGCTTGTCCCTGAGCGGGTGGACCTGGATCGAGATGGTCCCCCGGTCGCTCCTGCCTCCGCCATCCTCCGCTGAGAAGACGAAGCTGTCGCTCCCATGATAGTTCGGATGCGGGGTGTATGTCTGGTCGGGGGGCGTCCCGCCGAGCGAGCCGTGCGCCGGGGGCGTCTCGATCCTGTAGCTCAGGGGATCGCCGTCGGCGTCGCTCGCCACCAGGGTGATCGCGAGCGCGGTGTCTTCGTCGGTCTCGAGCACCTGGTCTTCGGCCACCGGGGCGTCGGCGACGTCCTTCACGCGGACGCTCACCGTGGCCGTGTCGGTTCCACCGTGGCCGTCGCTGACCGTGTAGGCGAAGCCGTCCACGCCGGTGAAGCCCACGTTGGGCTGGTAGCGGAGCGTGTGGTCCCCGTTGACGAGCACCCAGCCGTGAACGGGCGGGGTGACGGTCTCGACGCTGAGCGTGTCGTCATCGGGATCCCGGTCGTTGGCGAGTACGGCGATGTCGACCACCAGACCCTCGCTCGTCACCGCCTCGTCATCTCCGGCGCTTGG
>CAZLBF010000083.1:0-17349 GCA_964557495.1 uncultured Myxococcales bacterium | reverse complement strand
GAGACGATGAAGATCGCCGACAACGGCCTCCAGATCTTCGGAGGTCACGGCTACATCCGCGATTACCCGCTCGAGATGTGGTACCGCAACGCTCGGACGGTGACCGTGCTCGAGAGCGCGGCGGCGGTGTAGGAGGGAATGACATGATCGACTTCACAATGACCGAGAACGATCAGAAGGTGCTCGACGAGGTGCGGCGTCAGGGCCTGGTGTGCCGCGAGTACGCCCGCCACTACGACGAGCACGAGGAGGAGTTCGCTCCCGACGAGCTGCCGGAGGCCAAGGACTACCCGTCCCCCTACTCGCTGATGGCCGGGCGCACCGAGGAAGACTGCTCGATGGGCGTCATGAGCATGCTCATCTCGGCGGGCGTCACCTGGGGCGACTACAGCGTCCGCATTCGCCAGATGGGCGGTGGCCTCGGGAACGCGGCCCTGCGCGCCTCGGGAACGCCGGAGCAGCAGAAGCGCTGGGAGGCGAAGACGCTCGCCATGGCGATCACGGAGCCGGGCTGCGGCTCGGACTCGAAGGCCATCCAGATGACGGCGGTCCGCGACGGCGACGAGTGGGTCCTGAACGGAGAGAAGATCTTCGTGACGACCGGCTGCCGCTGCGACGGTGTCGTCGTCTGGGCGACCATCGACAAGAGCGCAGGGCGCGCCGGGATCAAGTCCTACCTCGTGATGAAGGGGACGGAGGGCTTCGAGACCACGCACAAGGAGAAGAAGCTCGGGATCCGCACCGACGACACCGCGGCGATGGTGTTCAAGGACTGCCGCATCCCCCGCGACCAGCTGCTCGGGCTGAACGAGGAGATCCCCAAGAAGGGCTCGGGCGGCTTCCGCGGCGTCATGAAGACCTTCAACATGACACGCCCCAGCACGGCCGCACTCGGCATCGGCATCGCCCAGGCGGCGCTCGACTTCTGCAAGGACGAGTTCGCCAAGCAGGGCATCGAGGTCGACTGGGACGCGGGCCCGCAGGCGCGCAGCGCCGTCCAGCAGGAGCTGATCGAGCTCGAGGCCGACCTCGACGCCGCGATGCTCACGGTGCTGCACGCGGTGCGGCTGGGTGACCTGGGTCAGCCGAACAACCTCGAGGCCTCGATCTCCAAGGCCAAGGGGGGCGAGGTGGCTCGCACCGTTACCCAGCGCTGCATCGAGCTGCTCGGCTCCCTCGGGGTCAGCCGCGACTACCTCGTCGAGAAGTGGTTCCGCGACTGCCGGATCACCGACATCTACGAGGGCACGGGACAGATCCAGCGCCTGATCATCGCGCGCGGCATCCTGGAGTACAGCTCCGCAGAGCTCAGCTAGGGACTACGAGAGCGACCCTTCCCCTCCCCACCCTTGTCGCTCTCACATCCCGACGGCCAGGCGGGCCCAGCGCCCGTCTGGCCGTCTTGCTACCTGCCGACGGCCAGCGCTCGGGGCGCGACTCAGGGGCCGAACAGGCTCCCGTGGAAGATGCGCAGGACCGCCGCGAGCGCGACCCCAAGGATGACGGCGAGGGGCGACAGCCCCTGTAGCCCCTCCAGGGTCCGCTTGCCGGTGAACGGCAGGAACGGCGTGGCCGCGTGGAACTCCGCGAACTCGGCCGGCCCGGAGTGGAGCTTGCGCTGGTCCTGGTGCCACGCGCCCGCGAGCGTGAAGGCGAGCATGCCCCCGAAGAAAGCGACGTCCGACGCGTACCCGTTCGGAAGCAGGTGCACCAGCGACCAGATCGCGATCCCCATGAAGAGCGGGTGGCGCGTGATCAGCAGGACGCCCCGCGCCTCGCCCGGCGACGGCGCCATGCCCGTCGGGCTCGGCTGTACGAACGCCGAGACGAGCAGCACGAACGCCACGCCGTTCGCGAGGATCACGATCAGCTCCAGGAGCGTGCCCCTGGGTAGGCTCCAGAGCTCGAGGCCCGCGTGCTTGTTCGCGAAGTAGACCCAGACGAGCGCCACGAACAGCACCATCGACACGATCGAGTAGAGGATCAGGTAGCGCTGCTCGCCGAGCCGTTCCACGAGCTTCGGTCGCAGCTGCACGCTGGCGAGAACCATGTGGAGGGCCGCGAACGCGACCCAGAGCAGGAGAATCGTCACCGTGGCGAGCATGCGTCGCTCCTCCTCTCGCAGCCTGGAGTGGCTTCGACATTACCACGCAGAGCGCGAGCGATGTCGAGCGCCGGAGTCAGTCATCGAGCGGATCGCCCCGCCCGCCTCCCCTCTTCCAGAGCTCCGGCTCGAAGCGCGGGTCCGCGTCCCAGCGGATCACGTCCGCGCTGGCGAGCAGCCAGTCGAGCACGCGATCCCTGAGCTCCCGCACGCGAGCTTCGTGCTCGGGCTCCGCGATCAGGTTGACGAGCTCGCGCGGGTCGTTCACATGGTCGTAGAGCTCGTCCTCCTCGTAGAGCCGCCGCACGTAGGTCCAGCGCTCGGTGCGGATCGCGATCGCGCGGCCGGCCGTGAGCGTGTCGGTGTGCTGCAGCGCCGACTTCTTGTCGTAGGGAAAGGGCGCGCTCTCGAGCAGCGGCTCCTCCTCGAGGGAGAAGCCCCCCTCCGAGAAGGCCGCGTCGCGATGGGCGAGCGAGCCGTCGGCCAGGAGCGGCACCAGGCTCCTGCCGAAGTGCGTGTGGCGCACCTCGACCTCGGCCAGCTCGGCGAGCGTCGGCAGCAGGTCGACCATCTCGACCAGGCCGTCGCACACGTTTCCGGACCGCGAGCCGGGACCCGCGACAATGAGCGGGTTCCGGAGCAGGCACTCGTGCAGCCCCGAGGGCCACTTCTCGATGAGCCCGTAGTCGCCCAGGTACTCGCCGTGATCGGTGAAGTAGAAGGTGCAGGTGCGGTCCGCGCTGCCCGCCCGCTCCACGGCCTGGAGCACGCGGCCGAGCTGGTGATCGACGCGCGACACCATCCCGTAGTAGGTGGCGATGATCTCCGCCCAGTCGTCCGGCGTGAGCCGCTCGGTTCCGTAGGCCTCGCGGATGGCGTCCATGAAGCGCGGCTTGGGATCGCGAGGCGCGGGGGCCGGCTCCGGAACCTGCGCGCGATCGTGCAGCGAGTAGAAGGGCTCCTCCACCTCGAAGGGCGGGTGCGGGAAGACGAGCCCGACGAACAGCACCCACGGCTCGGGCAATCCCTCGCCGAGCCACGTCTCGGCCGTGCACACGGCGGCCTCGTCGAAGTCGTACACCGCCTCCCGCCTGCCGTGGTAGAAGACGCGCGCGAACCGGTGGTCCTCGGGGTACGGCGAGGGGGTGTAGATCACCTTCGGCCGCTCGACGAACCCCCAGCGGTCGGTGCTGGCCTGCGTGACGCCCGGTGCAAAGGTGTCGCCGCGCAGCCCCGCCCAGGCCACGTGGTACCCCGCCTCTCGCAGCATGCGCAGCAGGTTCGGCTCCCAGGGCTTGATCAGGTAGTCGAGCGTGCGGTGGCCGTGAACGTGGGGGTACCAGCCGGTGAACATCGAGACGCGGCTCGGGCCGCAGACGCTGTGCTGGCTGTAGGCGCGGCGGAACAGCGTGCCGCGCGCGGCCAGCGCATCGAGGTTCGGCGTCTGGACCACGCGATTCCCGAAGGCACCCACGCAGTCGGCCCGTTGCTGGTCCGGCATGAAGAGAAGCAGGTTCGGTCGCCCGGGCACCGCACCATTCTACCCGCTCCCCGCGCCCCAGCCTCCCTCGCTACATGGCGAGCGCCAGGATCAGCGGGAGCGTGCCGAAGGCGAGCAGGGTCGAGACCATCACGACGCTCGCGACCTCCTCGGGTCGCTGCTCGTAGCGCTGCGCGATCAAGTAGTTGAAGACGGCGGCCGGCATGGCGCACTCCACGATGACGACGCTCCGCACCAGGCCCTCGAGAGACATGAGCTCGGCCAGCGCGAGCCCGACGGCGAGGCCCATGACGATCCGGAAGGCTCCGAGCCCCAGCGAGCGGCCCAGGCCACGCGGCCGAAGCCCCGCGAGCGACACGCCCAGCGCGATCTGCATCAGGGGGATCGTGAAGTCACCCAGCAGGTCGGTCGTGTTCTGCAGCCAGTCGGGGACGCGGACGCCGGTCGCGACCACCGCGATCGCGAGCACGACCGCGAGGATCAGCGGCGTGCGCGCCAGCTCCCTCCAGGAGAGCCGCCCGGACGCGATCACCACACCGCCGCTGAACATGACCGACGCGTTCGCGGCGTAGAAGCAGACGGCGAGCGCGAGGCCCGCCTCACCGAACGCCAGGTAGCAGACCGGCAGGCCCATGTTCCCGGCGTTGCCGAACATCAGCGGCCCGAGGTACGGGCGAATCGGGAGCCCGAAGACCCGGAGCACGAGCAGGCTCAGCGCGAGGAACGTGCCGAGCGCTGCGAACACGGCGCCAAACATCTGCGCCATCGCCTCGACCGAGACCTGGAGCGAGACCAGCTTGGAAAACGCCAGGCACGGCGCGCCGACGAGCATGATCAGCTCGGTGATCTCGCGCGTGGGAAAGGACCGGCCGCTGCGCACCCAGACGAAGCCGAGGCCCGCGCAGATGTAGACCGGGAGAACGACCGCGAAGAGCTCGAGCCAGAGCCCCACGCGGAGCTACCCGGCGAGGCGCCGCTCGAACGCGCGGACGGCCAGCGCGGTCGGCAATACAGCCAGCGCCGCGACGACGGCGAGGTCGAGCCAGAGCGGGAACGCGCGCGCTCCGGTCGTCGCGAAGCGCAGCAGGTCGACGCCGTAGGTCAGCGGGTTCGCCAGCGCCAGGGCCCTCATCCCCGAAGGCATGGTCTCAACGGGGAAGAACATTCCCGAGAGGAAGTAGATCGGCAGCGTCGCGAAGACCGCGATCAGCCGGAACGACTCCGCGTTGCGCAGGTAGGTCGCCAGCAGGATCCCCGCCGCCACGAACCCGAGCGTGACGCCGCCGATCGCCACGAGCGCGAGGTCCGGCCGCGGCAGGCGCAGCGACGTGAAGAGCGCCAGCACCGCGATCAGCGCCGCGACCAGGACCGCGGAGAGCAGCAGGCGCGCCGCCACCTTGCCGATCACGATGCTCGCGCGACTCACCGGCGCGACCAGGATCGGGCGCAGGAACCCCTGCTGAACGTCCTGGATCAGCGTGTAGCCGCCGCCGATTGCGCCCGACGAGATGGTCAGGACCAGCAGGCCCGAGGCCAGGAAGCTCGCGTAGTCGATGCCGCCCCCGAGCTCGCCCACCGGTCGATTGAGGCCGAAGCCGATCAGCAGCACGGCCAGCACCGGCAGCAGGATCTGTCCCACCAGGAACATGCGCTCGCGCCGGTAGCGCAGCAGCTCGCGCCGCGCGATCGTGCCGACGTCGACGAAGAAGCGGCTCAATCGAGGTTCCCCTCTGGATCGATGCGATGGCCCGTGTAGTGCAGAAAGGCGTCCTCGAGATTCGCCTCGCGCATGCGCACGGCGTGGACGCCGCCCGCTCGCGCCACGTCGAGCAGCTCCGGCAGCCGCGTCGCGGCGCTCTCCACAGTGAGCGAGACGCTGCGACCGTCGACGCTCACTGCCGAGACGTCGGGGCGCGAGCGCAGCAGGCTCGCACCCCGCTCGGGATCTTCGAACTCGATCTCGATCGAATCCCCGCCGACGCTGGAGGCGAGCTCGCGGGGCGTGCCGGACGCGGCGATGCCCCCGGCGTTCATTACCGCGACCTGGTCGCAGAGCCGCTCCGCCTCGTCCATCGAGTGCGTCGTCAGGATCAGCGTCAGGTCCCGGCGCTCGCGCAGCACCTCCAGGTGCCCCCAAAGAGCGCGTCGCGCCGGCACGTCGAGTCCCAGGCTCGGCTCGTCGAGAAACAGCACGCGCGGCTCGTGAGCCAGACCGCGCGCGATCTCGAGCCGGCGTCGCATGCCCCCCGATAGCTGCCGCACGGGCCGATCGGCGTCGCGCCGCATGCCGACCAGGTCGAGCATCCGGTCGATACGCGCCGCGCGATCGTCGAGGTGGTAGAGGCGCGCGTGCAGGTCGAGGTTCTCGCGGCCGCTGAGCTCGGTGTCCAGGCTCGACTCCTGGAACACGATCCCGATCGCGCGGCGCACCGCCGGGCGCTCCCGCACGACGTCGTGCCCGAGGACTCGCGCCTCACCCGCGCTGGGCCGCAGCAGTGTGGACAGGATCGAGACGCTGGTCGTCTTCCCCGCCCCGTTCGGTCCGAGCAATCCGAAGAAGCATCCCTGGGAGACCGAGAGGTCGACGCCGGCGAGCGCCGTGATCTCGCCGTAGCGCTTCTCGAGCGCCCGGAGCTGGACCGCCGGGGGAGTCACTCGGTGCGCTCCCGCTCAGGTGCCAGACAGCTGCCGGATGAAGGCGACCAGGTTTCGGATGTCCTGGTCGCTGGCGACCGAGCCCCAGGGAGCCATGAGCGGCGACTTGCCGACCGACATGCCCCCCTTGGCGATCACCTGGTAGATGTGGGCGTCGGAGAGCGAGCCCATGTACACCGCGTCGGTGTGGTCGGCCGCTCTCGGGTTCAGGGCCATTCCAGCCGGCCCGTCCCCCTTGCCTCCCGCCCCGTGGCAGGTCGCACAGAACTGCCCGTAGACCGCGGCGCCCCGCACCGGATCCCCGCGCAGGTTTCCCTCGGGCACGTCGTACTTCCGCTCCGACTGCGCGGGCGGGGCGGCCGGCGGGGGCGGGGGCGGGGCCGACGGCGACTCCGCGCGCGGCTCGGGTGGCGGGGTCGGGGAGGACGGCGCCTGCTCCCCGCCGCAGGCGAGGATCAGGAGCGCGGTTCCAGCCAGGGGAAGGAGGCTACGCATCAAACCACCCATCGTTCGAGCCCGAGGTCGGCGATCATAACGAGGAACAAGCTGGCCAGGTAGGCGAGCGACACCCAGAAGAAGCGCCGCGCCGCGAGCGGCGTGCGGTGCCGCAGCAGAACCAGCGCCTCGACCAGGAACCAGCCACCCAAGGCCAGCGCGGCGATCGCGTAGAGTGCACCGACCGGCGTGAGCGCCGCGGTGAGGAGCGACGCGGGGATCACCGCGGCCGCGACCCACGCGACGATGCGGCGCCGGGTGGCCTCGTCTCCGATGCGGCTCGGCAGCATCTGGTAGCCGGCCCGCTCGTACTCCCGCTTGCGGTACAGGGCGATCGCGTAGAAGTGCGGCGGCTGCCAGGTGAAGACGATCGCGAACAGCAGCCAGCCCACCGCGCCCACGTGACCGTTGACCGCGGCGTCGGCGATCAGCGGAGTGATCGCGCCCGAGACTCCCCCCGCGAGAATCGCCCAGCGCGAGCGGGGCTTGAGCCACAGCGTGTAGACGAAGACGTAGAAGAAGATGGCGGTGAGCGCGATCAGCGCCGCGTGTACCCCGCAGAAGTGCCAGAGCGAGCCGGTGCCCGCGAGCGCGAGCAAGATCCCGAAGGCGAGTGCGCGCCCCGGGGAGAGCGCGCCGGACGGCAGTGGGCGCGACTCGGTGCGCGTCATGAGCGCGTCGCTATCCCGCTCCAGGTAGCTGTTGAGCGCGTTGGCCGCCCCCGCCACCAGCGCGGTCCCGCCGAGCGTCGCGATCGCCAGCCCGGCCGACAGGGTCCCCGCCTCGGCCATGAGCAGAGGCGGGAGACCGGTGAAGAGCACCAGCGGCAGCAGCCGGGGCTTGGTGAGCTGAAGATACGCGCCGGCGCCGTTCACGAGGTCCCCAGGGCCTGTGCGCGAGCGGGACTCGCCGACGCGGAACGCTCTGCGCTGTGCAGCAGGATCTCTCGCGCCAGGAGCGTGCTCGCGAGCACCAGCGCCGCGGCGAGAGCGGAGTGGAGCGCGGTCACCTCGGGCGGCAGGCGCAGCAGCACGTTGGCGATGCCCACCGCAAGCTGGAGCACGACCAGCCGGAGACCGCTGCGAGCGATGCGGGCGACCGGCTCATCCGATCCCCGAGTCGCCCAGACGAGCAGGATGAAGGCGGCTCCCACCAAGCAGGCGCCGATGCGATGCAGCAGGTGAATGCCGACCAGGCCGCTGAACGTCGGCGCGAACGAGACCCCGTCGCAGGTCGGGAAGGCGTAGCAGGCGAGTCCGGCGAAGTGGCTCGAGACCCAGCCGCCGAGCCCGACCTGGACTGCGACGAGAGCGGCGGTCCCCAGTCCGAGCGCGCGAGCCCAGGCGGAGAGCGGCGCCGGCGGCGCCTGCGAGCCGTGCTCGGCCAGGTTGCGGGCGCACCAGAGCAGCGTCGCACAGAAGGCGCTTCCGCAGAGCAGGTGCGCGGTCACGGTCCAGGGGGCCAGACCGAGCAGCACCGTGAGCCCACCGAGCACGATCTGCACCGCGAGGAGAACCCAGGCCACGCCGAGCGCCGCACCGACCACGGGTCGCAGCCCCGGCTCTCGCAGCACGTATGCGCTCGCCGCGGCGAGCCCCACGGACAGGGCGCCGGCCAGGACGCGGTGGCCCCACTCCAGCGCGATCCTGAAGTCGAAGCTGGGAATGGCGGCGCCGAAGCAGAGCGGCCAGTCGGGGCACGCGAGACCGGCCCCCTTCGCGCGCACCAAGGCGCCGAACACGATCAGCACGAAGGCGACCGCGGTCAACGCACCGAAGACCGAAGCCGCGCGACGCGCGACGAGCAGGGATCTGGAAGGAGGCGGAGACATTCTCATCTCCAGCTAGCTTGCGATGACCGGCGGGGCGTGGATGGCCGGGCGCTCCTCGGATGCCAGCCGCCCGTCGAGAGGGGCCGGAGGCTACACGGCCCCCTCGGGGGGGTCAAGAATGCCCGGGCTCGCCAGGCGACGGCGCAGGGGTCAGTAGCTGCGAGGCAGGCCGAGCACGTGCTCGGCGACGTAGTTCCGGGCCATCTCCTGTGAAATCGGGGCAATGGGCAGCATCCGGGCCTCGCGCCAGTAGCGCTCGACGTGAAGCTCCCGGGCATAGCCGAATCCCCCGAACACCTGGAGCGCCCGGTCGCAGGCGCGGAAGGAGGCGTCTGCGGCGCGCAGCTTGGCGATGTTCGCGTGGGCGCCCGAGCGGTCTCCCCCGTCGTAGGCCCACGCCGCGCGCTGCCAGAGCAGCTCGGCGGCCTCCAGCTCGCTGTGGGAGTCGGCGAGGGGGTGGGCGATGGCCTGGTTCTGGCCGATCGGGCGGTCGAAGACGATGCGCTCTCGCGCGTAGCGGACCGCCACCTCGATTGCGCGGCGGCCGACCCCGACCGCCTCCGCCGCGATCATGATCCGCTCGGGGTTGATCCCGTCCAGCAGGTGGTAGAAGCCCTTGCCGACCTCCCCCACCACGTCATCGCGGGAGACCGGCAGGTCGCGGATGAAGACCTCGTTGGAGTTCACGGCGTTGCGGCCGAGCTTGGGAATCTCGCGGATCTCGCAGTAGGCGGGGTCCAGATCGGCCAGGAAGAGCGTCATCCCCTGGTGCGGCTTCGCACACTCCTCTCTGGGCGTCGTCCGCGTCAGGAGCAGGATCTTCTGGGCCTGCTGCGCCTTGGTGTTCCATACCTTCTTTCCGTTGACGATGAAGCGGTCCCCGTCGGCCCGCGCAAAGGTCCGGATCCGCGAGGTGTCGGTCCCGGCGTCGTCCTCGGTCACGCCGAAGGAGACGTGAAGCTCGCCGCGGGCGGTGGGCGGCAGGTAGCGCTCCTTCATGGCCTCGGAGCCGTGGTGGAGCACCGGGCCCATCCCGAAGATCGAGAGGTGCAGGGTCGAGGCGGCGTTCATGGCGCCGCCGCTGGCGGCGACGGAGCCGAGCAGGACCCCCGCGTGGAGCACTCCGAGCCCGGCCCCCCCGTACTGCTCCGGGATCACGACGCCGATCCAGCCCTGCTCGGCGAAGGCGTCGTAGTACTCCCAGGGGAAGGCCTTCCGCTCGTCGTGGTCCGACCAGTAGTCGTCGTCGAAGGCGGAGGCCAGCTTGGTGGCCTCGTTCCGGATGCTCTCCAGCTCGGGATCCAGGGCGAAGTCCATGGCCGCCATCTTAGCGGCCCCGTCTTGCCCGCGGGGGCCCGGTGGTGTACCCAGAGACGCCTCGGAAGAGGAGAGCGGCTCCAATGGCCAAGGGCAAGGGCGCGAGAGAGAAGATCAAGCTCGAGAGCACGGCGGGGACCGGCTTCTTCTACACGACCACGAAGAACCGCCAGAAGACGCCCGACAAGCTCGAGCTCAAGAAGTACGACCCGGTGGTCAAGAAGCACGTCCTCTTCAAGGAGGCCAAGCTCAAGTAAGCTGGTCCCCATGCGCGAGGACTGGAGCAGCTGGCCGTTCGTTCCCGGGGGCCGGGAGCCGATTCGGATCGCCCGCGCCGAGGGCTCCTATCTGTACACGGACGAGGGCCACGCGATCCTCGATGCCGCGGGCGGAGCGATCGCCGTCAACGTAGGGCACGGCCGGCCCGAGGTGGTGGAGGCGGTTGCGGAGGCGCTCCGGGAGGTCTCCTACACGGTCCCGACGTTCGCGACCCCGCACCGGGACCGGCTCGTGCAGCGGCTCCGCGACTCGTGGCTGCCCCCCGAGCTGACCCGGGTCTACCTGGCGAGCGGTGGCTCCGAGGCGGTGGAGGCGGCGCTCCGGACCGCGCGCCAGCACCACGTCGCGGCCCGTCGCCCGAAGCGCACGCAGATCATCGCGCGCCACCGCTCCTACCACGGGGCCACGCTCGCGACGCTCGGCCTCGGCGGACACGTCGCGCGGCGCTCGGGGCTCGAGCCGCTGTTTCCGGCGTTCCGGAAGGTCCCCGAGTGCAATTGCCTCCGCTGCCCGCTCGCCAAGAGCTACCCGGACTGCGAGGTCGCCTGCGCGGCAGCGCTCGACGAGGAGATCGAGCGGCTGGGCCCGGAGAACGTGGCGGCGTTCGTGGCCGAGCCGATCGTCGGAGCCAGCGGGGGTGCCCTGGTGCCGCCCGCGGAGTACTGGCCGGCGATCCAGGAGATCTGCCGCACGCACGGCGTGCTGCTGATCATCGACGAGGTGATGACCGGCTTCGGTCGGACCGGGCGCCGCTTCGGCATCGAGCACTTCGGCGTGAAGCCGGACATCCTGGTGAGCGGCAAGGGACTCGCCAGCGGCTACGCACCCATCTCGGGGGTGTTCGCGACCGACGCGGTGGTCGAGCCGCTCGCGGCGGCCCACGACCAGGTGATGTTCTACACCTTCGGCGCCCTTCCGGCGGCGTGCGCCGCGGCCGACTGCGTGCTCGAGATCCTCGAGCGCGAGGATCTGGTGCGGGCCGCGGCCGAGAACGGCGAGGCGCTGCGCAAGCGGCTGCGCGGACTCGAGTCGCACCCGAACGTCGCCGAGATCCGCGGGCGCGGGCTGCTGATCGCGGTCGAGCTGGTGCGGAACCGCGAGACCCTCGAGCGCTTCCCCGCCGCCTCGAACCTGACCGGACGCATCGTCGCGGCGGGCCTGCGCGACGGGGTCTTCTTCTACCCGGGGGGCATCGGCGACGGTCGGAACGTGGTCATGCTCGGCCCACCGTTCGGGATCGGAGCGGAGGAGATCGAGCGGATCGGTGCCACGCTCGAGGCGGCGATCGACGAGTCGGTCGCGCGAACGACGGCCGAGCTCGAGCGCTGACGGCGGCGGGACCGAGGCGCACGGGGAGCGAAGGAGGAGCGGTGCAGGCAGTTCTAGAGGGCATTCGGGTGGTCGAGGTGGCGAACTTCGTGGCCGCGCCCGCAGCGGGCGCGTTGCTCGCGGACCTGGGCGCCGAGGTCATCAAGGTCGAGGTTCACGGCGGCGAGATGTATCGCCACGGGACTCCCCGCAGCGGCGGCTACGAGAGCGACTTCTCCGAGTCGCCGGCGTTCCAGATGGACAACCGCGGCAAGCGCTCGCTCACGCTGGATCTGGCGCGCCCCGCGGCGCGCGAGGCCCTGCTGTGCGTGATCGACCGCGCCGACGTCGTGCTGACGAACCTGCTGCCCGAGCGACGAGAGCGCTTCGGCCTCGACGCGAAGAGCCTGCTGGAGCGCAAGCCGGAGCTGATCTTCGCCGCGCTCACGGGCTACGGCTCGGAGGGCGCCGAGGCGAACACGCCCGCCTTCGACTACGCCGCCTACTGGGCGCGGTCCGGCATGATGCACCTGACGCGGGCGCCGGACGCCGAGCCCGTGTACATGCGACCGGGCGTCGGGGACCACGCCGCCTCGCTCAGCCTCGCGTGCGGAATTCTCTCGGCGTTGCGCGTGCGCGATCGCACCGGGAAGGGGCAGGCCGTCGACGTCTCGCTGCTGCAGACCGGCCTCTACATCCTGGGCAACGACCTGGCTCCGGCGCTGGTCACGCGGCAGAACCCGCTCCAGCACGACCGCCGGCAGCCGCGCAACCCGCTCTGGAACCAGTACCGGACGGCGGACGGGCGCTGGCTGTTCCTGGTCATGACCGACTCCCAGCGCTACTGGCCGCACCTGTGCCGCGCGATCGGCCGCGACGAGCTGCTCGAGGACGAGCGCTTTACCAAGGCGGGGCGGCGGCTGCGGGACGCGCGCGCGCTCGTCGAGATCCTGGACGCGGTCTTCCTCGCCCGCACGCTGGACGAGTGGTCCGAGATCCTGGCCAAGCACAAGGTGATCTGGGCGCCGGTGCTCGAGCCGACCGAGGCGATCGACGACCCGCAGGCTCGCGCCATGGGCTACTTCAAGACCGTGGAGCACCCGACCGCGGGCCGCTTCGAGACCGTCGGCCCGCCCTTCAAGCTCTCCGACCTGCCGCTGCGCGGCGACCGCCCCGCCCCCGCGGTCGGGGCGGACAACGCGGCGGTGCTGGCGGACGTCGGACTCACCCAGGACGAGATTCACGAGGCCGTGAAGCCGAGCGATGAGAGCCGCTAGGCGCGGGCGAACGCATCAGAAACCCTTCGAGGCCGGCTTGCCGGACACAGGAGTCCCCATGAGAAGTCACATCCTGATCACTGCACTGGCGATCGCGCTGCTCGGCGCCGGCGGCGCGAGGGCCGCCGAGGAGGCGGCCGCCGAGCCCGTGGTGGAGCCGGAGGCGATCGCGCTGCTCGCGCGCGCGACGGACCAGCTGGCGGCGGCGGAGCGCTTCAGCTTCCGCATCCGCGCGCTCTTCGACGTCGTGCAGGACTCCGGGCAGAAGCTCCAGTTCGGCACTTGGGACGAGCTGACGGTGCGCCGCCCCGACCGCGCCGCCGCGACCTTCCGCCGCGACGACGGCCGCGTGCGCCGCGTCCAGTACGACGGGGCGCAGATCTCGATGTACGACGAGCGCGAGAACGTCTATGGGCAGTTCGCGGCTCCGGCGACCCTCGACGAGCTGCTGGACTTCCTGGAGCTCGACGTGGGTGCACCGATGCCGCTCGCCGACCTGCTCTACAGCGATCTCTCCCATCTGGGGGAGGCGGCGGTCGAGGGGGCGGTGGTCGGTCTCAGCCGGGTCGTCGACTGGGAGTGCGATCACCTCGCCTTCCGCGGCGAGGCCGTCGACTTCCAGATCTGGATCCAGAGGGGGGACGAACCGGTGCTGCGCAAGGTCGTGATCACGTACAAGGAGCTAGCGGGCGTCCCTCAGTTCGGCGCAGTGTTTCTCGATTGGAACTTCTCGCCCGAGACGCCGGACGAGCTCTTCACGTTCACGCCGCCCGAGGGGGCGGATCGCATCTCGACGCTCGCGCGCCCCGCCCAGCCTCGGATCGGGGGTGCACGATGAAGCGCTGGCCGAGTCTCCTGGTCGCGGCGCTGGCAATCGCTTCGATCGGCCTGCTCTTCGCGGACGACATCGCGGAGGCGCGCGGGCGCGGGGGCGGCGGGGGGGGTGGTCGCAGCATGTCCCGCGGCGGCGGCTTCTCGCGCAGCGGCGGCGGCAGCATGGGCTCGATCCGTAACAGTGGGTCGCGCGGCTCGTACTCGCGGGGACGTGCCTCGGGCGGGAGCTACTCGCGCCCCCCGACCGCGAGCCCGCGCCCCAGCGACCGCGCCCGCCCCGCGGACCGGGGCGGCTACAAGCGCCCGGGAGACACCGGCCGACCGCGACCCGCGAGCAGCGACCGGCGGCCGGACCGCGACAAGCTGCAGGGTCGGCCGGAGGGTGGCCGAGAGGGAGTCAAGGACCGCGTGGACCAGCGGCCGGACCAGGGCCGAGAGGGAGCCGGAGATCGCCAGGACCAGCGCCAGGACGCCGCCAAGGACAACCAGCAGGATCGCCAGGATTGGGCGGACGATGCGCGCGAGGACCGGCAGAAGGAGTACAAGAAGGTCCGAAACGAGCGCCAGGAGCACTACGAGAAGTACTACGACGACTACTGGGGCTGGCACAATGCTAACTGGCGCGCGCACTACTACTCGGGCGCCGCGTTCATGGCGCTCAGCTGCACGCACTCCACCGTCGTCGTGAGTACACACAGCTACTACTACTGCGGCGGCAGCTACTACGACCGCGTCTACGTCCAGAACGAGGTGCAGTACGTGCCGGTGTCGGCGCCCTCCGGCGCCGAGCTCGATCAGCTCGACAACGCCACCGTCGTGGTCGTCGACGGGGAGAGCTACTACCTCGCCGACGGCAGCTTCTACACGAAGGTGAAGCGCGACGGGAAGGACGTGTACGTGGTGGTCGACCCTCCGCTGGGTGCAGAGGTATCGAGCCTGCCCAAGGAGACGCGGGAGTTCCAGGTGGGGAACGACACCTACTACCAGTTCGACAAGGTCTTCTACATGAAGAAGGGCAGCGGCTACGTGGTGGTGGACCCTCCGCCCAGCTCGGGCTAGCGGGTGGACGTGCGGCCGGGGCCCGACGCCGAGCGGCTGAGGCCGACCTGGCTCGTGGCCCCCGGCCTGCTCGTCGCCGTGGCGCTGGCGCAGATCGCCCTGGCGCTCGGGCTAGACCTCAGCCCGTGGCTGGGGGGCGGCTTCGGGATGTTCGCCAGCGTCGAGTCGCGGAGCGAGCGCCACCTCGTCGCCTTCGCGGACTCGCCCGGGCTGATTCGCGAGGTCGCGATTCCCGAGCGGCTCGAGGAGTCTGCGGCGGGAGTGCGCGCGCTTCCGACGCCGGCGCGGCTCCGGGAGCTCGCGACGCGCATCGCCGCCGCCGAGCGCAAGCGCGTGCCGGGCATTCGGGGCATTCGCCTGCAGCTCTGGCGCACCCGCTACGCGGCGGGCACGCTCGCTCCGCAGAGCCGGCTCGCACGCGAGGTGACGGTCGAGGTGGACGGAGATGGCTAGCCGTCTCCCCGAGCGCGTTCGCTCGGCCCTCTCCAGGCTCGACTCGCTCGACCTTGCGCTGCGCCTGACGCTCGTCGCCGTGCTGCTCCACCCCGTCGGTGACTGGCGCTTTCGACCGCCGATCCTCCTGCTCTGCGCGGCGGGGCTCGCGCTTCCTCGGCTCGTGCGCCGGCCCACGCTCTGGATCTCACTGGCCGCGCTCGCTGCGGCGAGGGTGATCGAGGACTGGCCCCTGCCCGACAACCACGCCTACCTGCTCGCGTACTGGTGCCTGGCGGCGGCGATCGCCCTGCGCACCGCGGAGCCCGCGCGCGTCCTGACACTGAACGCCCGCCTGCTGATCGGACTCGTGTTCCTGTTCGCGGGTCTCTGGAAGGTCGCCCTCTCGCCCGACTTCCTCTCCAACGACTTCATGCGCTTCACCTGGATCACCGACGACCGCTTCAGCGACGCGGCCGCAGTGTTCGGCGGCATGAGCGCCGATCTCCTCGAAGCGAACCGCGATTTCCTGGCCGGGGCACCCGGGGCTCCGCCCGGGCTCGTCGAGCCGGCGGCGTTCGTCTGGGCCACCCGGATCGCCACTGGCTGGACCGTCGCGGCCGAGTGCGCGCTGGCGCTGCTGTTTCTCGCGCCGGCGAGGCTAGCTCTCCATCGCCACCGCGACGCGCTGCTGCTGCTCTTCTGCGCCACGACCTACGCGTTCGCTCCGGTCGCGGGATTCGCCTGGCTGCTGCTCGCTATGGGCATCGCGCAGTGCGAGCCCGGGCGCGTCGGGCTGCGCAGCGCCTATCTCGCGACCTTTGGCCTGATCCTGCTCTATCACCAGGTTCCGTGGCTGGCGTGGCTCGCGGGAGGTTTGTAGTCAGGCGCGCGGCTCGCCAGGACGTGCCTCTCAGCCGCCTCGCGGTGCGGGGCGACGCGCCGTGACCGCGCTCCAGTAGCCGATCGTCGGCCTACACTCCACGGTGTCGAAGCCGACCGACTCGAGCATCTCGCGCAGCCCCTCCGCTTCCCACTGCTGGCCCTCGGTCCAGACGAGCATGTCCAGGTCGACCAGGGCGTTGGCGAGCGGAGCGTGGCTCCCGGTGAGCTTCTCGTGGACGATCACGAGACCTCCGGGTGGAAGCGCATCGAAGGCGCGCTCGAGGAGCTCGCGGCAGCGCTCGGGGGACCAGTCGTGGAGGATCTGGGAGAACAGAACGGCCTGCGCCCCCGCGGGATGGGGGTCGACGAAGAAGTCCCCCGCGAGCGTCTCGATCCGCGTCGACAGCCCGGCGCGCTCCGCGTACTCGCGGGCCGCCTCGCAGACGTTCTCGAGGTCCCACACGACGCAGCGCAGGTTCGGCCAGCGGCGCGCGAGCGCGATCGACACCGCGCCCGAGCCGCCGCCCACGTCGACCAGTGTTTCGACGGCCTCGAGGTCGAGCGCCTCGGCCAGCGCCGCCGCGGGCCGTTCGCTGATGCTGTGCATCGCACGCGTGAAGGCTCGCGCCCGCTCGGGATCGCGCGCGTGGCGCTCCCAGGGATCCTCCTCTCCGTACACGGACGCGTCGTTCCGCTGTAGCGCATCGAGCAGCATCTGCGGCGAGAGGTAGCTCTCGACCTCCAGGTCGATCAGCCCGCCGAGCCAGCCCGGCCGGCCGGAAACCAGGTACGCGCTCGAGTCGGCGGCGAGCCGGAGTCGATCCCCCTCGCGCTCGAGGAGTCCCATGGCGACGAGAGCGCGCGTGAGCTGCCGGACCCCCCGCGGCGCCAGGCCGAGCCGCGCCGCGACCTCGCCCGGCGAGAGCGGGCCCGAGTCGAGCAGGTCGAACAGGCCGATACGCACGCCCGCGGCCAGCGCCGCGCTCTGCCGTCCGGCGATGTAGGCGTCGTAGATGCGCTTGTCGTCCACGGCGCCCAGTGAAACAGAGTGCAACCCGCTCGACAAGCTCCGTCCGTCCCGCTGGCGGCTTCGCGGCCGCTTCGGTAATCAACGTTGTATGAAGGGGATCGTTCTCGCGGGGGGAGCCGGCAGCCGCTTGCATCCGATCACGCTCGTGGCGAGCAAGCAGCTCCAGGCGATCTACGACAAGCCGATGATCTACTACCCGATCTCGACCCTGATGCTGGCCGGGATCCGCGAGATCCTGCTCATCTCGACTCCGGAGGACACCCCCCGCTTCGAGGCGTTGCTCGGCGACGGCGCGAGCTGGGGCATCGAGATCCGCTACGCGGTTCAGCCGCGGCCCGAGGG
>CAZLBF010000082.1:0-7258 GCA_964557495.1 uncultured Myxococcales bacterium | reverse complement strand
CGCTGCTCAGCGGCCGCGCGCACGACGGCACCGAGATCTGGAGGCGCGAGACGCTCGAGAGCGCTCGCGAGGTCCGCACCGGCGACCTGCGCGATCCGGTGTTCGGGCAGGCCGCCAACCGCGGGCTCGGGGTCACGATCGCGGGCGGGGAGGGGCGCAACGTGCGCGGGTTCGGGCACACGGGCTCGGAGCTCACGTTCGGACACGGGGGGGCCGGCGGGCAGATCGGCTGGGCCGATCCCGTGAGCGGCATCTCGCTCGGCTACTGCACCAACGGCTTCGACCGCAACGTGATCCGGCAGGCGCGGCGCGGCGTGGGCATCTCGAGCCGCGCCGGGGCGCTGCTCGAGTAGGGCCGCGGGCCGCTTGCAGCGCTCGGAGTTCTACCGGAACGCGCGCCGGGATCTGGCGGGCCCGCTCGAGGGAGTGCGGGTCGTCGAGGTGACCACCACCTGGGCGGGGCCGCTGTGCGGCTGCCTGCTCGCCGACATGGGCGCCGACGTGATCAAGGTGGAGGTTCCCACGGGCGAGGTGGGGCGGCTGCTCCCGCCGTTCGTCCCCGAGACCGCCCCGCCGCTCTCGTTCATGCACGCCACCGTCAACCGCAACAAGCGCAGCGTCACGCTCGACCTGCGCCAGCCCGAGGGGGCCGATCTGCTGCGGCGGCTCGTCGCCCGCACTGACCTGTTCGTCGAGAACTTCCGGCCGGGCACGCTGGACCGCTGGGGGCTCGGATTCGCGGCGCTCGCCGAGCTCCGGCCGGATCTCGTCTACGTGTCGATCTCGGGCTACGGGCAGTTCGGGTCGCTCTCGGAGCGGGCGGGCTACGACCCGATCGCGCAGGCCGCGAGCGGCTGGCTGTCGCTGAACGGCGAGCCCGGCGGCAGCCCGGTCAAGGCGCCCACCTTCATCGGCGACGACGTGGCGGGCCTGCACGCGGCGCTCTCGGCGCTGGGAGCCCTGCGGCACCGCGATCGAACCGGCGAGGGACAGCACGTCGACGTGTCGCTCCTCGATTGCATGCTGTTCCAGTCGAACGGCTATCCGATGCTCGCCGCCATGGGCCTCGAGCTCGAGCGCATGGGCAGCCGCTTCATGGTCGCCGCCCCGGCCGGCGTGTACCGCACGCGCGACGGCTGGGTGATGCTGGGTGTCCTGCGGGACGCGCACTGGGCCCGCCTGGCCGCCCTGCTCGAGCGCCCCGAGCTGGCCGACCACCCGGACTACGCCACCACCGCCGCGCGGGTCGCGCGGCGCGACGAGCTGGACGAGCTGGTCGAGTCCTGGTCCGGGAAGCAGACGACCGAGGAGCTGGTCGCCCAGCTCACTGCCGAGGGGCTCCCCGCGTCGGCGGTGCGGAGCTACGCCGAGGCCGCCGGCGACCCGCACGTCCTGGAGCGGGAGATGCTCCAGCCGACCGAGCTCGAGGACGGCTCGCGCGCGCCGCTGGTCGGCCCGGCCGCCAAGTTCTCGCGCACCCCGACGCGCGTGCGCCAGGGAGCGCGGCCGCTCGGCGCCGACACCGACGAGGTGCTCGCCGAGCTGGGGGTCGACGCGGAGGAGCGGGAGCGCCTGCGCCGGTCGGAAGTGATCTAGCTCGGGGAAGAGGTCAGGGCACGAGGTAGTTCGGATCGTAGTCCTTCGGGCTGTGATCCTTCCCGTGACACTCCAGGTAGCAGTACCCCTTGCCGTCGACAGAGTCCTCCGGAGCGATGAACTCCAGCCTGCCGTTCTGGTCGGCGAACACGACCGAGCTGTCGAAGTTGATCAGGAACTTCTGGCCCGAGGATCCGTGCGGGTCGTGGCAGACGTTGCAGGATGAGCTCTCGTTGTCGACGTGCCTGTCGTGGTCCTCGAAGCTTATCTGCTTGTCCAGGATCACATTCGGATCGTGGCACTTGAAGCAGAGGGAGTAGCTGGCCTCCGAGTAGTTGGTGGAATCGGAGGTCTCGAATTGGCGCTCCAGGATGCTCGGCCAGATCGAGCCGTGCGGTCCGTTCGGCCCGCTGCCCCCGGCACCCGGTCCGGAGTCGTTGTTGTGACAGCTGCTGCAGTCCAGCACGCTGTCCTTGGTCCAGCCGTTGTAGAGGCTCGGCACGTGGTCGTTGACCGTGCCCGCCACGACGACCGTGTGGAACGACGTCTGCGACCCGTTGAACTCCAGGCGGGTGTTGCCCTCCGGGAACTGCCGGGAGGTCGGGGGCGGAGGCTTTCCGGGGCTGTCGGCGTGGCAGCCGAAGCAGACCTCGTACTCGTCGACCGCGACCCCCCTCGGCACCGGATTTCCATTCGGGTCCACACCGCCCGCCCCGAACAGCGGATCGGCGGCGGTCGCATAGTGCGGGTCGTGGCAGTCGGCGCACTCGACCGCCCGCCCGGCCGTCTGCTCGGCATCGACAACCGGGTGGTGGAAGATGCTCGACCCGTTGGTCCCCTTGGCGAACTCGCTCTCGATGTCGGTCGCGGCGGTCAGACCGTCGTGGCAGGCGTAGCAGAGATCCTCCTCCACGTTGGCCACGAGTGCGCCGTTGACCAGCTCGGAGAGCAGCGAGACCTGGTCGGAGCCGTGCGCGTTCTGGTCGGCGCTCAGGCCGCTGCGCGTGCTGTCGGGGCCGCCGTGGCAGGCCATGCACGCGTCGTCCGCGAGCGCCGCGGGTGTCGCCGCGTTGTGCGCGGCGCTCGCCCAGCCCGTCGCGATGTCCGAAGGGTCGCGGCCATCGCCGAAGGACTGGTAGCCATCGGTGCTGTCGCCGTTGGCGTCGTAGGCCAGCGACCCGTCGGCGTCGTGGCAGCTGACGCAGAAGCTCTCCAGGCTGGCCCCGGTGCCGCCGTAGGTGTAGGAGGCGCCGCCGTCGGCATCATTCAGGAGGACCGTCGGCTCCGGATTGGACTGGTGCTGGCTCTGGTCGTGACAGACGACGCAGTCGTCATCCGTGACGATCTCGGTCGTCGTCCCATCGCTGACGTGGTGGCTGAACCGCTCGAAGTCTCCACCCGCGCTCGCGACCTGACGGCGGTAGCCGCCCGCTCCACGCGCACTGGAATGGCACCCGGTGCAGCCGCCGCCCGAGGGACTGAACCCCGCATCGTGCGGATGACAGGTGACGCAGTCACCGCCGGGCTGCGTTTCGACGCCATAGTCCGCGTGGAAGTTGAATGCCGCGCCGGGCTCGTAGTAGTTCGTGCTCTCATGGCACGCCTGGCAGATGTCGTCGATCGAGTTCGGGTCGCCGTCGACGAAGCTGGTCGTGCTGGTGTGCTCGATGGCGGTGCCCGCAACCGTGCGGATGATTCCGATCGGCTCGTAGAACTCGGGCGTCGGATCGTTGGGGTCGATCTGCTCGATGTCGGCGTCCAGGTCCACCTTGATGAACTGGCCGTACGTCGTCGCGTAGGCGATGTCCTGCTCCTGCTTGTGAGGGTTGTGGCAGCCCCAGCACTGGAGGTGCCAGTCCCCGTAGGTGTTGCTGGTCGTAACGCTGGAATGGGTCTTCACTCCCGTAGCGGGGCCGCCTGTGAAGTGACACTGCTCGCACAGGGTGGCGAGCTGGTTCGGATACGATCCGGAGTGCGCGCTGTGGCAGGGATAGCAGGCGTAGATGCCGGCGTTCGGATCGTGGGGAGTGTCGAGCGCGAATGCCGTCGAGGCGAGGCCGAGCAGGCAGACGAGCGCTCCCAGGACCCGCAGCGGTATGCGCCGGGCGTTCATGGCGATACCTCGAAGACGTCCACGCGGCCGTCCTTGCTCGAGGTCACGTAGACGCGGGTGCCATCGGAGGCGGCATCGACGGGAACCATCAGCTCCCCCGTCCAGTAGCCGGTACCGCTCCTGTAGCCGAAGACGTCGATCAGGGCACCAGCGCCGTCCATCACGACGACGCAGGCGAGGGCCCCGTCGACGACGTAGAGGCTTCCCTGCGTGTCGAGACCCAGCCCGGAGGGCCGGAGGAAGATCGGGTCCCCCGCGTCGTTGTCGGGTGCCGCCAGGTTCCGGAGCCACGCACCCGCAAGGTCGAAGACCGCTATGCGCTCGTTGAAGAAGTCGGCGACGTAGACCTCCTCGGCGCTCTCGTTCACGACCACATCGGTCGGGAAGTCGAACTGGCCGCCGCCGTATCCCCAGGAGCCGAAGACGCCGGTCTGCACCCCGTCCCACCCGTACATGGCAACCCGGTTCAGGGCGCTGTCCACCACGTACACCGTGCTCGCAGTCGCGGCGACGCCGTTCGGCTTGGCGAACTCCCCCGAGCCGGTGCCTAGGTAGCCGGTGGGCTCGCCGTTGCGAAAGACGTGCACAGCCCCGTTGAGCTCGTCCGCCACCCACACCCATGTCGCGCTGCTGTCTCCGTCGGGCGAGCTGGCGAGCTCCGGAAGACCGGTGCAGCTCTGCCCAAGCGCAGAGCCGCTCCCGGCGGCTATGGCCTTTCGGACGAAGGCGAAGTCGGCGAGGCTGCACCTGTAGTCGCCGGTCACGTCGCACTTGCCCGCTGCGAAGAAACGCGTCGGCAAGACCCGTCCTCCGGACGCGACGAACTTCCGGATCAGCGCGAAATCGACGAGTGAGATCTGGCCGTCGTCCGAGACGTCGCCGCACGCGCAGGCGTCTCCGCGCCCGTCGGGGTCGGCGCTGCTCACCCCGCCGCGGTCCCACTTCGACGGGTTGTAGACCGCCGAGCAGTTGTCCTCCGAGTCCGGCACGCCGTCGCCATCCTGGTCGGGGAGCGTCTGCGTGCGGACCGCCACGCCCAGCGGCTGGCCGACTCCGGGGAGCGTACCGACGCGCACGCCGTCCGTGTCGTAGACGGCGACCGCGCCTCGCTCCGAGTCGGCGACGTAGAGGCGGCCCGCCTCGAGCGCGATGCGGGCCGGCGTCCCGAGCGACCCGATGCGAGCGACGACCTCGGAGTCGGCCGCGGCCGCCACGCCGGGTCCACCCGCCAGGAGTAGGGGTGTGCAGATCAGCGCCGACAGCAGCAGCCCAGCGCGCCGCCTTCCGAGCGGCCGGGCCGATCGAGAACTCAATGTCATCGCCCCTCCGGAGCTACCCAGATTACACCTGCTCCCCCGCGCCAAATGCAAGATGTCGGCCCACCGCGATCGGCTGCCTTATCGAAGGGTTTCCGAGGGAAGGCGCGCACCGGGAGGGGCGGGGGGCTCCGAGGCCTCGACGCGCCGGAGAATCGCCATGGACGGCCCCGGCGCTCAGCGACAAAAAGCCCCAGTCGAGATCGCAAGTGCCCAGTTTCGCCACAGTGGCGGAGCCTGGCGCTCCGGTCTGCGCTAGCGAACCTCGCGCGTGACGATCCAGATCTGGTCGTCGCCCGCGGCCTCTCCGCGGACCGCGCTCGAGTCCCGGGTCTCGAGCTCTCGGTTCCGCCCGGGCGAGACCAGCGCGATGGCCCCTCGGCCGGCCCCGGGGAGCTTCGGCGTCGGCGCCTGGTAGACGACGCGCAGCACGTTGCCCCAGCGGTCGACGACCTCGCCCCCTGGCCCCTGACCGGCCACGCAGTCGAACGAGGAGAGGCGCGCGGCGAACGAGGTGCGGCCGCTCCAGTCGCACGGCCACTTCCCGGTCTCCTCGCGATAGCGGACGAAGGCCTCCGAGACGGCCTGCAGGCGCGATCCTGGATCTCCCGGCTGCTCGATCCGCTCGACCCAGAGCGGCGCGAGCGCTGCAGCGGTCAGCACGAGGAATGCGAGTCCGACGAGGGCTCTCCGCTCGGTAAGCATCACTCCAAAATCGGAGGCGCTGCTCCGCGTCTTTAGGGCTGTCGACCTGCCAGCGGGGCCACGCGCGACAGACCGGCCGCGGCGGGCCCAGGCTGCCGTAGAATGCGGGCTCGGCTGCAGGAGAGGAGGATTCCGGTGGCGACCGTCTTCACCAAGATCATCGCTGGCGAGCTTCCCGGTCAGTTCGTCTGGCGCGACGACCTGTGCGTCGCGTTCCTGTCCATCAACCCGACGAGCCGGGGGCATACGCTCGTGGTGCCGCGGGCCGAGGTGGATCACTGGCTCGATCTCGATGCGCAGGTGGCGGGGCACCTGATGGAGGTCGCGCACGCGATCGGGCGCGCGCAGCAGGCCGCCGGGTCGGCGCCGCGCGTGGGCCTGATGATCGCGGGCTTCGAGGTGCCCCACGTGCACGTGCACGTGGTCCCGATGTCGAGCATGCGCCAGCTCGACCTGGCGAGCGGGGATACGAGTCCCGACCCGGACGCCCTCGCTCGGGCGGCAGAAGAGATCCGCGCGGCGCTGCGCAAGCTCGGCCACGCAGAGGTCTCCGACTAGTTGAAGCACCCCGTCGCGCAGATCCGGGGTGTTCCGGCGATCGAGGTTGCCCTGGCTCGCGGCGAGCCGGTCCGCCTGGTCCTGATTCCGAGCCGGAACGCCTCGGCGCCGGCGCTCGCGCTCGCGGCCAAGGCGCGTCAGGGCGGCATCGAGGTGCGCGAAATCGGCGAGACGGCGCTGCTGCGCTACTCGCAGGACGAGCCCGGCGTGGAGGCGCTGGCTCTCGTGAGCGATCGGCCGGAGGCGAGCGTCGACGCGATCCTGCGCGCGGGAGGAGCGGCCTGGCTGCTCGCCGGGATCCGCTACCCGGGCAACGCGGGCTTCGCGATTCGCGCGGCCGAGGTCTCCGGCGCTGCCGGGATCGTCGTCGACGCCGACTTCGACCACACCGGGCGCCGCGAGGCGGTGCGCGCCTCGATGCGCGCGGACTGGTTCATGCCGGTCTGCTGGGCGCCCGGCGCGGAGGTGCTGGAGCGCGCGCGAGCGCTCGGGCACCGCGTCGTCGGCATCGAGGACTCCGGAACGGTCGCCCCCTGGGAGGTCGATCTCACCGGAGCGGTGCTGTTCGTCGTCGGCGGCGAGCGCCAGGGGACGCCGCCGGAGCTGCTCGAGTGCTGCGACGCGGTGGTGCGGATTCCGATGGCCGGCTTCATTCCCTCGTACAACCTGCAGGCCGCAGTCGCGGTGCTGGCGGCCGAGCGCCTGCGCCAGCTCGAGATCCGCTGACCCAAGGAGGGCGGCTCTTGGGTCGCCCGACGCGCGCGCAGGCGAGCTCTGCTCGCCGATAACGCGCTTAGACGGCTAGGAGTCGGCCCAAGACGGAGTCTTGGGTCAGACTCCTAGGCGCCGAGGGCTCGGTCGAGGTCGGCGACCAGATCCGCAGCGTCTTCGAGTCCGATGCTGAGCCGCATGATCCCGTCGCCCGTCCACTCGCGGATCGCCCGCTTCTGGTCGGCGTCGAGGTAGCTCG
>CAZLBF010000081.1:0-7631 GCA_964557495.1 uncultured Myxococcales bacterium | reverse complement strand
ATCGTGCGGCTCCCCCTGCCAGGACTCGATCGATTCGATCCCGCGCTTGCGCGCGTGCTCGGCTACGCGCTCGGCCAGCAGCGAGAAGATCTCCCACTCCGGCTTCGCCTCGCCGCGCGGCGGAACCGCGCGGTCGCCGAGGGGGAGGTAGGGGACGAAGAGCGCGATGTACTTGAGCCCCACCTTCTCGTACCAGCTGGCCGCGGGGAGCAGGAAGTCGGCTTGGCGTCCCGTCTCGCTCATGCGAAAGTTGACGTCGACGACCAGGCGCGCGGGGTCGAACAGCGTCTCGCGCAGCTTCGGGTAGCCGCGCGCGTGGCGGATCACGCTCCCGAAGATCGAGAACACCACCCCGGGCGGTGGCTCGTCGGCCGGCGGGCCGATCGGGAAGTGCCCCTGCTCGATCGCATGGCGCAGGTAGGGGGCGCTCCCGCCCTCGAGAGCGGGGTCCTCGTAGCCCGGCTGCTGACCGAGCTCGGCCAGGCCGCCGTGCACCGCGTGGAATACGGTGCTCGGCACGAACCCCGATGCGTACTGCTTCTTGGCGGCCTTGGGCCACAGCTTGGAGCTCACCAGGGTCATCAGGAGATCCCCGACGCCCAGCTTCTCCTGCATCGCGAGCACCCCGAACCCGTCGAGGCCCATCAGCGAGCCCGAGCGCCAGCCACCGCCCGCCTTGCCGAGGTTCCCGGTCAGCGAGGCGAGCAGGATCTGGGATCGCTGCACCAGGTCGGAGTGGTAGTTCTTGCAGCTTCCCCACTGAGAGACGATCAACGCCGCGTTGGCACCGGCAAAGTCGTGCGCGAAGCGGCGGATCGCCGGCGCGGCGACCCCCGTGACCTGCGCCGCCTGCTCGGGCGTGGAGCTCGCGTCGAGCTGCCGGCGCAGCCGCTGCATGACCGTCTCGACTCCGACCGACTCGCCCGACGCCAGGCGCACCTCGATGTCCGCCTCGAGGGCCGGGCGCAGCCCGGACTCGACCAGCGAGCGGTTGTCGTCTCCCTCGGAGCCGGGCGCCCAGCGGACCCGCTTGGTGTTCTCGTCCAGCACGCCGAAGCGGGATTCATTGCCCCGCCGCACCACGTCGGCCTCGCGCAGGAAGCGCCCGGTGTCCTTGCGCACCAGGAACGGCAGATCGGTCTGCTCTCGCACGTAGTCGGCGTCGTGGAGACCCTCGGCGAGGATCACCTGGCAGGCGGCGAGCGCGAGCGCGGCGTCGCTGCCCGGCCGGGGCGCCAGCCACAGGTCCGAGTGAATCGCGCTCTGCATGTAGTCGGGTGCGATCGACACGACGTGCGTCCCGCCGTAGCGGGACTCGGTCACGAAGTGGGCGTCGGGGATGCGCGTCACGATCGGGTTGAAGGCCCAGAGCACCAGGTAGTCGGAGCGGAACCAGTCGTCCGAGCTCCCGTCCGTGTGCGGCGTTCCCAGAGTGATGGTTCCGCCGACCGCGAGGTCGCCGATCATGGCCATCGAGTCGGTGACCGGGGCGCCGATCTGGCGGAAGAAGCGGATCGGGGCGGCGGTGTTGGGGCCGAGGCCGATGTTGGGGCCCATCTCGCAGATCGCGCCCTTGCCTCCGCGCTCTTCCAGCTCGTCCAGGAGCGACTCGGCGATCTCGTCGAGCGCGTAGTCCCAGCTGACGCGCACCCAGCGGCCAGAGCCGCGCGGACCGGCGCGGCGCAGCGGGTGCAGCACGCGCGCGGGACCGAGCAGCAGGTCGCTCGTACACGCGCCCTTGTTGCAGCCCCTGGGGTTGAAGTCGGGGACCGTCTCGTTCGACGCGGCGTAGCCCCCAATCTGCTCCTCGCGCCAGACCACGCCCTCCTTGACATAGAGGTTCCAGGCGCAGGAGGACGCGCAGTTGGTATTCGTGTGCGTTCCGCGAGCGACGCGGTCCCACGTCCAACGGGCGCGATACACGTCGCGCCAGTCGGTGTAGACCGGAACCGGGACGGCGACCGCCTCGGGTGCCGCAGGAGCGGTCTGCGCGACGGAGAGGCGCGAGAGGCCGAGGACGACTGTACCCGTGGCCCCCGCGGCAGCCGTGCGGCGAAGCAGCTCGCGTCGTGTCAGACCGCCGCTCATGAGAGTTCGAGGCTATCCCCGCGGCCGCTTCTCGCGTATGACCGGAGTCATACGCTCCGCTCTCCGACGACGCCGCGCGGCGGTTCGCGCGACCCGGTCAGCGCTCGGCGGGCTTGTCCGCCAGGGCCTCCAGCTCGAGGATCAGCTTCCGCTCCTCGGTCTCGTGAGTGCGGAATCGGTCCAGCAGCACGAAAAGCGCGCGGCGCGCCGGATCGATCTCCCCGTTCGCGACCAGCCCGCGCAGGGCGCGCATGCGCTCGCGGATCTTCGTGTGCCCGAGGCGCGCGGCCTGGACGACCGAGCTGTGCAGGGGTGAGAACCGCTCGACCAGCGGAAAGTAGACCTGCTCCTCGACCGCGAAGTGCGCGTCGAGAGCTTCGTCGAGCTGCTCGAGCGCCTGGGCCGCCCGTGCGGCGTCGCCCTCCCCCATCGTCTGCTCGACGGCCTCCACCAGCCCGTCGAGCTCGCTGTGCTCCTCCCACCAGCGCGCCAGGCTCTGCTCTTCGGCGAGTCGGTCCATCTTTGGCCCTCAGCTGGAATCCGCTCAGCAGCCTAGAGGCTCGGAGCCGCTCTTCCTATGATGCCGATCATAGGTCGGCGTCTTCCGAGGTGCGCGCCGAGGAGCTTCCGCTGGCGGAGCGGGGGCAGCAGACCACCGCGATGTGGCGTCTGGCCCCAGGCTGGCCGGAGGGCCGGCTCGGACCCTATGAGCCCCATCATACCGACCTCCAGGGGCGGCGTTTACGCTGGCGCAAAACCGTGGAGGACCGAGCCGTGCCTACCGTCGAGATCGAGGTCGGGCTGACCGACCAGATGAAGGAGATTCGTGACACCGCGCGCAAGTTCGCCGACGAGGTGATGTTCCCGGCGGGCCGGGAGCTCGATCTGATGGCGGATCCAGCGCAGGTGATCGCCAAGGACTCCGTGCTGTGGACGGTCTTCGAGAAGCAGCGGGAGCTCGGTCTCAACGCCCTGGACTCGATCACCGCGGAGATGGATCCGGTCGAGGGAGCCCGAACCCGGTCGCTCGTCGCCGAGGAGCTGGGGCGCGGGGACTCGGGAATCGCGATCAGCCTGGCCGTCGCCGGGTTCCACCGCATGTTTGCACAGATGTCGGGCCGACCGGCTCTCATCGAGCGATTCTGCGGAGAGGACAACAAGGAGATCGGCTGCTGGGCAATCACCGAGCCGGACCACGGCAGCGACACGCTCACCGTCTCCGAGAAGCACTTTCACGATCCGGGGATCAAGGCGAACTGCGTGGCGAGCAAGGATGGCGATGCGTGGGTGATCCGCGGTCAGAAGGCTGCCTGGGTGTCGAACGGGACGATCGCCGACGTCGCCGCGCTCTTCTGCACCATCGACCCGAGCCACGGCTTCGAGGGGGGCGGCATCGCCGTCGTGCCGCTCGACCTGCCCGGGGTCTCGCGCGGCAAGCCGCTCGACAAGATCGGTCAGCGGGCTCTCAACCAGGGCGAGATCTTCTTCGACGACGTGCGCATTCCCGAGGAGTTCATGGTCTTCGGCGCGGACGCCTACTCCACCGTGGTCGAGATGGTGCTCACGCAGGCCAACGCGGGCATGGGATCGCTGTTCATCGGCGTGGCGCAGTCCGCCCTGGAGCTGGCCATCGCCTACGCCAAGGAGCGCGTGCAGGGCGGGGTCCCCATCATCGAGCACCAGAGCGTGCGCGGACGTCTCTTCAGGATGTTCTCAAAGGTCGAGGCGGCGCGGTCCCTGACGCGGCGCGTGTCGATCTACAACGCCACCAACCCGCCGCTCATCCAGTACTCGATCGCGTCGAAGACGTTCGTCACCCAGACCGCCTTCGAGGTGGCGAGCGACGCCCTGCAGATCTTCGGCGGGAACGGGCTCTCGCGCGAGTACCCGATCGAGAAGGTGATGCGCGACGCCCGGGCCTCGATGATCGAGGACGGCTGCAACGAGGTTCTGAGCCTGGTCGGGGCGACCAAGCTCTGAAACGCTGCCCGACGGGCACAGCGAGAGCAGGAAGGAATCGAAAATGGAGCTAAGAGAGGCCATCGGTCGGAGGCGTTCGATTCGCTTCCTCCTCCCCCACCGCCCGGTCGAGCCCGAGAAGATCCAGCGCATGCTCGAGGCCGCGCGGCGCGCCTCGCACTGGGGCAACGTACAGAGCCTGAAGGCGGTCGTCATGTTCCGCGACAGCGCTCCGGACGACGTGCGCGAGGCGGTCACGGCGCCGATCGCGGGGTTCCAGATCCAGCTCGCCCCGGTGGTGATCGTCTGGTACATCGACACGGCCATGGTCGACGAGCAGTCGGAGCGGCTCCGCGAGCTGGGCCGGGCCGGGGCGCTCGGCTACGGCGAGGGCAAGCAGGAGGCGGTCGAGAACCAGCTGATCCCGATCTTCGACAACATGCTCGAGGGCCTCAAGCAGCCGGGCGTGGGAGAGGTGGACTGCGGCCAGGGGATCGCCCAGGCGACGCTGATGGCCTACGAGCAGGGGCTCGGCACCTGCTGCCTCGGCACGCCCTTCACCGAGAAGATCCGCGACAAGCTCGGCCTGCCCGAAACCGCCCGCGTGCTGCTGCTCCAGACCGTCGGCTACCCGGCGGAGACTTGGGAGGCGGGGGGACAGCGGCCCCGCCAGCCCTTCGAGCGGCTCTTCCACATGAACGGCTACGGCAAGCCGTTCCCGCAGTCGCCGGAGGTCGTCGAGGAGCTGAAGCGGGACGGGATGATCCAGCAGGAGGCACCTCTCCCGTGGCGCGACGCCGAGCTAGACTATCTGAAGCAGGCGCTCGGTCTGAAGGGGCACGGGCTCGTCTGACATCACCGCCCAGCTGATACCATCGCCCCGGACACCATCGCCCAGAAAGGGAGAAGCGAGATGCGGATGAACGCGATTGTCGCCGGCGTCGGAATGACCCGGTTCGGTAAGCACCTCGAGACGGGCATGAAGGCGCTTGGCGCCGACGCCGTCCAGAAGGCGATCGCCGACGCCGGGATCGAGGGGAGCGCGCTCGAGGCAGCCTACGTCGGGAACGCCGCCGCCGGTCTCATCACGGGCCAGGAGTGCATTCGCGGGCAGGTCGTGCTGCGCTCGATCGGGCTCGGCAAGCTTCCAGTCATCAACGTCGAGAACGCCTGCGCCAGCTCGTCGACCGCGCTGCACCAGGCGTGCGCGATGGTGTCGGCGGGGCTCTACGACGTGGTGCTCGCGCTCGGCGTCGAGAAGCTCTACCACGAGGACAAGCGCAAGAGCTTCGCCGCGTTCAGCGGGGCGGTCGACGTCGAGGCGATGAAGGCGATTCTCGAGGGCCTCAAGAAGGGTGCGGAGTCGAGCGGAGCCAAGTCGGCGAGCTCCGGCGCGGGCGAGAAGCGCTCCATGTTCATGGATATCTACGCGGCCGCGGCGCGCGGACACATGCAGCGCTACGGCACCACCGTCGAGCAGTTCGCGGGCGTCTCCGCCAAGAACTCCTTCCACGGCAGCCTCAACCCGCGCGCGCAGTTCCGCGAGGCGCTGACGGTCGAGGAGGTGCTGGCGTCGCCCATGATCGCCGAGCCGCTGACGCGGCCGATGTGCTCGCCGATCGGCGACGGTGCGGCGGCCGTGGTCGTCGTGAGCGAGGCCAAGGCCCGAGAGCTCGGCATCCAGAAGCCGGTGAAGGTCGTCTCCAGCGTGCTCGTGTCGGGCTGGGACCACGGATTCGAGGAGCCTGGCACCGTCGAGGTCTGCGCAAGCACCGCCTACGAGGAGGCCGGGGTCGGGCCGAGCGATCTCGACGTGGTCGAGTGCCACGACGCGTCGGCGCCCGCCGAGCTGATGGAGTACGAGTCGCTCAGCCTGTGCGCTCCGGGCGAGGGCGGCAAGCTGATCGACGGAGGCGATACGCGCCTCGGCGGCCGCGTGCCGGTGAACACCTCGGGCGGCCTGCTCCGCAAGGGACACCCGGTCGGTGCGACCGGAATCGCGCAGATCGTGGAGCTGACCGAGCAGCTCGAGGGGCGCGCCGATCAGCGCCAGGTCGAGGGGGCCAAGGTCGCCCTGGCACAGAACGGAGGCGGCACGATCGGCACCGACGCAGCCGCGATGTGCGTCACGGTCCTCACGCGCTAGGTGTCGCGCTCCCACATGCCCGCACGCATCTGGACGCTGGTCGCCCTGTGCGCACTCGCGCCCGGGGTGACGTCGGCGCACCCGCACCCCGAGCCCGAGGGAGTCCTGGCGGAGGGCTACGAGTGGAACGCCATGACCGGCGAGAAGGTCGAGGCGCTCAGGCTCGAGGGGGACGCCGGGAGCGGTGAGGAGGCCTTCGAGGTCTGCGCCGCCTGCCACCTGCCGAGCGGCGCGGGGCGCTCCGACGGGATCTTTCCCCGGCTCGCGGGCCAGCACTCGACGGTGCTGATCAAGCAGATCGCCGACATTCGCGGGGGGCGCCGCTACAACCCCATCATGTTCCCGTTCTCGAAGACCCTGAACGGTCCACAGGGACTCGCCGACGTGGCGGCCTACATCGAGACGCTCCCGATCCCCGACCAGAACGGCGTGGGCCCGGGCACCGATCTCGAGCGGGGCGAACGCCTCTACAAGCGCGACTGCGTCGTCTGTCACGGGGAGCGCGCCGAGGGGAACGCCGAGAAGTTCTACCCCGTGCTCGCCGGCCAGCACTACCGCTACCTGCTGTGGCAGATCAACGACATCGCGACCAAGCGGCGCTGGAACGCGAACCTCGACATGGTGAAGGTGGTCGAGCAGTACGACGAGGCGGAGCTTCGAGCCGTGGTGGACTACCTGTCCCGCCTGCAGGGGTCCGAGCGCGAGGCGGCGGAGTAGGCTCGGCCGAGCGCACTCCGAGCCCCGAAGGAGAGCGAGCATGTCGAGCGAGGTGAATCGCCAGGTCTTCATCGTCGAGCTGCCGCGGGGTCCGCTCGAGGAGCGGCACTTCGAGCTGCGCGAGGCCGCGCGGCCGGAGCCCGGCAAGGGCGAGGTGCTGACGCGCACCCTGTACCTGTCGCTCGACGCGGCGAATCGGGCCTGGATGCAGGGAGCGACGTACACGGCCCCCGTCGAGGCGGGAGCGGTGATGCGCGGCGGGACGCTCAGCGAGGTCGTCGCGTCGGACGACCCCGCGTTCGCACCCGGAGACGTGGTCGAGTGCGCCAGCGGCTGGCAGGAGTATGCGGTGCACCGCCCGGTCGAGCTTCGACGGATCGAGCCGCTCGGCCCGTTGACCCACCACCTGTCGATCTACGGGGGAACGGGTCTCACCGCCTACTTCGGCCTGCTGGAGGTCGGCCAGCCGTCGAGCGGCGAGACCGTCCTGGTGTCGGCCGCGGCAGGCGCGGTGGGCAACGTGGTGGGACAGGTCGCCAAGATCCACGGCTGCAGGGTCGTCGGCGTCGCCGGCTCGGATGCCAAGTGTGCCTGGCTGACGCAAGAGCTCGGGTTCGACGCGGCGATCAACTACAAGGAGGGGCCGGTCTACCCGGCGGTCAAGCAGGCCTGCCCCGAGGGCGTCGACATCTACTTCGACAACACCGGCGGCGAGATCCTC
>CAZLBF010000080.1:0-14565 GCA_964557495.1 uncultured Myxococcales bacterium | reverse complement strand
CGGCGGGGGCTCCCAGCATGCCTCCGCTCCAGAGCGCGTACGCTCCCGTAGAAGTGACCGCTACGAACGCGCTCACGGCGGCAATCGACAGGCCTCTCGCCCAGGATCTTCCTCGCATACCCGCTGCTCCTTCCGTCTGTGACCGGTGCAATCTCTGTGACCGGTGAGATGTGTGGATGTGGTGACGTCCGGATGACCGGCGAGTCCCGTCGAGGCGGTCGATGGGACCCGCCGGTCTCCGCCGGGCCGACCGTCCGATTGCGCACGAACGATGGGATTACCAGAGCTGCGCACCTTGCGCAGCGATCCGGGACCGGACGGTCTGCCCGTTAGCCGGTTCTGAATGGGTTACGCTCGGGCGGCGCGACTCGTTACACTCGGCGAGTCCGTAACCGGGACGCCCGCACGCACGTATGAGCGATCGAAACGAGAGTCGAGCCGGACTCGAGGCCCGCTGGGGAGAGCTGATGGCCAGCGCCCAGCGGGGTGACGCCGAGGCATACGAGGCGCTCCTGAGTGACGTGATCCCCAGCCTGCGGAGCTTCGTCCGGGCTCGTCTCCGGGATGCATCTGGCGAGGAGGATGTGGTGCAGAACGTGCTGATGTCGATCCATCGCGCGCGCCACACGTATCAGATAGGGCGCCCGTTCGGGGCGTGGATGCGCGCCATCGCGCGCAATGCCGTCGTGGATGCTCAGCGTGCACGCGGACGCCGGGCGGCGCGTGAGGTGCCCGCGCCCGAAGCGGATACGTTCGCCGCTCCGGAAGTGGACCTGCCTCACACCGAGGAGCTCTCGCCCGGAATGAAGCGGGCGCTCGAGTCGCTACCGCCGAGCCAGCGACAGGCGGTCGAGCTGATCCACGTGAGAGAGCTCTCCGTTGCCGAAGCAGCCGCCGCGGTCGGCGTGACGCCGGGTGCATTGCGGGTTCGAGCCCATCGCGGGTACCGCGCGCTTCGCGCCCTGCTGGGCGGAGGGGAGAAATGAGCCCCCGCACCGAAGAGCTGATCGCGCGGCTGGCCCGAGACCTGCGCCCGGTCGAGCCGCTGGCGCCGCTCTACAAGGTCTCCACTCGCCTGCTGGTCGCGACCGCCGTGGTGGTCGGCCTCGCCGCTGCCGTCGGCATCGCCGGCGGGCTGCTCCTGCCTGCGGCTCCGACGCGCTCGGGCTACGCGAGCATCACGGGGCACCTGTTGCTCGCCTTTGGCGCGCTCGCGGTCGCGCTCGCGTCCTGTGTGCCGGGGCGCGAGCGGCTCGAACGAGCGGGCTACCTCGCGGCCGCGGCCGGTGCCGGGACCGCGATCGCGATCGCGATCCTGCTCTTCCGCTCCGCGCCGCCGGGCGGTCTCGGCTTCGTGTGGACGGCCGACACGCTGGTCTGCACGTTGCTCGCGACTCTCCCCGCCCTCGTACCGGCGGTGCTCCTGGTCGAGTTCGTTCGCTCCGGCGCGCCCCATCGCCCGAGCAGAACGCTCGCCTTCGGCGCCGTCGCGACCGTGGCCTTCGCCACGCTTCCCGGCCAGGTCGGCTGCCCTTGCCCGGGCGTGCTTCACGGCGTGATCGCACACCTGTTCGCGCCGCTGACGGGAGGGGCAGTCGTATTCCTCTGCTCCTCGCTCCTCTTCTACCGCGGTCGCGTCAGTCGAGCCGCGTGAGCGCGGCTTCGGCCGCGCGCGCGAGCGCGGAATCGTCGCTGCGCCGCACCGACTCGAGGCGCCCTCGCGCCTCGCTCCGGCGGTCTGGATGGTGGCGGACGAGATCCGGGATCAGTACGGCCGCGATCCGGCGCATCGCCGGGTCGTCCTCCTGATCGAGCGCGTCCAGCGCGCGAAGCAGGCAGGCTGCGTCGGGCTCGCTCAGCTTGGCCAGCGACGTGAGCGCGGCGCGTCGCACGCCCGAGTCGTCGTCGTCCAGGGCGTCGAGAACCGCGACCCGGGTCTCGGGCCGATCCGGAGCGACCTCGCGAACCGCATACAGGGCCATGCGCCGACGCCGTGCGGAATCAGCGGTGCGCGCCACGTGTAGAAGGACCTCGACGGCCTCCCCGTGCATGCGTCCGAGCGTCGCGAGCATGTGTGTTGCGCTCCAGCGCATGTCGCCGTCGCTGGACTCCAGCGAGTCGAGCAGCGCCGGAAGCAGCCGCAAAGTGGGTCCACTCGTCTGGAAGAGCACCCAGGCCGCGGAGAAGCGTGCGCGGAGCGTGCCGTCCTGGAGCATCCGGTTGAGGACGCTCTGGAAGCGTGGCTCCACCTTCAGGAGTGCCGTCGCCGCGTCGCACGCGCGCCGCTGTTCGGTGCGATCCTCCGAGGCCAGGCGCTGCAGCAGCTCGTCGATGCTCGGGTGCGGCTCAGCCAAGGGCCCAGTGCTCCTCGCCCGAGGCGTCGACCGCACGGGACGCCCGCCGCTCCCGCTCGAGCTTGAGCAGGTGCGAGAGCACCGACATTCCCGCCGCGGGCCACAGCGCTCGGGGGGTGTCGGTGTAGATGCGCTCCACGACCTGCTCCACGGTCCGGGCGCCTCCGCGCACCGCCTCCATGATCTCGCGCTCCCGCTCGAGGCGGTGCTCGAGGTACTCGCGAAGCTTGGTCTGGGGATCGTCGATCGCCGGTCCGTGGCCCGGGCAGATGCGGTCCGCCTTCAGGTTCAGCAGCCGTTCGAGCGTCTCGAGGTAGAGTCCCATGCTCCCCCCGTCGGTCGGGATCACACTCGTGCCGGCACCGAGCACGACGTCGCCCGTGAACAGGGCGCACTCCTCCTCGAGGTAGAAGCAGAGGTGGTCCTGTGAGTGGCCCGGCGTGTAGATCGCGCGCAGGGTCGCGCCTTCGGTGTGGATCAAGGCGCCGTCTTCGATCGGGGTGATCTCGACGTCGAAGGCCTCGTCCCGCTCGGGCCAGGGCTTCTTCGACACGCTGAGCGGCCCGAAGCGCTCCAGGACCGCGGGAGCGCCCCCGATGTGGTCGGGATGGACGTGCGTGAGCAGGATCTCGCCCGGAGCATCCGTGTCGCAGAGATCCCGGAGTGCCGTCTCGAGGAGCGGGATGTAGCCCTCCCGGCCGGAACCCGTGTCGAGCAGGATCGGCCGAGCGCCCGTGCCGATCAGGAAGGTGTTCGTCCCGGGCCCGGTGAACAGCCCCGGATTCAGCCCTCGCACCACCGCCACGCGCTCCGACCAGCGTTCGAAGTCGGGCAGCCGCATCCCGTACATCGTGTCCATGGTGCCGATTGTACCGTCACCCGAGGCCCACCGATAACCGGCCGGCCTGGCGCGCCGATTCCCCGCTATGCGCGCTCGAAGCTGGAGACCGAGAAGCGCACGTCGAGGAGGGTCGAGTCCTTGCCCCCCTGGGCCTTGATCCGCAGCGACCGGATGATCAGATGCAGCGGGGCCGTCTCGATCTGGTAGAGGAGATGCGTGACCTGCTCGAGCGTCGCGCCGGTCAGGGAGACCTCTACGCGGGTCTCGGGAAAGGCCGGGTTGCCGGAGGGCTGCTTTGGCTTGATCGACTCGAGCTGGTTCTTCAGGCCGGAGCTCGTGGCGAGGCTCTCGATCAGCGTGAAGAGATTGGCCCCCGAGCTCGACGCCACGCGAGCTTCGACGCGGCTCAGGCCGGCCCGGAGCCGGATCGCCTCGGAGGCCAGCCGCTCGGCCTGCTGGACCTGTCGCTCCAGGAGCTCGGCCTTAGCGTTCGCGCGCTGCACGCGCGCCTGCAGTGGCCTCAACGCGCTGGTGTGCAGCACCACGAGGAGCGCGGCCAGCAGACCGACGCCGAGGAGCGCCTGCTCGCGGGGAGAGCGCGGGGCCCAGAGTGCGCGGAGTCGCTCCAGGAGATCGGTCACGGCCTCTCCCTGACGCGGATCGCGAGGTTGAAGGTCTTGCCACCGCGGCGGGCGTCCGTCACCACGTCGGTCAGCCGCACCTCGTCGACCCACTCGAGCTTCTGCAGCTCGGTGCGGACGCGCCCCGCCGATTCGAAGTCCGTGGCGTATCCGCGCGCCTGAATCGTGCGCGGCTCCACATTGACCTCGGTGAGGACGACCCCGAGCGCCGGAGGGAGCCGTTCGCTGATGGCTCGGATCACCTCGAGCGCCGATAGATCGGTGTGTGTGACCCCGAGGTGATCGGCGAGGTCTCGCGTATCGCTCACACGTTGCTCGAGCTCGGTGAGCGGGCTGGCGGTCGGGGACGCGTCGGGGAAGGCTTGCAGGAAGATCCCGACGAGGGTCTCCTCGAGGCCGGCGGTGCGATGCTCCGCGGTGTAGACGCTGGTGGCGAGGCTCGCGATCCAGAGCGCGAATACGAAGATCAGGAGTCCGGCGGTGAGCAGCAGGCCCCTTCGCAGCTCGGACAGGTCCTGCTGATAGGCGAACTCGCCCTGTCGGAAGTCGATGCCGGTGACGCGCGCGGCGGGGACGCCCCGCAGCGCCAGTGCGGCCGAGTGCGCGTAGAGGGGAGCCCCGGCGACTTCGAGCTCGCTCAGACCAGAGGCCTCCTCCGGGACTCGGAGCGCGGCGCAGGGGAGTCCGAGCTTCTCCCCCAGGTACTGGTCGAGCTGCGGGATCTGGGCCGTTCCGCCCGTGATCACGGCGTGTCCCGGTGCGATCGTGTTCAACGGGTCGCAGATCACGGATTGGATCGAGCGCAGCACCTCCGATGAGAGGCTCTCGAGCACGCTCTTCACCGCCGGACCCAGGGGCTTGGTGCTGGTGGCCTCGAAGATCCCCTGTTCGTGCTTGTGTCGCTCGGCGACCCCGGATGGCATCGAGAGGTCGCGCCCGACCGCTTCGGTCAGCTGAGCTCCGGCGAGCGGAATGGCGCGCAGCAGCACGGGCCTGCCGTCGATGAGCAGGCAGACCGTCGTCTTGCGATGGCCGATGTCGATCACGAGCCGGCTCGCGTCGGCGAGCCCCAGCGACGTAGACAGGTTGGCGAGCACGGCCCCCTCGATCTCGAGGATCCGCGGCTCGATTCCGGCGAGTCTGAGCTCCGACAGGTGGTTGCCGACCGTTTCGCGAGGGCACGCGATCGCGAGGACGTCGGTCTGATCCGGACTGGAGAGCGCCTGCTCGTGCGCGAGCAGGAGTCCGGACAGCGGCACGGGAAGCTCCTCCTCGATCTCGAACGGGATCGCCTGGGCCACGCGCCTCGCGTCGCTGAAGGGGAACCGGAAGTGCCGCTGCGTGACGCGCTCCGAGGGGAGCGCCGCGATGATCTCCTCGAGCGGAAGCTCGTGCTCCTGGAGGAAGCTGGACAGGACCGCCTTGCGCTCGTCTGCGGCGGCATCCTGCGGCAGCAGCACGTGGGCGAAGCGATCGAACGCGTAGCTGCGAGGCCCCGCACGGACCACGGCCGCCTTGATCGCGTAGGAGCCGATGTCGAGCCCGAGAATCGTCCGCTCGAACATCACTCGACCTGGAACTCGAGCATGCGGGGGCTGGCCGGCTCGGTCCGGTCGACCGTGGCGACGATGCGGAAGGTCGCGCCTGCGACGGTCGCCCGACTCTCGATGTTGAAGACGTTCGACGAGAGCTGGAGCGGAGGGAACACGGTCTCGCCCGCGCGGCCGATCTCGGACGCGAAAGTCACACAACGTTCATCCGCGGCCCCGCTGCAGAACACCCGTCCGTCCTCCCGTGCTCGGAGGATGCGATACACGTCATCCTGGGTCGCGAGTGCCATGTCGTCCGCCGTCCCGTAGTAGATCAACCCCAGTACGTGTGTGGGGGCGGTGTTCGGATTCACACCTGCATTCTGGAAGATCGGAAACAGAGGGTAGGGCGTAAAGTACTGCTCGAGCTCGGCCAGCAGCGGGGCGTCCATCCCGGGCAGCCCGGCCAGCTCCGCCAGAGTGAAGAGTGGGCGCTCGAGCGGGCTCCCCGCCGCGCGCATCCGCTCGTAGGTCGACACCTCATCGTCGCCGAGGCGAGTCGTGTCATTGGAGTCGATCCAGTCGAGGATCGCGTCAGCCAGCTCCTCCGGCTCGTAGAACTTCTCCTCGGGCCGCCCGGGCATGTTGTCGATGATGCGCTCGAGCGCCGCCTCCAGAAAGGGCTTGCTGTCCGAGAGTGGCTCCCCGTCCGAGTCGAGCAGAGCGTTCAGGTTGAAGCGGCTTCCCGAGTCGCGAATCGAGATTCGCAGCTCGCCGCCACCCGGCACCTCGATCGGCTCCTCTCCGAGAATCGCCCAGGCGTCGAGAAGCGTCTCGGTCTGAGCGGCGAGGGGGTGCGTGTCGGCCCTCGAGAGGTCATCCGCGAGTGCGCGCTGCGCGATCTCGAGGCCGGAGCGTGCAAGCAGCTCGGCCCGGTCGCGGAGGATGCCCTGGCGCAGGCCGACCACGTCGAGGATCGTGGTGCGCGCGAAGGCGTAGACCGAGACGATCGTCAGCACGATCACCACCAGCACGAGCAGGAGGACCACGCCCTCTTCGTCGCCTCTCGCGCGCCTCACTCGCATTCCTCGTCCGGCTCGCCCCCCAGGCCGCGTATCGCCTCGGCGAAGTCACTCTGGGGGTCGTAACACTGCTCCACGACGTCTACGACCATCTCGTAGATCTCCTTGCGCCGGTCCTCGCCCGCGGCGTGAACCAGGTCCAGGAAGGTCTGCAGGCACTCGTCGTAGGTGATGCACTCGCCGTCGTCGGACTCCACGGCGAAGGCGCGCTGCGCCTCGATGTCGATCGGTCGCACCGGGAGCGAGATGGATCGCCTGTGCTCGGTCCCCGCGACCATCTCGCCGTCTTCGCCCCGCTCGTACAGCTGGACGAGGATCTCGAGCTGCAGCGGAAGCTGGTCCAGAGTGCTGATCGAGGTCGAGTCCCAGCGCTCCTTCCAGCCCACCTCGCCCTCGCCGAAGTAGCGCACGTCGAACTGCGCCAGCTCGTCTGCGACGACCTCGCCCTCGAGCAGGCTGATCTGCGTCTCGAGACCCTCGGGGAGAGGGCGTTCCTCGCGCAGCAGGACCAGGCCGGAGTCGTCTCCACTCCGAGCCTGGTACGAGACGAGGGTGAGACCGGATGCGGGCCGAGAGAATCCGGCCCGCGCCGGACTGCGCGTGATGAAGTGCAACGCGTCGGCCGCGCGCTGCGCGTCGACGTCGTCCCGTCCGATGAACAGGTAGGGGTGGCCCAGGCGATCGGCAGCCGGGTCCTTGACCACGAGGATGGTTCCCATCAGCTCGCGCTCGAGGCGATCGAGCAGGATCTCGGCGATCCGATTCCGCCCGATGCCGGCCGCTGCGTGTGACTGTGCGCGCCGGATCCCCAGGTGCGCCTGAACCGCGACCATCACGAGCATGGCAGTGATGGCGATCGCGATCAGCATCTCGAGGAGCGTGAACGCTTCGCGCCGAGTCACCCGGCTCACGGTATGACTCCGCTGTTCGGGTCGTCGAAGCGCTTCACGACGAAGACCACGAAGGGATCGACCGACTCGGGGTCGACTTCCTCCGGGAACGCACGCACGGCAACTCGATACAGGCTCGGCACGCCAAGCGCGGTGCTGCCGGGACGCTCGAAGAGCACGGAGGGGGCGGGCGACGCATTCGAGTCCAGCGGCAGCGGGAGCGCCACGGGCTCCACGACCTGCTCCCAGAGGAGGTCGTCGTCGGGCTCGGGGAAGCGACCCTCCCGGGTGCCCAGCTCGGGCAGCTCTCCGGCGACTCCCTTCTGAAAGATCTCCAGCGTGCGCTCCCGCGCGAGCTCGGCAGCCGCGATCTCGCGGCGCACCTCGGCGAGCCGCTGCAGGTTCGCCTGGACCATGCTCACCAGCCCGCCGACCACGGTGGCGAGCACGAACACCGCGATCATTACCTCGAGCAGGGTGAACCCGACTTCGGAGCCTGCTCGGTATCGCCGGCTCACTCTTCGCCGCCCTCGAAGATCCGAACCTCGCCCGTGAAGGCGACGAGCTGGACCTCGATCTGGCTTCCGCCCTCGTCCTCGAGCCAGAAGTGCGCGGGATCCGTTCCGCCGTCGACCGCGAAGCCGATCGCGATCGTGCCGTCGCGGTGCGCCTGATCGCCGACTCGAACGCTCTCGAACCAGACGGCCGGGTCGTCGAGCTTGCGCCAGTCGCCGGAGCGCTCCCCCTCGAGCGGTGCATAGGCTCGCTCGGTCCGCACCGGAGCCAGCTCCAGGAGATCGGCGTGCGTCGGTAGCTCGAACTTCTCGGCGGGCTCCGTGTCATCGGCCAGCCGTTCGACCCGGAAGGCCTGGCGGTCGAGGTCGACCACCCAGCGGTGGGCGGTGCCCGTCGCGATCGCCCGCTGCTGGACCGCTTGAAGCTCCGCGGCGAGCACGCGCGCCGAGCTCTCGATCTGGTAGGGAAGCCGCAGGCCGGTGCTCGGCACGAAGAGCGCGGCGAGCAGCCCCATCAGCGCGACCACCAGCATGATCTCGAGCAGCGTGAAACCGGCTCGGCCCGGCTCCGTTGCTCGCGAGGCGTCGGCGTCAGAGTGATCCGGCACGGCCGCTACAGGGGCTCGGTATCCCAGTTGGCGATGTCGGCGTTGTTGCCCTCGCCGCCCTCTAGGCCGTCTGCACCGAATGAGGAGAGGTCGAAGCTGTGGCTGTTCCAGTCGCCGGGGAACTGGTACTCGTAGGGGGCGCCCCAGGGATCCTGCAGAGCGTCGCGCTTCACGTAGCCGCCCGGGGGATAGCGGCGCGGCCGCGGCTCCGACGTGGGCTCTCGCACCAGCGCCGCCAGCCCCTGCTCGGCCGTCGGGTAGCGGCCGTTGTCGAGCCGGTACAGCTCGAGCGACTGCTCGATGTTCCGGATCTGCGTGGCCGCGAGCTGGATCTTCGCGTCGTCGGCGCGGCCGATCAGGTTGGTCGCGAGGACGGCCGAGAGCAGGCCGATGATGAGAACCACCACGAGGATCTCGATCAGCGTAAAACCTTGAGATGAACGGGTCATGTGCGTTTCCTCTCGCTCGGCGAGTGTCACAGGGCCGCCGTCAAGCTCAGCAGCGGTAGCAGGGTCGAGACGATGATCAGCACGACGAGTCCGGCCACGATCAGCAACAGCACTGGCCCCATGAACGTCGTGAGTCGATTCAGGCTGTTGTCGACCAGATCATCGTAGATGTCCGCGACCTTCGCGAGCATGCCCTCGAGCTCGCCCGATGCTTCCCCCACCGAGATCATGTGCGTGACCATGGAGGGGAACTCGCCGCTCTGGCGCAGGGGAGCCGCGATCGTCGAGCCGCGCGTGATCGAATCCTGCGCCCCCGAGACCGAGGCACGGATGACGGCGTTTCCCGTCACGCCGCCGGCGATGTCGAGCCCGCGCACGATCGGGAGCCCACCGCCGAGCAGCGTGGAGAGCGTGCGCGCGAAGCGGGAGATTGCGAGTAGGCGGACCGAGCGTCCCACGACCGGAAGCGCGAGCCGGAAGCGATCCCAGACCAGGCGACCCCGCTCGGTCCGGATCAGGCGATTCATGGTCAGGAGCAGGGTCACGGTTCCGATCAGCAGCGCGGGCCACCAGGCGATCAGGAAGTCCGACATGCCGATCACGACGACCGTCGCGAAGGGGAGCGGCTGATCGAGATCGCGCAGCAGCGACGTGATCGTCGGAATTACCCAGATCAGGAGTGCGCTCGTCACGGCGAGGCTCGCGATGATCATGATCACGGGGTAGATCATCGCGTTGATCACCTTGTTGCGCAGCTCCATCTGGGTCTCGACGTAGTCACCGAGCCGGCTGAGCACGAGTGCGAGGGCGCCCGAGGCCTCTCCGGCGCGAACCATCGCGCGATACAGGTCGCCGAACACGTGAGGGTGGTCGCCCAGCGCGTCCGCAAAGGACGTGCCGTGGTTGACCGACTCGCGCACCCGGCCGGTCACGTTCTTGAGGCGCTGGTTCTCCACCTGGTCAGTGAGCGCGGTGAGCGACTCGACGAGCGGGATCCCCGCGGAGATCAGCGTCGAGAGCTGACGCGTGAACAGGGCGAGCTCCAGGTCCGGGACGCGGCGGAGCTGTGGTAGCTGCAGGCGCGCGAGCCAGTCGGAGACGCTGGAGCCGGTGCGCCCCTCGGTCAGGTCGGTCAGGTAGATCCCGTCGGAGCGGAGCTTCTGGCGAGCGGTACGCGCGCTCTCGGCGTCGATCCAGCCGCGCGTCGTGCGGTTCCCGGAGATGACCCCTCGGTACTCGTAAACGGGCACGGCTCAGGTGGCCTCTACGGGCTCGAAGTCCTCCTCCGTCTGACGCAGCACCTCCGCGACGGAGGTGTGGCCATCGAGGACCTTCGTGGCACCGTCACCCCGCAGGGTGCGCATGCCTCGGCGGACGGCCTCCGTATGGATCATCTTGGAATCGATGCCCCGCGTGATGAGCTTGCGGATGTCGTCGTCGATGATCAGCAGCTCGTAGATCGCGGTGCGCCCTCGATAGCCGCCGCCGTGGCAGAAGTTGCAGCCCTTGGCGCGGTAGATCTCCCGCCCGTAGACGTCGGCCGCGTTGAGGCCGATCTCGGCCAGCTCGTCTTGGCTGGGCTCGTAGGCTTCACGGCAGTGGGTACAGAGCGTGCGCACGAGCCGCTGGGCGACGCAGGCCACGAGCGACGAGCTGATCAGGAATGGCTCCACGCCCATGTCGATGAGGCGGGTGACGGTGCTCGCCGCGTCGTTGGTGTGGATCGTCGAGAGGACCAGGTGACCGGTCAGGCTCGCCTGGATCGAGACCTCGGCCGTCTCGAGGTCGCGGATCTCACCGACCAGGATCACGTCGGGATTCTGGCGCAGGACGCTGCGCAGGCCCGAGGCGAAGCTGAGCCCGATCTGGGGCTTCACCTCGATCTGTCCGAGGCCCTCGAGCTGGATCTCGACCGGCTCCTCGATCGTGATGATGCTGATGTCCGGCGAGTTGATGTCGGAGAGCGCCGCGTAGAGCGTCGTCGTCTTTCCGGAGCCGGTCGGCCCGGTGACCAGGATGATGCCGTGGGTGCGACGGATCAGCTTGCGGAGCAGAGTCCGGTGCATCTCGTCCATTCCGATGCGTTCGATCGATAGCAGGTCCTGGCTGCGCGGGAGAAGCCGCAGCACGGACCGTTCGCCGTATTGCGTCGGAATCGTGGAGAGCCGGATGTCGTACTCGCGGCCCCCGATCTTCAACACGATCTTGCCGTCCTGGGGGAGCCGCTTTTCCGCGATGTCGAGCTTCCCCATGATCTTGATGCGCGAGGTCACCGCCTGCTGGAGCCGCTTGGGGAGCGGCTGGATCGGCTCGTACATGATGTCGTCGGTCCGGAAGCGGACGACGAGCTCTCGCTCCTGCGGCTCCACGTGGATGTCGCTCGCTCGTTCCTTCACGGCCTGCTGCAGCAGCGAGTTGACGAGGCGGATGATCGGCGCGCTCTCCTCGCTCGAGTCGAGCAGGTCTTCGGGCTCCGAGATGAGCTCCGAGGCGAGATCGTGTAGGCCTTCCTCGTCGAGCTCGCTGGCTACGTCGTCGGCGGAGCCGCGATCGTACACGTTGTTGATACAGGTCAGGATCGAGCGGCGCGTCGCCAGGATCGGATCGACCGCGAGGCCGGGGAAGATGAAGCGCAGGTCGTCGATCGGGTCGGTCAGCAGCGGATCGGCCACGGCGACCTCGACGCGCCCGTCCTGCTCGCGGACGGGCAGGATGCTGTGGGCCTTGGCGAACGAGATCGGGACTCGCGTCGCGAGCTCGGCATCGATCTCCTCGGGCTTGAGGTCGTCGCGCAGCGGCAGCGCGTACACCCGCGCCAGCGCGGCGAGCAGCTCGGCTTCGTTGATGGCATCGAGCTCGAGCAGCACGTCGGTGAGCCGCCGGCCGGTCTCCTCCTGCTTGCGGAGCGCCTGGTCGAGATCCTGCGCGGACAGCGAGGTCATCTCGACGAGACGCAGGCCGAGCTGCTGGAGGCCGTTCATCGCGGCTCCTCAGGGCTCCACGATGACGCGGGCGTCGATGCCCATGTCGACCTCGAGCTCGCGGGCGACGTGCTGGGCGCGGACCTCCGTCGAGAACGGCCCCAGCTCGACGCCGTGAAGCACGCTGTCACCCTCGCGCTGCGACAGCACGGTGCCGTCGTAGCCGCGCGCCATGAGCTTCTGGAGCAGCTCCACGGCCGCGCTGGGCTCCTGGAACCACTGGACCTGGACCCGGTACTCGCCCTCGGGCGCCTCCTCGAGTGCCTCGAGCTCCTCGAGCCGCTCCTTCTTGCGCTGCGACTGCTCCTCGCGAAGCTGCGGGAGCTGCTCCACCGGGTACTGCTCTTCGTGCTCTTCGAGCTCGCGCCGGACCGGATTCGGGTCGCGCGGCAGCGGGACGCCCGCCGCGAGGGCCTTGGCGCGCTCCTCCTTGTCCTCCTCGGTGCGGTCGAGCGAGTCGCCGGCCTCGCTGCGGAATCGCGCCCGGTTCGCGACGGTCAGCTGCTCGAGATCGCCGGGATCCCGCACGATGTGCGGCGTCAGGATCACGATCAGGTTCACCTTGCGCGTGGTGTCCGAGGTCCCCTTGAAGGCCCAGCCGAGGATCGGGATGTCTCCGAGCCAGGGGATCTTGTTCACGATCTGACTCTGTGTCTCCTGGATGATGCCGCCGATCATCACCGCCTCGCCGTCTTGCACGTAGACCGTGTTCTCCACGGTCCGCTGCGTGAGGGAGACGCCGAGGTCCGAGCCGGCAGTCGCGGGGATGACCTCGCTGATCTCCTGGAAGATGTTCAGGCGAACCGTGTCGCCCTCGCTGATCTGGGGCGTCACGCGCAGGGTGACGCCGACGTCCTGGCGCTCTACGTTCTGCGAGGTGGAGAGCGTCGGGGCGCCCGCGGCCGCCTCCACACGCTCGGTGACGATCGGAATGTTCTGACCGACCTGGATCTGGGCCTCCTCGTTGTCGGCGGTCAGGATCGTGGGCGCCGAGATGATGTTGGTGTCGTCGTCGTTGCCGCGCGCGGTGATGATGCCCTGGATGACGGGCACGGTGACCAGGTTCCCGTCCCGGTCCATGACCTCGATCATGCGGCCGAGAATCGCCGTGGTGAAGTCGGGCAGGCCGGGCCCGTTCGGGTCGGCGATGCCGCCCGGATCGATCGGGGCCACACCCGTGGCGCTTCCCGTCAAAAGCCGCGTGTCGTCGCCGAGCAGCGTCTGGTACAGGAAGCCGGCGCCGAGCGTCCTGGCGTCGGTGACGTCCACCTCCATGATCAGGGCCTCGACCATCACCTGCGGGCGGCGGACGTCGAGGGCCTCGATCACGTCCTGCACGGCCGTGAAGCCCTCCGAGGTGGCCTGCACGATCAGGGAGTTGGTCGGCGCGTCGGCAGTGATGCGAATGCCGCCCGCAAGCTCGGCGACCGCGGCCGCGGCCGTCTCGGGGACGCCCGCTCCCCGCGCCGCGGCGGCGGCCCCAGCGGCCGACTCGGCCAGGCGCGAGAGGGTCTCCGACATCTCCTCGGCATCGGCATTCTGGAGCCGCACGACGTGGATGCGCCCGCTCCCCTTGCGGCGGTAGTCGAGCAGCTTGATCAGGTTCACGACCTGGCTGAGGGTCGCCTGGGGCGCGATCACGATGATCGAGTTGGTGCGCTCGTCGGTGATGAAGCGCGCCTGCCCGGCCTCCCCGATGGCCTGGACCGCGGCCTGCGCCTGGCGCGCCTGCCGGGCTCGCGCCGGGGCTCTCCGTACGGGCGTCGACACCTGGCCGCCGTAGATCGCCTCGAGGTGTCGCGTGAGGGCGCCCGCGTCGGCGAACTCGATCGGGATCACGCGGATCTGGTCCTCGTAGGTCTCGATATCGATCTCGGCGATGATTGTCAGCAGACGCCTCACGTTTGCCGCGGTGTCGGTGAGGATGATCGTGTTGGTCGGGGCGTATGCGACCAGGTTCGCGTCGCCGGACACGAGCGGTCGCAGGGTGTTGGAGATCGCGTCCGCCTTCACGTACTGGAGCGGAATTAGCCGCGTGATGTAGAGGTCGCGATTCGGGACCTCGCGCATGCCCGGTACGGTCTCGATCGCCGACTCCTTGGCGGTCCGAATCGGAACGATCTTCAGGACCCCGCCCGGGCCCGGCACGGTCGTGAACCCCTTGACCTGCAGGATCGACTCGAAGACCCGATACGCCTGGTCCAGCGTCATCGGGGTGGGCGAGACCAGCGTGACCTGGCCCCGGACCCGGTCGTCGTAGAGGAAGTTCTTGCCGGTCAGATCGGCGATGTGGTCGATGACGACGGGTAGCTCCGCATTCCGGTAGTCGAGGTTGACCCTACCGTCCGGTCCCAGCACCGGCCGCTGTGCGGCGGCCCCGCTCGAGATCAGCAGGGCCAGCAAGGCCAGCAGGGTCGAGGCTGCTCGACTCACCGTGCCTCCGCCTCGACTGCGATCGAGAGTGTCTGGCCGTTCCGATCCACCTCGAGCTCCACCCGTCCGTTCTGTGCGGCTGCCATGCCGGCCAGGTCGATGCCCTGCGGCCCGCCCTGGAGGGAGGTCCCGTTCACCCCGGTGATCACGTCGCCGGCTTGGAGGCCGGCCGACTCGAGCCGGCTCCCCTCCGAGACGCGACCCACGACCATGCCGACCATGGCCGTTCCGTCGAGCTCGGG
>CAZLBF010000079.1:0-11803 GCA_964557495.1 uncultured Myxococcales bacterium | reverse complement strand
CGCACGATCTCGCTGTCCCAGCTGAACGTGAGCCATCGCGGTCCGGAATCGAATCTCGGCCTCCGCGAGCCCGAAGAACCCGACCGGCCGCCCCTCCATCGAGTCGAGCGCGCTCTCGAAGTGCCTCACCGCATCGACGATCTGCGACTGCTCGTACAGGAGGATGGCCAGGTTGACGTGCGCGCGGTAGCTCGACGGATCGAGCGACAGCGCGCGACGCAACGAACTCTTCGCCCCCTCGAAGTCTTTTGAGTTGTACTGCGCCCATCCCATGTTCACAAGGGCGCGAGCCGGATTGAGGAAGGTCGGGTCCTCTGCGAGCAAGCGGTTCTGCTCCACCGCCTCGGTCCAGCGCTGCTGCTGCAGGTAGAGCACCCCCAGATTGAGGCGGGCGTCGAGCTTGCCGGGATCGAGTTCCAGCGCGCGCAGGAAGTGGTGCTCGGCGGCGACGAACTCACCCTTGCGCCGGTAGGCCTCGCCCAGCGCGAAGTGCGTCTCCGCATCGCGATCGTAGGCCTCGATCGCCGCGCGGTACTCGCGGATCGCCATCTCCGGCTCGCCCTTGTTGAGGTAGAGGGTTCCGAGATCGCGGCGAATCTCTGCCCGACGCACCTGCTCGGGATTCGAGGATGCGCAGGCTGCGAGGAGCAGTAGCCCCAGGACCGGTGCGATGAGAGCTGTACGCGACATGTTTCGAACTTCCCCTCTTGGAGCTAATAGGAACCGAGGATCCGCGCGAGAGCTTTCCGGCTCCCTCGCCGTACCAGCGCGACCCTGCCGAGGATCGCGCGAGTCGACTCTCCGTCGAGATTCGTGGGAGTGGCCTGGTCGGCCGAGCCGGAGGCCGACCTCGCCGGCGCGTCGGCCTCGGCAAACGGGGACCGCCGCGCTCGGGGCTTGCGCACCTTGCGCATCGCCTCCCACTTCTGGAACCGCTCCTCGCGCAGCTCGTCGGTCAGATCCCGGTATCTCGGGTCATCCATCTGAAAGCCGAACTCGCCCGCGAAGGCGCCGGCCTGGACCACCGCCTCGTCGAGCGCCGCGAGCGAGGTGATGTCTCGGTCGAACTGAAAGCGGCGCACGTTGGGGGGCTCCACCTGACGCAGGATCACGACGGCCAGGCCGCGCTCGCCGTTCCAGACCCCCACCAGAGCCGCGCGAGTCGGGGCGCCGGTGGACTCCAGCGGCAGGGTCTCCTGCGAGAAGGCGAGCGAATAGACGAGGTCAGGGTGGAGGGCGGTCGCACCCGCCTTTTCGGAGAATCCCACGCACCTGATATCGGACCCGCCGACCGGGGCCTTGAGCAGCGACGCACCCTTGCAGCCCGACCTGCAACCTCCCGAGGGCATCTCACCACGGCCGACCCCCACTGCAACTCATCCACGAGATGCGGCACCCTGACCGCGTGGCCCGCAAGCGCCGCGGCAGCGGCGCGCGCAGCGAGGCGCAGCCGAGCGGAGCCCGGCAGGCCGGCTCCGCCGGCCGATACCCGGCTAGAAGCGAGTGAGCGTGTAGAAGGCCTCGAAGCGGGACTCGATCTCGTCTCGGGTCAGCTCCCGCAGGCGGTCGAGGCTGAAGCGCTCGACGCAGAAGGAGGCCATCGCCGAACCGTAGATGACGGCCTTGCGCAGGCTCGCCGCATCGACCGAGCCCGCCCGCGCGAGGGCGCCCATGAACCCACCGGCAAACGTGTCCCCCGCGCCCGTCGGATCTCGGACCTCCTCGAGCGGAAAGGCGGGGGCCGCGAATATCCCCTGGGAGTCGAACAGCAGCGCACCGAACTCACCCCGTTTGATGATGACCGTCTCCGGTCCCATCGAGCGAATCGCGCGCGCCGCGTGAACCAGGTTGGTCGTTCCGGTCAGCAGGTGGGCCTCGGCGTCGTTGATGACGAGCGCGTCCACCCGGGCGAGCGTGTGGTCCAGCTCCTCCCGCGTCCCTTCGATCCAGAAGTTCATCGTGTCCATGGCCACGAAGCGACGCCTGACGGCCTGCTCGAGCACCCGCTGCTGGAGCGACGGGTGGATGTTGGCGAGAAAGACGTACTCGGAGTCCAGGTACGACTCGGGCAGCGTCGGGTCGAACGCCTCGAATACCCCGAGCTCGGTGAAGAGCGTGTCCCGGTCGTTCAGCGACTCGTGATAGCGCCCGCCCCAGCGGAAGCTCCGGCCCGGTTCACGGGCGATCCCGGCGATGTCGATGCCGCGCGCGGCCAGGAAGTCGAGGTGCTCGGCGGGGAAGTCGTCGCCGACGACGCCCACGGTGCGGACCTGCGTGAAGTACTGCGCCGCCACGGCGAAGTAGCAGGTCGCGCCTCCGAGCGCGTCTTCGACGCGGCCCGCCGGCGACTCGACGTCGTCGAGCGCGATCGATCCGACGACCAGCAGGCTCACGCTCAGGTGATCCCGGGCGCCGCCTGCTTCAGGGTCTCGCCGATCGCCGCCGGCGAGGTAGCCACCGGGATCCCCGCCTTCTCGAGCGCGGCCTTCTTCTCCTTCGCCGTACCCTTGCCTCCCGAGATGATCGCCCCGGCGTGCCCCATGCGCTTGCCCGGAGGTGCCGTGGCGCCCGCGATGAACGCGACCACCGGCTTGTCCATCTCGCTCGCCACGAACTCGGCCGCCTCCTCCTCGGCGCTCCCCCCGATCTCGCCGATCATCACGACGGCGTTCGTGTAGGGGTCGGCCTGGAACAGGCGCAGCGTGTCGACGAAGCTGGTGCCGGGGAGCGGATCGCCTCCGATGCCGATGCAGGTGGACTGCCCGACGCCGAGCTTGGACAGCTGATCCACGGCCTCGTAGGTGAGCGTGCCGGAGCGCGACACGACACCGACGGTCCCCGGCCGGAAGATCGAGTGGGGCGCGATCCCGATCCGCACCGTGTGGCCCGGGTCGAGGACACCGGGACAGTTCGGACCGACCAGGCGCGCCCCGCTGTCGCGCATCGCGGCGCGAACCCGGAGCATGTCGCGCACGGGAATGCCCTCGGTGATGGCGACCACGAGCCCGATGCCCGCGTCGACCGCCTCGAGGACGGCATCGGCGGCGCCGGGAGGCGGCACGAAGACCACCGACGCATTGGCGCCGGTCTCGCGCACCGCCTGGCGCACGGTGTTGAAGACGGGCAGGCCGCAGGCCTCGGAGCCCCCCTTCCCCGGGGTGACCCCACCCACGACGCGAGTCCCGTACTCGAGCGAGATGCCCGTGTGCAGCTGACCCACGCGGCCCATGCCCTGTACCAGGAGCTTGGTGTTTCCATCGACCAGGATGCTCATGCCGACACCGCTGCCACGGCCTTCTGTGCCGCGTCCTTCATGCCGTCTGCCGGTGTGATGTCCAGACCGGATTTCTCCAACAGCTCGCGGCCCTTCTCGGCGTTGGTACCGTCCAGCCGTACGACCAGCGGCACCTGGACGCCGACGGCCTTCGCCGCCTCGATGACGCCCTCTGCTACCAGATCACAGAGCACGATGCCTCCGAAGATGTTCACCAGGATGCCCTTCACGTTGGAATCGGCCAGGATCAGGCGAAACGCCTGACTGACCCGCTCGGCGTCGGCAGTTCCGCCGACGTCGAGGAAGTTGGCCGGCATGCCTCCCGCCTGCTGGATGATGTCCATCGTCGCCATTGCGAGGCCGGCGCCGTTCACCATGCAGCCGATGCTGCCATCGAGCGAGACCCACGAAAGATCGTAGTCGGAGGCTTCCCGCTCGCGCGGATCCTCCTCGTCCAGATCGCGGAGCGCCACGATGTCGGGGTGCCGGTAGAGCGCGTTGTCGTCGAAGTTCAGCTTGCAGTCGAGCGGAATCACGCGGTCGCCAGAGAGCACGAGCGGATTGATCTCCGCGAGCGAGCAGTCCGACTGCGTGAACAGTGCGTAGAGCTTCTTCAGCAAAGCAATGAAGTTTGCCACCTGCTTGGGAGCCAGACCCAGATCGAGCCCGAGATCCCGCGCCTGGTAGTCGCACAGTCCGACGAGCGGATCGACCTGGACGGTGAGGATCTTCTCGGGTGTCGCCGCCGCCACCTCCTCGATCGCCATTCCGCCCTCGGTCGAGCCGAGGACGGCGATCTTCTCGGTGGCACGGTCGACCAGAAGCGCCAGGTAGAGCTCGTCGTCGATCGCGGAGCCCGCCTCGACGTAGACGCGCCGGACCAGCTTGCCCTCGGCTCCGGTCTGCGGCGTTACGAGCCGCATCCCCAGCATCTCCTGCGCGGCGGCCTTGGCATCGGCCGCCGACTTCACGACTTTGATGCCTCCGCCCTTGCCGCGGCCGCCGGCGTGGACCTGAGCCTTGACGACGACGGTCCCGCCGATGCGACGCGCGGCAGCCTCGGCCTCTTCCGGCGTCGTGGCGAGCTCGCCATCCGGAACGTCGACGCCGAATTCACGCAGGAGTCCCTTGGCCTGATATTCGTGAACGTTCATGGGCCCGGCTTAGAGCTCGATCTCGGAGATCAGCGTCTTCACGTGCTCGATGCTCTTGTCGAGGAGGGCCCGCTCCGCGGCGTCGAGCTCGAGCTCGAAGATCCGCTCCACTCCGCCGGCGCCGATCAGCGCGGGGACGCCCATGTAGATGTCCGACACGCCGTACTCGCCCTCGAGATAGGCGGCACACGGAATCACGCGCTTCTGGTCGAGCAGCACCGATTCGGCCATGCCGACCGAGGCCTCGGCGGGGGAGACGAAGGCCGAGCCGGTCTTGAGCAGGCCGACGATCTCGGTGCCGGCCTTCCGGACGCGGTCCGAGATGGCCTCGATCTGATCGCTGTTCATCAGCGACTGGAGCGGGATGCCGCTCACGCTGCAGTAGCGCGGCAGCGGAACCATCGTGTCGCCGTGCCCACCGAGCACCATCGCCACGACGTCGCGCACCGAGACGCCCAGCGCCTCGGCCACGAAGAAGCGGAAGCGTGCCGAGTCGAGCGCACCCGCCATGCCGAATACGCGCTCCTTGGGGAAGCCCGTGACCTGCTTCAGCGCCCACACCATCGCGTCGAGCGGGTTGGAGACGACGATCACCGTGGCGTCGGGCGCGAACTTCTTGATGCCCTGCCCCACCTGCGTGATGATGCCGACGTTGGTCTTGAGCAGATCGTCGCGGCTCATGCCCGGCTTGCGCGGCAGGCCCGCGGTCACGATGATGAGATCCGATCCCGCGATGTCCTTGTACTCGTTGGTTCCGGTGATTCGAACGTCGTTGGCCCACGCGGGGAGCGCGTGTGCGATGTCGAGCGCTTTGCCCTGAGGCATGCCTTCGACGACGTCAAAGAGCACGACGTCGGCGAGCTGTCGCCTGGCGATGAGTTCAGTCTGAACTCCGCCGATTTGACCCGCACCGATCAGAGAGATCTTTCGTCTGGCCATCTTGTTCCCCTCAGTTCATGTTCTCGAGGGTGGCGTCGCCGAACTCGAAGCCGTCGAGCCTGGTGGCGCCCCCCATCGGTGGTTCGAAGTTCTAGGTCACCCGGTTCTGCTCGACCGTCTCCGAGATTCTGCGTTCGATCGGGCGCGTGACCTGGCTCGGGCACGGGCGGTCGAACAGCATGACGCCCATCGCGAGCGCGGTCGCAGCGGGGGTGGGCAGGTACACGAGGAAGGGGGCGTCATCGAATTTCCTCCTGCCTACCCCGCGCGCAGTATAGGGAATGGCCCCGAGAGCCGGCAAGGCGAGAGACTCCGCAGCTCTTCGCGGTCTTGAGCGCCTCTACTCGAGCCGGCTCGCGGCCGCCTCGATCTCGCGCGCGAGCGCCGCGTGGGTCTCGGTCACGGGGTACTGTGGGAACTCCTCGACCACGTTGCGAGGGGGCCGAAACAGGATTCCAGCGTCGGCGGCGCCGAGCATCGTGGTGTCGTTGTAGGAGTCGCCGGCCGCGATGACCCGGAAGGCCAGGTCGCGTAGCGCACGGACCGAGGAGCGCTTCTGATCCGGCATGCGCAGCCGGTAGTCGGCGATGCGGCCTCTGGCGTCGATCTCGAGCTGGTGACAGAACAGCGCAGGGCGGCCGAGCTTGCGCATCAGCGGCCCCGCGAACTGGTAGAAGGTGTCAGAGAGGACGATGAGCGGGTACCGGTCCCGCAGCTCGTCGAGAAACTCGACCGCCCCCTCGAGCGGATCCAGCGTCGCGATCACCTCCTGGATGTTCGCGATTCCGAGGCCGTGTCGGTCGAGGATCTCGAGGCGGTAGCGCATGAGCTTGTCGTAGTCGGGCTCGTCGCGCGTAGTGCGACGCAACGCCTCAATCCCGGTTCTCTCCGCCACGTTGATCCAGATCTCGGGCGTGAGAACGCCTTCCAGGTCCAAGCAGACGATGATCATTGCGGTCGGAACGATACCAGAGTGCCAAAAAGCTGCAGGGGCCGGGGCTCGGCACTCACTGCCCGGGCTGTCTGACTGAGACAGCTCGCCTCACACGGGCGCCCTTCGACCTGCGAGACCGCCCGCGCCCCCCTCAGATCGAACGGCCGCGGTCGCCCCAGTAGAGATCGCGCACGCGGCGGCGATAGATCTTGCCTGTGTCCGCGCGCGGAAGGTCATCCACGAAGTCCACGCTGCGCGGGCACTTGTAGTGCGCGAGCCGGGCGCGGCAGTGCTGCACCAGCGCGTCGGCCAGCGCGTGATCCGCGCTGTGGCCGGGCGCGACCTGCACCACGGCCCGCACCTCCTCGCCCCACTCCTCGTTGGGCACTCCAACCGTGGCAACGTCCTGAACGGCGTGGTGCTCGAGCAGCGCGGCGTCTACCTCGGCGGGGTAGATGTTCACTCCGCCCGAGATGATCACCTCGGCGGTGCGGCCCGTCAGGAACAGGTATCCCTCGTCGTCGAAGTAGCCCATGTCCTTCAGGGTGAAGTAGTCCCCCTGGTAGGCGGAGGCGGTCTGCTCCCCATCCTTGAAGTACCGGAAGCGCCCCACCTCGGGCGCCTTGAAGAAGACCCGGCCGACCTCGCCCGGCGGCAGCTGCTCGCCTTGCTCGTCGCGAATCTCGACCTTGGCACCGGGGGAGGGCCGGCCCACACTGCCCGGCTTGCGCAGCCACGCCTTGGAGTCGATGAAGGTCCCGCCCCCCTCCGTCGCCGCGTAGTACTCCCAGACGACCGGCCCGAGCCACTCGATCAGCTTGCGCTTCACCTGGATGGGCGTCGGAGCCGCGCCGTGGATGATGTAGCGCAGCGACGAGAGGTCGTAGCGTGTCCGGATCGCGTCCGGAAGCGCCAGCAGCCGGTGGAACATGGTCGCGACCATGTGGGTGTGCGTGATCCGGTGGCGGTCGACGAGTCGCAGCGTCTCCTCCGCGTCCCAGCCGTCCATCAGCACGACTCCCACCCCCGCATTCAGTGGCAGGGCCAGATTGAACGCGAGTGGAGCGGCGTGATACAGCGGTCCCGTGCACAGGCAGAGGTCGTCGCCCGGCTTGAAGGCCGCGCTCGCCACCACCTGTGCACCCAGGCCGGTCGTCGGGGGTGGCGTCTTGCGGTACACGCCCTTGGGCATGCCCGTCGTGCCGGACGTGTAGAGCATCGTGGTGCCGAGCTCCGCGCCCTCGATGTCGTCGGAGCCGTGGGCGGCGAGCGCCGCCTCGTAGGGCTGGAAGCCGTCGATCTCACCGCCGACCGCAAGTCGCAGACTCGCCTTGGGGGCCCGCCCCGCAGCCGACGAGACGACGTCGGCGAAGCGCGCGTCCGCGACGAACGCCCGCGCGTCGCAGTTGTCGACGATGTAGGCGACCTCGTCCGGCTGGAGGTGCCAGTTGACGCAGGTGAGGCGGAGGCCCGCGCGGAGGCTCGCCGACCACACCTCCGCGAACTCGGGGCGGTTGGAGCAGAGCAGCGCCACCGCGTCGCCGCGCTCCAGGCCCTCGGCTCGGAACGCGCGCGCGATGCGGTTGGCGCGAGCGTTCAGCTCCGCAAAGCTCCGGTACCCCTGCGCGGAGACGACCGCAACGCGGCCGGGCGCCTCGCGGGCCGTCCAGGCGACGGCCATTCCGACCGCGGCTGCCTGCTCGCGCGAAGCCAGCGTGTTGCTCATTCGACCCTCCCCGGAGGGCCAGTATGTCACAGGGGAGCTGTGGGTCAGCGCTTCGTTGACACGCGGTGGGGCAAACTGCTACGGTCGCGGCCTGGTAATGAGAACGATTCTCATTCTCTCTATCAGCTAGAGGGGAATGGCGCGCTCCCGACGCCCTGCTCGCATGTCGCAACCGGACCTCAGCACCGCCACTCCGACCGAAGGCTCGACCGAATGTCGATGCCTCTGCGGAAGCCTGGTGGCCCGCGTGACGCCGCGGGGCGTGGAGCTCAAGTGCCGGCGCTGCAAGCGGATTCTGCTCGTCCCCTGGGACGGGTGCGAGACGCGCCCCCCCCTCGAAGCCGAGGCCAGCGGTCCCCGAGGCCCCGAGCCCTCCAACCCGGATGGCTGCGACGCGAGTCGCAGCGGGAGGCGACTCGGATGGTCTGGATCTGGAATCGGAGACTGAGGTGCGGCGCGACGGCTCTCGCCGGACTGATGCTGCTCGCCCCGGGGGCCTTCGCAGCGGAGGCGCTGTCGGACCGCGAGCTCCAGCAGGCGGACGAGATCGAGGAGCTGCAGCGACAGCTCGCGGTGGTCGTGGACGAGGTCGGGCGGCTCCGGACCGAGATGGGGGTCCCGGAGGAGCGGGCCCTGGAGAGCGCGCACGGGCTCGGACCGGCCGCCTCGAAGATCTACGGCGTCGGCCAGGGGCTCTCCCTGGGAGGCTACGCCGAGGGGGTCTACCGCAACCGGAGCGCGGATGCGCCGGGCGACGGCGAGGACGTCGCCGACTTCACCCGGGCAGTGCTCTACATCGGCTACAAGTTCACGGACTCGCTCGTGTTCAACTCCGAGATCGAGTTCGAGCACGCGAGCACCAGCGAGAATGGCTCGGTCTCGGTCGAGTTCGCGGCGCTCGACTACCTGTACCGGCCCGGGCTGAACTTCCGAGCGGGACTGCTGCTGCTGCCCATGGGCTTCCTCAACGAGATGCACGAGCCCCCCTTCTACTATGGAACGCAGCGGCCGGAGCCGGAGCGGCGCATCATCCCGACGACCTGGCGCGAGAACGGGGCCGGGATCTTCGGCACGCTGCTTCAGGAGCGCCTTCAGTACCGCATGTACGTCGTCAATGGCTTCGACGCCTCGGGCTTCTCGAGCTCCGGCCTGCGCGGCGGCCGCCAGAAGGGAAGCGAGGCCAAGGCCGAGGACCTGTCGTTCGTGACCCGGGTCGACTACGAGCCGCGTCCCGGTGTGCAGCTCGGCGCCTCGTACTACCAGGGAAACTCCGGCCAGGATCAGCGCTTCACCCAGCCGGTGAGCGGCGCGACCGTCAAGCTCCCCAACGTGAGCACGCGGATCTGGGAGGTACACGGCGAGCTTCGGCGAGGCCCGCTGCATATGCGCGCCCTGTACACGCAGGCTCACCTCAGCGACGCGGGCGAGCTCAGCCGGGCGCTCGAGCTGTCGAACGGCAGCCCGGTCGCGGAGCGCATGTTCGGTGGCTACGGCGAGATCGCGTACGACGTGATGCAGATCCTGTCTCCGGACTCGGAGAAGGAGCTCAGCCCCTTCTTCCGCTTCGAATACCTCGACACCCAGGCCGATACTCCGAGCGGATTCTCGCGGGACCGGCGCCAGCCACGGCGGATCTACATTCCCGGGCTGCAGTTCAAGCCGCACCCGAACGTGGTGCTCAAGCTGGACTACCGGAACATCGACACCTGGGGAGGCGACACCGCCGATGAGATCAGCGTGGGCTTCGGCGTCGCCTACTAGCCGCGCGCGGGCACTCGCGCTGCTGCTGGTCACTGTCGCGGTGCTGCTCGGCGCCGGGCCGGCCGGGGCGAAGGTGTACGCCAGCCAGCAGGAGGCCCTGCAGGCGGCGTTCCCCGAGGCGGACCGGATCGAGCGGCGCAACTTCGTGCTGACGCCGGAGCAGGTGGAGCGGATCGAGCAGCGGTCGCGCGCGCCGTTGGACTCGCGAATCGTCACGCTCCACGTCGGCTGGCGCGGCGGCGAGGTGCTCGGCTACGCCCTGATCGACATCCACACGGTCCGGACGCTCCCCGAGGCGCTGATGACCGTCCTCGAGCCGGAAGGCTCGGTCCGCTCCGTGCGGGTGCTCGCATTTCACGAGCCCGAGGACTACCTGCCGCCCAGGCGCTGGTTCGAGCAGTTCGAGGCCAGGCGGCTCGACTCGAACTTGAGACTCAGGCGCGGTGTCCACGCGATCTCCGGCGCCACGCTCTCCGCGCAGGCGACGACGCGCAGCGTACGCCGCGCCCTCGCCCTCCACGAGACCCTCCTGGCGGGGAAGCCCGCCCTGCAGTCGGCTGCGGAGTAGCCGGTGCGCTTCGTGGTCACGGGCGAGTGGAGCCGGAACCGGCTGCTCCAGACGATCGTCGTGCTGTACGCGCTCTACGTGGCGGGGCTCTGGCTCACCAACCTGTTGCTCTACTTCAGCAAGATGGGGCTCACGTACGCGTCGGTCGTCGAGTACTACCTCGGGTCCGAGGCTCGGTTCCTCTCGCCCCGCAGCTACCAGGGACTGCTCGAGGTCTCGCACTTCCACCTGTTCGCGATGGGCATGCTGCTGCTCGTGCTCACGCACCTGATCCTCTTCGTCCCGCTCTCGAGCCGCTGGAAGCTCTGGCTGATCGTGGTGCCGTTCTTCTCGGCGCTTCTCGACGAGGGAGCGAGCTGGCTGGTGCGCTTCGCCAGCCCGCTGTTCGCCTACCTCAAGATCGCGGGCTTCCTGCTGCTGCAGACCAGCCTCGCGGCGCTCGTCGGCGTATCGCTCTGGTCGGTCTTCCGAGGCACGAACGGCAACTACCGCAACGGCGAAGGGAGCGTCGCTCAGGCGCCGGAGTAGACGACCCGGTAGATCGAGCCGCTGTAGTCGTCCGAGATGTAGAGCGCCCCGTCCGGTCCCTCGGCCACGTCGACGGGCCGACCGATCACGTCCTCGTCGAGCTCGAAGCCGGTGGCGAAGTCGCTCTCGCGGATGCCGCCCGCGGAGTCCCACTCGAGCAGCACCACGCGGTAGCCGCTCTTGCGCGTGCGGTTCCACGATCCGTGCTGGGCCACGAACGCCGCGCCGCGGTAGCGCTGCGGGAACGCGCTGCCTCGATAGAACGTGATTCCGAGTGGCGCCGTGTGCGCCACGAAGCCGTGCGCCGGTGGGACGGCGGCGGCCGCCCGCTCGGGGTCTCGGCCGCCGAGGTCCGGGTCGGCCACGCCGAAGCCGTTCACGTAGGGCCAGCCGTAGAACTCCCCGCGCTCGGCCCGGTTCAGCTCGCACGGAGGGAAGTCGTCGCCGAGGAAGTCCCTGCCGTTGTCGGTCGCGTACAGGGCCTGGGTACCCGGCTGCCAGTCGAAGCCGACGGCGTTTCGCAGACCCGTGGCGAAGATCTCCTCGCCGGTTCCATCGGGGCGGTAGCGCATGATCGCGGCGCGGCGCGGGTCCCGCTCCTCGCAGACGTTGCAGCTCGAGCCCAGCGACACGTACATCCAGCCGTCCGGCCCGAAGCGCAGCGTCTTGCTCCAGTGGTTGCCGTCGTCGGGCAGGCCTGCGACGACGGTCTCGACCTCGCCCACAACCTCGCCCCGCTCCGCGTCGTAGCGGACACGCGCCACGCGGTCGCCCTGGGCGACGTAGAGCCACTCCCCGAGGAAGTCGAGGCCGTGCGGCCGGTAGAGATCCCCGAGCAGCGCTCGGGTCCCGTCCGCACGCCCGTCCCCGTCCACGTCCCGCTCGAGGAGCCAGACTGATTGCGTGCGGGGTGAGCTCA
>CAZLBF010000078.1:0-10128 GCA_964557495.1 uncultured Myxococcales bacterium | reverse complement strand
TCTCGTGGCTGTGCTCCATCCGCGACGGAGGGCACACGACGAGCTGCGGTCGGCTGCACCACTCGCCAGCGCTGCACTCCCTGCTCGCGGTGATCGCGCGGACCTTCGTCCCCCTGATGCAGCAGAACGAGGCCGCCTACCGGAGCGCGCACGAAGGCGGCGAGACGCTCTTCAACGAACGCGCCTTCGACGCCGGACGCGCCCTGTACGACGGGCAGCTGCTCGGACACCCCTTCAGGGCGGTGGTCAAGACCTTTCAGGTGCAGGTCTGGCGAGAGCTCCGAGCGGGCTTCGCGGAGCTGTCCGCTCCACAGCGTCGCATCCTTCCGGAGGAGATCGCGCGCGCACTCGGAGGGTCAAACCTGTGACCCGAGCCCCTCGCACGGCCGCCATGCTATGTTGAGCGGGACTGGCGCCGAGGAGGCCGAATGGATCTGAGAACCCGCCTCTATGCGTACACGCAGTTCCGCTTGCTGTGTCGAGCGCTGATCGACCGCAATCGATCCCGCGAACACCCCGAGCGCGGTCGCTTCACGCGGCGGGACGTGAAGCGGATCTTCGCAGATGCTGCAGCGCGGATACCGGCGCTGGCATCGGGCATCCCCAGCGAGCCGACTCCGGGCGCCCGCTTGATGCTCCAGAGTGGCGTCTGGAGCCTCGCGATGTACAACGCGATACGCGCAACCGGCGCGGAGGCGGATCACGCGACGGAGCTCTGCACGGACTACCTCTGGACTTCCTACCGGAGGAACGTGAGGAGAGCGCGATGGCACGGGCGTCTGCGACACCGCGATCCGGAGAAGCAGATGGCCCGAATCCAGGAGAGGTTCCTGCGCTTTCCTCTGGAGTCACCCGGCTACGACTGCAGGCTCGAAGAGGTCCCCGGCTGCTACGCCTACGACATCCGGCGCTGCCCGGTGCAGGATTACTTTCGGAAGCAGGGCGACGAGGCGCTCGAGTTCTTCCGGAGGTCCTGGTGCACGCTCGACTACCCGCTGGCGGAGCATCTGGTTCGCGGGGGCCGCTACACGCGGAGCAAGGTGCTCTCGAATGGCGATGCGATGTGCGACATGCACTGGAGCGTCGAACGCGACATCGATGACCCGAGGCGGGCCTCGCGGTGATTCGACGGAGAAGGGCAGGTCGCTAACCCACGCGCGGCTCGAATCGCCGACCGATTGACCCTGAACCTGACCTTACGAGCGACTCGCGCCGCGCTTGTCCACATGCCGCTAGCGCCCGAAGTCCCGCGGTTCCGGGCGCCTCGAGTTGGTAGCGGGGGCAGGATTCGAACCTGCGACCTTCGCGTTATGAGCCCGTCGGGTGCTCGGTTCGCTGCGGCGCGTAACCACCTGTAGCCATTCAGAAACCCCTGCTCGGCCTGAGGATTCGACCTGCCGACCCTCGTCACCGTTGGTCGACGTTGGGCCAGGTTGGCCCTGGTTGTTGACCCCAGAATTGACCCCAACGGCTGAACCGGGCTACATGTGCGCCGTGAGTTCTGAACGTCGTCTGGCCGCGATCATGTTCACCGACATCGTCGGCTACACGGCGCTGATGGCGGAGAGCGAGGAGCGGGGTCTGCGCGTGCGCGAGCGGCACCGTGAACTCGTCCGACCACTGGTCGAGCGGTACCACGGCGAGTCGATCGAGGCTCGGGGCGACGAGTCGCTCTCGGTATTCCCCGCCGCGCTCGACGCGGTGAACTGCGCGCTCGCCATCGCGGAGAGGCTTCGCGACGACCCGGAGCTCAAGCTCCACATCGGGATCCACCTGGGCGACCTCGTGGTCCAGGACGGCGAGGTTTCGGGCGACGGCGTCAACATCGCTTCGCGCATCTGCGCGGTCTCCGAAGGGGGCGGTCTGTGCGTGTCGGGCGAGGTGCACCGCTCGATCCGGAACCAGCCGGGGATCGAGACGACGCCGCTCGGGGAGCGGACGCTCAAGAACGTGCCGGAGCCGGTGGCGGTGTACTCCGTCGCGGGCGCCGGGGCCGAGCCCGGACCCGTTGCGAGGCCCGCCCGAGTCGAGATCATGTATCTCACGAAGCGAAACGGCGCGCGAGTGGCCTACGGAGTAGCCGGCGACGGCCCACCGGTCGTGGTAGTCGCGCCCTGGGTGGACTCACTTGATTCGGAGTTCGACACGTCGCCCGACGTGCTCAACGAGTACCTCGCGCGCCGTCACCGGCTGATCGTGTATGACAAGCAGGGAACCGGCCTCTCGGAGCGTCGGCTCAATCTCGAGGAGGGGTTCACGCGCCATGCCGACGAGGTGATCGAGCTACTCGACCACCTGTCGATCGACCGTGCCGCGCTGGTCGGAAGCTCCCAGGCGGGACCGGTCTCGATCGATGCTGCAGCACGGTACCCCGACAGGGTCTCGCACCTCGTCGTGCTCGGCGGGTACGCGAAGGGACCGGGGCTGTTCAAGCAGAAGGCGATGGACGCGATGCTGGATCTCGTGCGTGGACACTGGGGTTACGGTTCCCGCGTCCTCACCGACATGTTCAGGCTCGCTCCTACTCCCGAGGAGGTGGACCAGGCCGCCAGGTGGATGCGTGCCTCTGCCGAGCCGGAGACGGCCGCCCGCCTCCTCCAGGAGGTCTATGAGGCGGATGTCACGGACCGCCTCCCCCATGTCGTTGCACCGACGCTCGTGATACACCGACGCGGGGATCGCGCGATCCCCTACGCGGGGGGGCAAGCTGTCGCAGCTGGGATCCGCGGCGCCCGACTGCTCGCCCTCGAAGGCGCGGCGCACGGACTTGGGCGCGAAGGCGACGTAGACGACGTGTTGGCCGCCTTGGGGGAGTTCCTCACCGAGCCTCGTTAGAGACGACCGGCAATGCCCCCTCTCCGTTGGTCGACGTTGGCGTAGGTTGGCCCTGGCTGTTGACCCCGAAGTTGACGGGGGCTGCTCGAGCTGCGCGTCAACCGGCTCAGCGAAGCAGCGCCTGGGCGACCACGCCGTCGACCGGGTGACCGGACTCGAGGCCCAGCAGGTGCATCACGGTGGGGTGGATATCGATGGCGCGCACCCGCTCGACCTCCCGGCCGGGGGCGAAGGCGCTGCCCTGCGCGTAGAGGATGCCCTCTACGCCGGGGGTCCCGGTCGGATAGCCGTGGGTGGCCTTCACCGAGCGGGTGGCGTCGAGGAAGTCCGGACCCACCCAGCCGAGCCAGCGCAGGTACCAGGGCCAGCCCGCGACGTCCTCGATGAAGTAGGGCGGGTGGGCGGAGACGATCAGCTCACCCACGCGCGGCCCGCTCCCGAGGTGCCAGTCCTCCGGCTGGGCCTCGCGCCGCACCACGTCGAACTCCTCGTAGGCCGAGAGCTTCTCGAAGGCCTCGTCGATCGCATCTGCGTCCTCGAAGTACAGGAATGAAGTCGTCCCGGTCGACAGTGGCCGCGCCGGGATGTCGTGCCGGCGCAGGATGCGCGCGATGTTGACCACGTGGGTCACTGGCACCATGCCATGGTCGGTGGTCACCAGCAGCTGGACCGCGTCCGCGTCCGGCAGGGCCCGGATCGCCTCGAGCACGCGCTCCACCGCCGCATCGGCGGCAATCATCGCCGCCCGCGTCTCCTCTGCCTCCATCCCGGCGAAGTGACCCGCTCCGTCCGGACCCTTGAAGTAGGCCAGGATCAGGCGCGGGCGCTCTGCCGGCGGCCGCGCGAGCTGCTCGACCACCTGCTCGGCCCGCCCCGCGTCGTCCGGGTAGTCCTCCCAGCCGTCTTCGTTCGGCGGCAGAGTGCTCGCCAGCGCTCCTCGCTCCGTCGAGCTGCGGCCGTACCAGCCGAGTGCCGCCGAGGCCGCCCCCTGGCGCTCCGCCACCTGGTGAAGGTGCTCGCAGCCCGTGAGCCAGTCTGCGTCGATCGAGTGATCGTAGACCCCGCGCTCCGGGTCGAGAAACAGGTTGCTCACAATCCCGTGGTGCTCCGGCCAGCAACCGGTCGAGATGGTGACCCCGTTGATCAGCGAGATGGTCGGGAAGGCCGGATCCATGCGGTGCGTCCAGGCGCCCTCCGCGCGGATCCGGTCGAAGGCGGGTGTCGGAAAGCGTTCGAGGTAGACGGGCGCGACGCCATCGAAGAGCATCAAGACCACCGTTCGCTCGGAGCCGGCACTCGCGAGCGAGGGCGCGAGGGCGAGGCAGGCAACTGCGGACACGACCAGGGACCGGATCACGGGCATGGGCAGCTCTCCCTTGAGAAGCCGAGAGAATAGACGACGTACAGTCGACTGGGTTGCTCATCCGCCTCGTGGTGCGCCCGGCGTCACTCTGCTAGGTTCCGGCTGGAGGCTCCTCATGGGCATCAGCATCCGGGTCATCCGTGTCCGCGCAGCATCGACGGACACGACGGCGCGCCGACCTCTCTCAGCACTTCCTTCGTAAGGGAGCCACGGCCGCCAGGCTGGTTCAGGCCACGTCGATCTCGACTTCAGATCTCGTTCTGGAGATCGGGTCTGGGAAGGGTGCGCTTACTCGCCAGCTCGTAGGACGTGCCGGTACGGTGATCGCTGTGGAGATCGACCCCGAACTCTGTCGGGGGCTCCGACGTGAGCTGGGCGATCGAGCTGAGATCAGCAACGGGGATATTCTGACAAAGCCGCTCCCCGCCGGCCCGTTCAAGGTGCTGGGGAATCTCCCATTCGCTCGGACCACCGACATGGTACGGAAGCTCGTCGAAGCCCCGAACCCGCCCGAAGACGCTTGGATCATCGTGCAGCGCGAGGCCGGCCATCGCTTCGCAGGCTCACCCTACGCGGGGGAGACGCTCTGGTCGCTTCGGCTGAAGCCATGGTGGCATGTGGAGATCCTCGAACGACTGCGGCGGACGGATTTCGATCCGCCTCCGTCGGTCGAATCCGTGCTGCTCTGGCTCAACCGGCGGACGCGCCCGCTCATTTCACGCGGCGAGGCGCAGCTCTATCACACCTTCATCGAGCACGTCTTCGGAGCTGGCGGAACCATCAATCTCGCGACGCGCAGGTGGCTGACGAGGACTCAGATGAAGCAGCTGTCCCACAACCTGTGCTTCCAGCCCAACGCCGCCCCCTCCAGGCTCCGATTCGAGCAATGGCTTGGGCTCATTCGCTTCGTAGCGCGCCAGCGAAGCAAGTCAGCAGCTCCGGGGATCCATTGAACAGAAGACCCTTACCGGGACAGAAAACGCCTGCTTGAATCACCGATCCGCTTGCCGCGCTGGACTCCCCCAGGCTTCAGCTGCATATTGGGACCTGCTGTCGAGAGTATTCCGCTGATTCCAGAGGTCCGACCCGCGTGAGGACCCACCGGCCACGACCCAGGTGACGGCGGCCGGGTGAAACGAGGGACTACATGACGGTATTCGAGCAGGCATTCCCGACGACTCGCCGACGTGTGCTGCAGCTGCTGGCGCTGCTGGGAGTCGGGGGGTCGGCATTCCTGAAAGCCCCGAGAGCGCTCGCCGAGTCCGACGAACAGGCTGCCGACGTGTGGCCCGAAATGACCTATCGCACCCTCGGCCAGACCGGCTTTCGCGGCAGCCGGCTCGTCTTCGGATGCGGGGCGGCGCTCATGTTCTGGGGCAAGGACGAGCTCCTGAACGAAGCCTTCGAGCACGGCGTGAACGTCTTCGACGTCGGCACGAGCGACTACTACAGAAACGCCGAGGAGAACCTCGCCGGCTTCGCCAAGAAACACCGCGACGAGATCTTCCTGATCTCCAAAGGCCAGGTGGGTATCGACGTAGCGCCCGGCGACGAGCTGTCCGGCGAGCAGCGCAGGACGGCCGCTCGGAACTGGGCCCAGGCGCTGGACCAGAGCTTGACGGACCTCGCAACAGATCATGTCGACGCCTATTACGTGATGGCGGTCAACAACGTCTCTCTGGTCCGTAGCGCGGAGATGCGCGAGGCCTTCCTCACCGCGAAGACGGCCGGCAAGGTCGATCATTGGGGCATCAGCACGCACCAGAATGCGCAGGCAGTTCTCGACGCCATGACCGAGACGGCTTGGTACTCGCTGGCGCAGATCGCAGTCACCCCGGCGGGTTGGTACGACTGGAGCAACAAGGAGGTCTTGGCCGAGTCGAAGCCCATGGTCGGCTTGCGCCCGACCCTGGACAAGGCGCGTGCGGGGGGCATCGGCTTGATTGGAATGAAGGCGGGGCGCCATCTCGCTGGCCGTTGGTATGGCTTCGGCCCCGGCAGGCCCACCGCATTCGATGCGCACTACGATCCGAAGTTCCTGAAGGCGCCCTTGTCCCCGTTCCAGCGCAGCTACGCATTCGTGCTGGCGAACGGGCTCGACGCGGTGAACGCCGACAGCCAGTCGACGGAGCATCTGCGCGAGAACTTCATTGCGGCAGCGACGTCACAGAGCTACTTCGCGTAGCGAGTTCCGGAGGTTTGAGCGTCTTGACTTTGGACTCCATCAGCAATCGAGAGACACTTTACGAGGCGAGAATAGACCTGACCAAGTGTAAGCCGTCAGCCGAGTTTGAACAGTTTCGGTCGATGATCTAAGAGAGGGTTCCTGGCTCCGAGAGGAGAAGGGATCCATGGCGAAGAAGGGTCGGGGACATATGACGACCAAGACGGGTCAGAGCGAGCTGGACTGGCGATCATCAGAAGAACCTCTGATGCCGGAACCATGTCCGCTGTCACTCCAAATCAAATCATCCCCGATCCCATGCCTCACGTTCTGACCGGGGGCGGCAACTACTTGGTGCGCCCCGTCCCCGAACCCTCCACCACTCTCCTCCTCGCCCTCGCCCTCGCGGGGCTCGCGGGGATGCGGCGGAGGAGCGCAGGTTTCTGACCGGCTCTCCCTGAAGAGACCTCGAGTAGACACCCCCTCTAGACTGCCGTCGAGCGACCATGCCTTTATCCAGGCCATTGGTTGCGCGAGGTGGGGGTTCGATGTGACGCCGCGCCAACGTGAGCACGCAGAGATCCTACGTGGTCCAAGACGCAGGTTTCTCCGGGTAATTTGGAACGCCATCGCTCGCGGAAGAGACGCACCGCCTTTCTGACGCACCTCAGGAATCTAAGGCCGCCGCCGAAAAGGCGCTGCAGCTGACGGACGCGACCTGAACCGTCCCAGCGGCGTATGCTTCTTGCTTCGAGGACGTGCAGACGAGGTAGCCACCATGCCAACCCAATCCGACCGCCAGGTGCGAGCCCAGCTGCGTGATTTCGACCGCACAGCGGCGCTGGTCCGGGGTTTTCTGGCTGAGCGCTTCGGCGCGCAGACAGCCGACAGTGTCTGCTGCGATGCCCGGCGTCAGTACGAGTCGATCATCCCCCAGATGCCCACGATTGAAGGTGCCCGTGCGCGGATGCTGAACAGCTTCCTCCGCATCACGGCTCAGGAGGTGGCCGCATACCGGGCGATGAAGGGTCACGATCTGACCCCGGCTCAAGCGTGGGAGGTCTGCCAGGAGGCCATCCGCCTGCGGATGGAGTCGTTCCCGAGGTGGAAGGCCTGGCTGCTACGGAAGCTCATGTTCTCCACCCTGGCCAAGTCCCTGGTTCGCAGGAGGGCCCAGCGGGGGGAGCAGCCCCGCTTCGGCGACTTCGAGGTCCGGTACGTCATGAGCGACGGGGAAGAGTTTGACTTCGGCGTCGACTACGTGAGCTGCGGCAACCTTGAGCTGGTGAAGAAGCTGGGAGCGGAGGAGTTTGCCCCCTACGTGTGTATGTCGGACATCCCGCTGAGCGATGGCCTGGGGTGGGGCCTGATCCGCACTCAGACGTTGGCAGACGGCTGCGCGCACTGTGACTTCCGTTTCAAGAAGGGCGGTGACACATGTATCACCTCGAAGACGCCGGAAGTGCAGCAGACCGTCGAAGGGTTGCGGCGAACCGCTACCTCGTAGGGGTTCATGAGGAGCCATCGCTGATGATCGGGACCTGCCCGCAGATGGCCGAGCGCCCGGCCCGTTGGGTAACGAGCGAGAAATGATCCGCGGCGCCAGGTATACGCACACCAACCTGATCGCACGCGATTGGCGCGCGCTCTCTCGATTCTACGAAGAAGTCTTCGGGTGCACGCGGGTGCCTCCCGAGCGCGACTTCTCCGGACCAGACCTTGAGGCGGGAACCGGCGTGCCGAGCGCTCGCTTGCAGGGCGTTCATCTTCGATTCCCGGGCCACATGGCCCACGGTCCGACCCTTGAGATCTTCCAGTACTCGCAGCTTGCCCCCGGGGTTGAGCCAGCCGTCAATCGGCCTGGGTTTGCTCACATCGCCTTCTCGGTTCCCTCCGTGCCGGAAGCCCGCGAGCAAGTACTCGCGCAGGGCGGATCTGCAATCGGAGAAATCGTGACGCTCGCAACTTCTTCGGGAGCCGAGGTCACGTGGTGCTACGTCACCGACCCGGAGGGCAACATTCTGGAGCTTCAGTCGTGGGAGTAAGAGCGCGCTGCCTAACAAGGGATCCTAAGAAGACCCTACGGGCTCATTGCCCCGTCGTGGCCGTTGGTCACAGTCGCGGCTCCCTGCTCTCCCGCCTCCCTGGGTGATTCTTCTTCGGCCCGGGAAGTCCGGCCGAGGGGCCAGGCCCGGACGCGGGTCGACGGCACCGGCTGGAGGTCCGGGTTCTTGGCCACGCGCTCGCTCCAGATCGCCCAGGTGAGCGCGTTCCAGGTGACCCAGCTCGGCCGGCTCCCGATGCGCTGGGCGAGGGGCGCCTCGATGAAGGGCGGCATCGCGTAGCGCTCCCAGACCCCGGCCAGGGGACCCGCGGCGTAGTAGCGCTCGAAGGGCAGCTCGGTGCTGAGCTTGCGCTGGTTCACGGGATAGCCGGGCAGGCGTCTCTTGAGGAGCCGCTTCAGCAGGTACTTGTCCTGGAGGCCGCGCAGGTAGCGCTTCCCGATGGGCACGGCGAGCGCGGCGTCGAGCACCGCCGAGGCCGCGAAGGGAGAGTAGACGGACTTGCCCCGGGCCTGGGCCAGATGTCGTTGGGGCAGCACCACGTCGTCGAGGGCTCCAATCCAGCGCGCCGCCTCGAGATGGCGCAGGAACAGGTCGCCGCCTGGTGCGGCGAGCACGATGCGCTCGGCCATGTAGTCCCAGCTCGCGACCAGCCGCGCGAGGACGCGATCGGGTCCGAAGATCGCCTCGGCAAGCCCGCGGTCCGTGTAGAGGTTGCGCTGCACGGGGTAGGCCTCCGGGCTCGAAGGGTCCCGGCGCAGTCCGTCGGCGACCTCGTCGAGCCCGGCGAAGCGCTCGCCCAGGGAGGCCGGGAGCCGGGGAGCCGCGAGACCCACGAGCTGGTGCGCGATCCGCGAGCGCAGCAGCCAGGCGATGCGCGCGCGGCGACCGCCCAGTCCGAAGACGCTGTCCCCGTGCTCTCCCACCACGTACTTCCGGAAGCCGGTCTGGTAGGCCTCCCGATCGAGGACCGTCCCCTCGTGGATCGGGGGCAGACCCATGTCGTCGATGGTCGCTTCGAGCTGCTCCAGGTAGCCGGCTTCGGCGAGGCTCCGGCGCTCGAGCTCGAGGCCCATCAGCGCGGCCGCCCGGGTGGCGTAGCCGGTCTCGGGACGGAACTCCGGCGTGTCCGACACCACCGTCAGCGCCGGGAAGTCCGCTCCCAGGTAGGTCTGGAGCAGCGTCGAGTCCACGCCGCCCGAGAACTGGTTGGCCACGCCCTCTTCGCTTCGCAGCGGCTCGAGCACCGATGCGAGGGCGCGGTCGATTCCTTCGACCCAGGCACGCACCGGTCCCGGCTCCGGATGCTGCTCGATGCGGTCGAAGACGGCCCCGTCGGAGACTCCCGAATCCGGCTGGATGCGGACCTTCTCGCCGTGGCCGACCCGTCGTACGTTCCGGCAATAGCTGAGCCGTCCGAGCACCTGGCGATACAGGAAATGCTCCACGACGGCGGCGTCCGAGGGGTCGCGCTCTCCGGGCGGCAGCCACGAAAGGGCGTTCCGGAAGTGGTCCGCGATCCCGAGCGCGCCGTCGGCGCGCCTCGACCAGAAGATTTGATGGTCCGACGTCGCCCCTCTCCAGGCGACGATCGCCACGGGCCGCTCCGCGACGAGGCGCACCTTGAGGATGGAGGCATCTCGCGCCCCGCGCAGGAGCTCCGACTCGAGCTGGTCCTCCTCCCCGCCACGGCTCGCCAGCCG
>CAZLBF010000077.1:0-19924 GCA_964557495.1 uncultured Myxococcales bacterium | reverse complement strand
TCAGCGGCACCTCACCGTGTCGATGCGGCGCGCGTTGCCGTCGCGGCGGACCTCGATGCGGTACAGGGGCTCGAAGCCGAGCTTCTCCTCGGCGTGCTGCGTGTCGAGGACCATGCCGTAGCACAGGCGCTCGTTCGCGCGGCCGTAGCCGAGACCGATGGCGCGCTCGACCCACGAGGCGACGTCGCGCACAACCTCGGGGATCGGAATCAAGCCGCCCGCCGGCCCGCGAGAGCCGTGCAGGTCGGAGTGGGGAAAGATCTCGTGTCCGGCGATGTTGTAGGCGTCGGGCCGGTCGCCGTGCAGCGCCAGCAGGAGCGCGCGGGCCACGTCGCGATCGGAGACGACGCTGAACATGGGATCGTAGCCGAGCGGGGGCTCGCCCTCCTCGAGCGGAGGGGAGAGCAGGAACTCGCCCGACTCCGTGAGGATCGAGGCGGCGCGCAGGATCGTGGTCTTGAGCGCGGGGTCGTTCAGCTCCTTCTGGCAGACCAGGTCAGTGTCGACCCAGGCCCGCACGCGCGGCTCCCCGTCGCACTCGAAGTCGAGCGGCTGCTGCTCGTTCACCACGTTCACGTTGCCGGGGTCCGGCTTGTAGACGAAGCCGGACGAGAGCAGCACGAAGCGCTCGATCCCCGGGTCGCGCTGGCACTCCTCGAGCAGGCGGCGCGTCTCCGAGACCAGCAGCGAGACCTTGCCCGGAATGCGCTCGCCCGACAGCGCCGGGACGAACGGCAGGTGGATCACCGAGTCGAGGTGCGCGCGCGCGAAGCGCTCCGAGCGGAACAGGCTCATCACGTGGCGCGCCTTGGCCAGGTCGAGCCGCTGGTAGAAGCACTTGCCGGACCAGGCGTCCAGGAAGCTCGGGGTCGGACCGGTCCCGGTCGCGAAGACCAGCGACACGTCGGGGTCGTGGAACAGGGCCTTCACGAGCCGACGCCCCATCACGCTGTCCACGTGCGTCACGAGCACGCGGCGCACTGCCCTAAGGCTCCTGCTTGCGCCGGGCCAGCACGTCGCGGTCCACCATCTCCTGGACGCGGCGGCGCACCTGGTCGGCCATGTAGCGAACGGCGGCGGGATCCTGGGTCGGGCCGTCCGGGAACTCCTCGTAGAAGCGGAACGGCTCGCCGTAGCGGATCTGGTACTTCACCGGGTAGGGCAGCAGTCCCAGCGGACCGAACAGCGGGAACGTCGGGGTGATCGGGAACACGGGCAGCCCGAGCAGCTTCGCCAGCGGCTTGATGTCGTACAGGATGGGCGTCTGGTCGTCGGCGCCGATGATCGCGACCGGAATGATCGGCACGCGGTGCAGCAGCGACTCCTCCACGAAGCCCAGGTGGAACTCGCGCAGCACGTAGCGGTCGGCGGCCTTCTTGCGGATGCCCTCGACGCCCTCGGGGAAGACCAGCACGAGCTGATTCCGGCTCAGCAGGTTGCGGAAGTTGTCGCGGGTCCCGATGACCTGGCCCACGCGCGCGTAGAAGATGTTGACGAAGGGGAGCGTGCCGGCCCAGCGCTCCACGATCGAGCGAACCATGCGCGGGGGATTCGCCTTGGCGATGCAATCCACCACCGTCATCGCGCCGTCGAACGGCAGCAGCCCGCCGTGGTTCGCGGCCAGGATCGCTCCCTCCTTTTCGGGGAGCACCTGGTGGCCGCTGCTCTCGACCCGGAAGTAGTGGCTGTAGAGCAGCTTGAAGGCGGCGAAGGCGCGGCGCGAGGTGCGGCTGTTCAGTCCCAGCGCATCGTACGCGACGGGCCCGAAGGAGGTCGCGATCTGTTGGATCCGCTCCTCGTCCTCGCGCTCGAGCGCCAGGCCGGCCAGGCGGTCGAGCCAGCTCGCCGCGTCGTCTGCGTCGTCCAGGCTCACCTCGGGCACGGGCGGGCCGAGATCGATCGGCTTGCGCCGCTCCGGTGGGTGCGCCGGCTCCCCGAGCTCGGGCGCCTCGGAGCTCTCGGCCGGGACCAGCCGCAGGTTCCGCTCGCGCAGACGGATCAGGTAGGGGAGCGTGCCGTCGCCGCTCGAGAACGGGTCGCTCCCGAGCGACGGCTCCTCGCCGGGCGGTCCCCCGTGCGAGCCGGTCGGCTTCATGCCACACCCCGCACGTGGGCCGGATCGCGCGCGAGCAGCTCGTCGCCGAGCGAGCTCATCCAGCGGGCGGCGGTCGAGCGCGGCGCGTGCTCGAAGATCGTCCGCGAGCGGCTCTGAGCCTCGTCGATCAGCACCGAGTAGCCGACCACCGTCTGCGAGATCTCCTTGGGGAAGTGCTCGCGCAGCTTCTCCAGGATCTCGCCCGCCATGCGGGTCCGCCGGTAGAACGTCGGGATCACCATCGAGAGCTCGAGCGCCGGGTGCTGGAAACGCGTGCGGACCATCTCGATCGTGCGCGTCATCTCCGCCGCGCCGTCGAGCGCCAGAAAGGTGAGCGGCACAGGCAGCACGATCTCGCTCGCGGCGAGCAGCACGTTGAGCGTGATCGTGCCGAACGACGGCTGCGCGTCAAAGATGACGAAGTCGTACTCGCCGATCCCCTCCATCGCAGTGCGCAGGCACAAGTACTCCTCGCCTCCGCGGTCCGCGACCTCTTCGGGAAACAGCGCGAGGGACTTGTTCGACACCACGATGTCGAGTCCGGGATGACGCGCTCGTATGACCGGCATGTTCGCGCGCGTGTCTTCGCCGAGCACCGCGTCGAGCAGCATGTCGAGCGCGGTGTGACGCTCCGCGCCCACGTCGACGCCGAGCACCTTGCCGAGCTGCCCCTGCGGGTCGAGATCTACCAGCAACACGCGGTAGCCCTTCTCGCGCGCGAGGTAGTCCCCCAGGCTGGACGCCAGCGTGGTTTTGCAGCTGCCGCCCTTCTCATTGATGAAGGCGATCCGACGCGGAATTGGACCCTCTCCCCCGAGCGACGGAGCAAATTCCGCCGTGTCCACTGGTAGTTATTTCCCAGCGGAGCGTCTGTGTCAATCGGATTGGTGTGTCATTTCCGCGACGCAGCGAGTCGAATCCGCAACGGGGGAGGGCGCTGGGCTCAGGACCCCGCCCGCTCGAGGCGACGCCGTACGGGGTCTCCCAGCTCGGCGGTGTGCGCGAGACGAATCGGGGTAATCGACACCCACCCTTCGCGCACCACACCGATGTCGCTGCCGTCGAGGCTCGCGCCCACACGCAGCTCTCCCGCGTAGTCGTGAACGAACACGTCCCCGGACTCGCGCCGGAACAGCGCCCCGTAGCCCACGTTTGCGATGTGGGTGACGACGCGGCGCGTGTCGATGCCGGCTTCGACGGGAAAGTTCACGTTCAGCAGGTCCACGCCGGGCGGGAACCCCAGCTCCCGGACGTCCTTCACCACGTCGGCCGACAGGGCTGCGGCCCGCCGCCACAGCTCCTCGTTCCCTCCCGCCGCTGCCCTCGCCTTCCAGTCCCGGTCGATCCCCGCCGAGCCGACCGAGAATGCGAGGGCGGGCAGGCCGGCGATCCAGCCCTCGGTGGCGGCCCCGACCGTCCCGCTCGACAGAAAGAAGCCGAGGCCGCTGTTGAGCCCGATGTTGATGCCCGAGACGACCATGTCCGGGGGCTCCTCGAAGAGCGAGTGGACTCCAAGGTTGGTGCAGTCGGCGGGAAAGCCGTCGATCGCGTGGATCTCGATGCCCTGCCGCTCCACCCGCTCGACGCGGATCTCGTCCCAGCGCGAGATCGCCTTCGAGATCCAGCTCCGCTCCGACGAGGGAACCACCGTGCGAACCGGCGCGAGCGGCTCGAGCGCTCGGATCAGCGGGACCAGCGCCGGCGAGTCGACCCCGTCGTCGTTGGTGACCAGGACGTAGCCCACGTGCGGCGAGCATAGCCCGCGGCCGCGCGGGTCGGTACGATCCCGGGCGACCCGTCATGCCGAGCCTGGACCTGATTCGAAGTCGTGTCGCCGTCCACGTGCCGCGCCTCGCGGCTGCGGGCGACGCTCCCGTCGAGCCCGCCGTCTTCGAGGCGGCCGTCGCGATCGTGGTTCACCAGGCGCCAGACGCTTCGCCGGAGCTGCTCTTCATCGAGCGGGCCGTCCGCGAGGGCGATCCCTGGTCGGGACAGATGGCCTTTCCCGGAGGACGCCGCGAGGCCCACGACCCGCACCTCGAGCGGACCGCTGCGCGCGAGACTCACGAAGAGGTGGGCATCCGGCTCGGCGCACCGATCGGCCGGCTCAATGACTTCCAGGGCACTCGCGCCTCGGAGCAGCGGAAGCTCGTGGTCGCCCCGTTCGTGTACGAGGTCCGCTCCCGGCCCCCGATCACGGTGAGCGACGAGGTCCAGTCGACGGTCTGGATCTCCACGGCGCACCTCCTGGATCCGAGCTCCGCGCGGAGCTACCGCTTCCAGCGCTCCGAGTTCGGCGGCACGTTCCCAGCCATCGAGTACCAGGGCTACACGGTCTGGGGCCTGACCTACCGGATTCTCCAGGACTTCTTCTCGGTCGTCGGAAAGGAGCTTCTCCACCCCCCGGACGCGCCCACCTCCAGCTAGACGAGCGGCGGCAGGGTGTGCGCCAGGAGCCGCAGGCTGGCGGCGGTCTGCCCCAGGATCCCGGCGATCCCGAGCAGCGACGGGGCGCGCGCTCCGTCTCCCCAGTAGCGGCGCGCGTAGATGCTCGCGATGGCCAGGTTCACGTAGGGGATCCAGATGCAAGCGCCCCAGGCCACGGCCCAGGCGGTGCTGCGGGCCACGCCCTGACAGGCGAGCCAGATCAGCGCCGTCCCCATGCCGGCCAAGCTCGCTGCGACCAGCAGCAGGTCGAGCCGTCCGAGCCCCGGCGGCAGGGTCTCCCCGAGCAGGCGAACCGAGGCCGCGGTCAGCAGGCCGAAGACGAGCCAGGGAGCGGCGCTCACCACACCTCGCCACGGTCCGGGCGAGCTCTCCCGCCACAGCCGACCCATCTCGTCACTCCGGAGGCTCATTCGGCGCTCCCGCCCTACTCTTTGCCCGCCTCCGCCTCATCGTCCGGATCGACCCATTGCTTGCGCAGGCTGGCGTCGAGCGTGGCGCCGATGCGGAACAGGTCGAAGGGGAGGGTACGGTCCAGGAGCTCCTCCGGCGGCCGGCCGCGGACCCGCGAGAGCTCGCGGAGACCGACGTCGATCCCCCGAACCGCCTTCTCGAGCGCCACGGGCACCGCCTCGGGATCCGACAGAACCAGGTCGTCTGCGACGGCCAGCGCGTTCGCCACTGCGAGCAGGTAGCCGAGCACCTCGCCCGCGCGGTCCGGACTGAGCTTTCGCAGTGACTCTCCCACGAGCGAGCCCTGGAGCTGGCGCGGCAGCGTGCGAGTCGGAATCAGGGCCGCTCCGGGTGTCGATACGTCCAGCACCGGCGCCTGGTCCGGGTGCAGGCGCGCGTAGACGCCCAGCGCCTGCTCGCGCTCCGGAAAGCCGAGGTCGGCCAGCCGCCCGCTCCGCCAACGCTGCGCGTACTCCTCCATCTCGGAGGGGCTCTCGAAGATCGCGCCGTAGACGAGTCGCCAGTACTCGTCCGGGCTGTAGCCGGCGAGCGCACGCGCGAGCTGCTGGATTCGAGACGGGTCCGAACCCTCGTGCGGAGTGAAGTGCACCACTCCGTCGACGCTGAACGAGCCGTCGGGAGGCGTCTCCTCCTTGCCGAGCACCGCGATGGCCGTCATTGAGCGCAGCAGGAGCACCCAAATCTCGGCGTCGGTCTCGGCCACTACGCGCGCGAGCGTCTCGGGACCGGCCTCGATCAGGGCATCGACCCACTCGGCCGTCCTCTCCAGCTCGAGCTTCGGCCCCTTCCAGCAGTCGAGGTCGAAGCAGGCCTGCCGCTGCTCTGGCGTCGCCAGCTCCAGGAGCCAGGCACCGTCCGCCATACCGCTGCCGCGGACGGTCACGCACACCTCGGCGTCGCCGAAGAGCGGCACGACGTGCTCGGGGTGGTCGAGGAGCATCAGGAACTCGGCCCGCACCTCGGCGCGGAGCTCCAGGCAGGCGCGCGCCTGCTCCTCGTCGGCGAGCCCCCGCAGCTTCTTCCTCGCCGCGTCCCGGCTCACGCGCGCAAGCCGGAGCAGACTCGTCCCGGAAGTGTCCGAGATCGAGATCGGCCGGTCGGCCGACTTGTCGCCGTCAGTCATGCAAATGCGAGTGGCAGGGCATCGCGCGTCTCGTCCACAAAGTGGAGCTCGAGCGCGTCGCGCACCTCTTCCGGAACCTCGTCCAGGTCGTCGCGGTTGCGCGAGGGGAGGATCACCCTCTTGAGCCCGGCGCGATGCGCCGCGAGCAGCTTTTCCTTGACGCCCCCGACGGGCAGCACCTGGCCGCGCAGGGTGATCTCTCCCGTCATGCAGACGTCGCTCCGGACGAGCTTGCCCGTGAGCAGGCTCGCGAGCGCGACCAGCAGCGTGATCCCGGCGGAGGGACCGTCCTTGCGCATCGCTCCCGCGGGAACGTGCACGTGGATCTGATGCTTCTCGAACAGCGCCGGGTCGATGCCGAGCAGCTCCGCGTTCGAGCGCAGATACGACAGCGCGAGCTCCCCGGACTCCCGCATCACGTCGCCGAGCTGTCCGGTCAGCTGGAGTCCCGACTTGCCTTCGAGGAGGGCGCTCTCGGCGAACACGATGTCGCCCCCGGCCGGCGTCCAGACCAGACCGATCGCCACGCCCGGGCGGTCGATCCGCTCGCCGAGCTCTCGCGTGAAGGGCGGGGGTCCGAGCAGTGCCTCGACATCGTCGGAATCGATCTCGACCCGGGCCTCCCCCTCGGCGATGCGCAGTGCAGCCTTGCGAATTAGCGCCGCGATCTGTCGCTCCTGGCTCCGCACTCCGGCCTCGTGCGTGTACTCCTCGATCACCCGGAGCTGCGCCGCCTCGGAGATCGGGACGGCATCGGGCTCGAGGCCGTGCTCCTCGAGCTGCTTCGGAATCAGGAAGTCGCTGCCGATCCGCAGCTTCTCGCGCGACGTGTAGCCCGGGATCTCGATCACCTCCATCCGGTCGAGCAACGGCGGCGGAATCGTGTCGGTCCGGTTGGCGGTCGCGATGAACAGCACCTTGGAGAGGTCGAACGGGATCTCGAGGTAGTGGTCGCTGAAGCTCGAGTTCTGCTCCGGATCGAGCACCTCGAGCAGGGCCGACGACGGATCGCCGCGCATGTCCCGGCCCACCTTGTCGATCTCGTCGATCACCAGGACCGGGTTCGAGCTCCCCGCCGTCTTGAGCCCCTGAATGATGCGTCCGGGCAGCGCGCCTACATAGGTGCGCCGGTGGCCGCGAATCTCGGCCTCGTCCCGCACGCCGCCGAGCGACATGCGCGTGAACTTGCGCTCCATCGCACGGGCGACCGACTTTGCGACCGAGGTCTTGCCCACGCCGGGCGGTCCGAGCAGACACAGGATCGGGCCCTTCGGCTCCTTCACCAGCCGACGCACCGCCAGGTACTCGAGGATCCGGTCCTTGACCCGCACCAGGTCGTAGTGGTCCTCGTCCAGGATCCGCTTGGCGTGCTCGAGGTCCAGGTTGTCCTCGGTCCACACCTTCCAGGGCAGATCGAGGATCCACTCGATGTAGGTTCGAATCACTGAGCGCTCCGGCGAGTGCGCAGGAATCGCTCCCAGCCGGCTGAGCTCGTGCTCGACCTCCTCGAACACGTTGTCCGGCAGGTCCGCCTTGTCGACGCGCTCGCGCAGCTCGTCCACCTCACCGAGCTGCTCGTCGGTCTCGCCGAGCTCCTCCTGGATCCTGCGCAGCTGCTCGCGAAGCATCGCCTTGCGCCGACCCTCGTCGATCTCGCCTGCTGCACGCTCCTGGAAGCTGCGCGAGATCTCCGCGACGCGGATCTCGCGCATCAGGGAGCCCGCCAGGAAGCGCAGCCGAGCCAGCACGTCGGGCTGCCCGAGCAGCATGACCTTCTCCTCGGGGCTCAGGCCGCCCCCGAACGCGACCATGTCGGCCAGTCGCGCCGGATCGGTCAGACGGTCCAGCATCTCCTGGAGCTCGTCCGGCACGTCGTCGCGCAGCCTGATCAGTCGCTTCGCGAGCTGCTGGACCGTGCGGCGCGCGGCCTCGGCCTCGGCCGTCCGCTCCAGAGCATCCTCGAAGACCTCGATCCGGACCCGCTGCAGATCCTCCTGCTCCACGACCTCGAGCACCCGGAAGCGGGCCAGGCCGAGCACGACGACCGAGAGACCGGAGCCCGTGTCGACCACCTGGAGCACCTTGGTCACCGTGCCGTGCTCGTAGAGCTCGTCCGCCCCGGGTCGCTCCGTCTCGCCGCGCCGCTGGGTCAGCACCGCCAGGAGGCCGTCGGCGCTGGTCGCCTGGCGCACCGCCGCCACGGAGCGGGGTCGACCCACGGCGAGCGGCAGGGTCGTGCCCGGGAACAGCACGGTGCTCCGCACGGGCAGGAGCGGCAGATCGGCCGGGATCGAGACCGTATCGCCGCCGATCTGGAGGTTGAACTCGGGAACGTCGCTCACGGGCCGCCCAGGCTAACCACGCCCCGCGCACGGTCAAGCGGGGTCTCGCGCGCCCAAAGAGACGCCCCGCCGCAAGCCAGCGGCGGGGCGCATCGAACCGAGTGGCGAGACCCCGGCCCGGAGACCGGAGGCTAGCCAGAAAGGGTTGTCAGTACTTGAGCTTTTCGAAGTTCATCGTGGTGACGCCCTCGATCTTGCGGACCTCGTTCAGCAGGGTGCTCGCCAGCGTGTAGTCGCCGAGCTTGCCGGTGAGGGTGACGTTGGAGTCCGCGCAGACGATCTCGTACTTGCGGCGAGACTGCGCCAGCTCCTCGTCGGCCGCGATCTCTTCCTCGATCTTGGCCATGATGGTCTCGCAGGGGGCGGCGGCCACGTCCGGCTCACGCACACGCAGGCGGTTCCGCAGGTCCTTGACCCCGCGCTGCTTCTCCATCAGCTCGCTGGCCTGCTGGCTCAGCTCCTCGGTCGCCACGTCGCCGGTCAGCAGCACCGTGCCGCGCATGTAGCGAGCGTCGACCTCCATGAACCCGGGCTCCACGTAGAGCGCCTTCCAGAGCTTGAGCGTGCGCTTGGCGTCGGCGGGCGACTGGGCGGACGCTTCCGGCGAGTAGCTCACGAACGCCAGGGCAATTCCCAATGCGAGAAAAACGCGAATAAGCTGAACCATGGATTTCTCCCTCCCAATTCCGCCCCTGGAGTGTGCTCCGGGATCCCTTTGGTGGCGGTAGCCTATCGAACGCCTTTGCGGGGGGTCAACCTGCCCGCTCCGCACAGTTCGGCCAGTGCCTTCCTGGAGTGGGACCCGATCAGTATTTTGCGTATTCGACCAGGCGCTCGATGCGGCGGTCCCAGGCCCCCTCCCAGTGGGCCACGAGCTCGCGGCCCGGCGAGGTTCCCCGATCGGCGATCTCGAAGAGCGGCTCCAGCAGGAGTGACTCGTCCTCGCCCGCGGAGCTCCGGAGCCCGATCCGGCGCAGGCCCTGCGCCGAGAGCTCCACGAGCTCGCGGGCCAGCTCCAGGACGGACGCGTCCGGGCCCACCGCGGAGAGCCCGCAGCGCGCCACGTCGGCGTGCATCCGGTCGACCTCCTCGAAGGTCCAGGCCCGGACCCGCTCGAAGCTGCGCTCGCGGCTCTCCTCGTCGTACAGGAGCCCCTTCCAGAGCGCCGAGAGCGCACAGACGAGATCGGGGGGAACGGCGTCGGCGCCGCGGACCTCGATGATCCGCTTCAGGCGCACCTCGGGGAACAGCGTGGTCAGGTGGATGGCCCAGTCGGCCAGCGTGGCGGTCTCATCCGCGTGGCCTCGCTCGAGGTAGTCTCGGAAGCGGAGGCCGCGGAGCGGGATGTGCCGCTCCCCCCGCTGGATGAAGAGCGTGGGGACGTCGAGCGCCCAGGCCGCGTAGCTCTCGTAGGCGCGCCCCTCGAGGAATGCGTCCTCGAAGACGAAGGGCAGCAGGCCGCAGCGGTCGGGGTCCGTGTGACGCCAGATCCAGGCGCGCATGGACTCGAAGCCGTTCGCCTTCCCCTCCGAGATGCTCGAGTTCGCGAAGAGCGCGGTGACGACGGGGGAGGCGGCCATGGCCAGCCGCAGCTTGCGCGCCATGTCCGGCTCCGACGCGAAGTCGAAGTTCGCCTGCACGCAGCCGGTGGCATGCATCATCTCGAGGGCGAGCTTGCCCCGCTTCTCGAGCACGTCGCGCATGATCTCGTGGCGCTCCCGGGGCATTCGCGGAAGCTCGTCGACGGAGGCCAGCGGGTGCATGCCGAGGCCGAGCCAGACGATCCCGAACTCCTCGGAGACGTGCTTCATCAACGCGAGGTGATCGCGGAACTCCCTGCACGTCTCGTGCATGGTGCGGAGGGGTGCGCCGGAGAGCTCGAGCTGTCCCCCGGGCTCGAGCGTGATGGTCGCGCCCTCCTTCTCGAGACCCACGAGCTTGCCGCCGTCGACCAGCGGCTCGAAGCCGTGGTCCCGGTGGAGCTTCGCGAGCAGGGCGCCGATGCCTCGCGAGCCCTCGTACGGGACCGGCTCGAGCGTCCTCTCGTAGAGGCCCACCTTCTCGTGCTCGGTTCCGACTCGCCACCTCTCGGGGGGCTTCTCTCCGGCGCGAAAGAAGTCGATCAGCTGACTTCGATCCTCGATCGGCCGCTCGAGCTCTGGATCCTGTCGCGTGAGGCTCATCCGCTCTCTCTCTGGAGCGGGAACTATACCTGGAGGGCTCCGCTCAGCGCTCGGACGCCTTCTCGATCAGCGTTGCGAGCAGGTCCTCGAGCCCGCGCTTGACCTCCGCTCCCCCGAGCGGGAAGTCCACGCACGGCTTCTCCTTCTTGCCGCGTTTGTAGGGCCCGACCAGGGTCACCTTGCCCGCTGCCTTTACCACGCACAGGGCCTCGGAGCGGCCGCGCGCGATCCGGAACTGCACGCAGTCGACGTGCTTCTGGTCCGGCTCGACCGGCCCCACCTCGACGTTCGCCAGGTGCTCCGCCCCGCGCTCCCGAACCGTCTGGCGGAAGGCCTCGGCCGCGGCCGCCAGCTTCTCTCTCAGCTCGCGCGCGCACTCCCAGGCGCGCCCGAGCGACTCCGACAGCTCTCGGTCGCGCTCCGCCAGCCGCTCGGCCAGCTCGATCAGTCGTTGCGTCGCCATGAGCGCAAATGTACCAGCCTCTCCGGAGAAGCGGCGACGCCCGTATACTGCGCCCGCGATGCGAAGCCGAGGCGGGATGCTCGCGGGCGCGGTCGGGTGCGCGCTCTTTGCGGCGCTGCTCGGGACGGGCAGCCCGCGCCTCGCCTACGCCGCGCTGATCGCCGGGCTGCTGCTCCTCTCGCTCTCGTCCCGGCTCACGCTTCACCTGCAGATCGCCCTCGGGGTCGGACTCGGCGCCCTGTTCGGAGTCATCCCCGACAGCGGCGTCGAGGTCGCGCGACCGGCCGGACGCCTCTTCATCGCGATGCTCAAGATGCTGATCGCCCCCATGATCCTCCTCTCGATCACGGCGGGCGTCGCGCGCATGGGCGACGCCCGCAAGCTCGGCACGATCGGAGTGCGCACCGTCGGCCTGTATCTGCTCACCCTGGCGCTCGCAGTGGCGACCGGGCTGCTGCTCGTGAACCTGGTTCGCCCGGGGGCCGGCGGCTCGCTGCGCGACACCGAGTTCTTCCAGTCCACCGCCGGCGAGGCGCCGACTCAGCTCGCGAGCGAGGGCCGGCTGGGCGAGTTCCTGCTCGACTCGGCGTTCGCGGTTCTGGAGAACCCGTTCGCATCGCTGGCCGAGGGGAGAATCCTCCCGATCGTCGTCTTCGCGATCCTGCTCGGGCTCGCACTGGTCCGGCTCTCTCCAGCGTCGGCGCGCGCGGCCGTCGAGGCGGTCGAGTCCGGCTACGCGGCGATCATGGAGATCATTGGCTGGTTCCTCAAGCTCGCGCCCGTCGGCATCTTTGCCCTGGTCGGTCACCTCGTCGCGACGGTCGGGTTCGGGGTGCTGGTCGAGAACCTGCTCGGATTCTCCGCCGTCGTGCTCGTGGGGACGCTCTTCCACGGCGGGGTGACGCTCCCCGCGATTGCCTACGCGATCGCCGGCGTCTCTCCCGCGCGACTCTTCCGCGGCATTCGCGACGCGCTCTGGGTGGCGTTCTCCACCAGCTCGAGCGCCGCGACGCTGCCGGTCACCACGCGCTGCGTCGAAGACGAGCTCGAGGTCCCTCAGAGCGTCTCGAGCTTCGTGCTCCCGCTCGGCGCGACCGTCAACATGGACGGAACCGCGCTCTACGAGGCGATCGCGGCGCTCTTCATCGCCAACGTGTACGGAATCGACCTGGGCGTGGGCGCGCAGCTCACGGTCTTCCTGCTCGCGATGCTGATGTCAATCGGTGCGCCCGGCATTCCGTCGGCGGGGATGGTGACGATGGTCGTCGTGCTCGAGGCGGTGGGCCTGCCCGGGGAGGCGGTCGGCATGCTGCTGACGATCGACCGCCTCCTCGACACCATCCGCACGGTCGTGAACGTGGAGGGGGACGCGGTGGTCGCCCTGTGCGTGGCGCCGGCTCTCGGCGACGGCAGCGAGGCGAGTCCGCCTCGTCGCTGAGCCACCCGACCACTCCACCACCCGAAGAACCCGAAGCGAAGGGCTACTCGGCCAGCGTCTCCTGTCGCGCCTCGAGGACCAGCGCGGGAGCGGCGGCGTCGAGCTGACGCGTCAGGGCGTCTCGGGCCACGCCGAAGGAGTCCATGTCGGTCAGCGAGACCGGCTCCCCCTTGGGGAAGGCGACCCGGAGCGGGTTCACGTAGCGGCCGTTGGATCGCAGCTCGAAGTGCACGTGAGGGCCGGTCGCGAGGCCGCTCGACCCGACGTAAGCGATCACCTGCTTCTGACGCACGCGCGAGCCGACCTTGAGGTTGCCATAGCGCTGCAGGTGCCCGTAGGACGAGACGTAGCCGTTGTTGTGCCGGATCCGCACGACTCGGCCCATGCCGCCGTTCCACCCCTTGAAGATCACGGTACCGTCCGCGACTGCCCAGACGGGGGTTCCCGAGGGCGCGACGTAGTCCACTCCCCGGTGCGAGCGCCGAACCTTGAGGATCGGGTGCAGTCGGCTCCGGGAGTAGCGAGAGCTGATGCGCGAGTACTTGACCGGTGCGCGGAGGAAGGCGCGCCTCACCGAGTTTCCGTGGGGCGTGTAGTAGTCCCCGTAGCCGCTCTCGTCTTCGAAGTAGATCGACGTGAACTCGGCGTTGGCGGTCTGGTAGCGGGCCGCCAGGACCTTCCCGTAGCGCACGAAGCCCTCGCGGTCGTAGTACTTCTCGAAGACCATCCGGAACTCGTCCCCGGGCCGCGTCTGCTTCGAGAAGTCGAAGTCCCAGATGAAGATGTCTGCGAACTCGTTCACCAGGTCGGGCGCCTCGCCGAGCTCGAGCACCGATTCGAAGAGCGAGTGGTCGATCACGCCGCTGAGGACGATGGTGCGCAGCTCGAGCGGGACCTCGAAGGCCTCGGCCACGAGACCCGACTCCTCGAGCACCAGGCGGTACACGGTCCGACGTCCGCGCTGGAACTCGAACGAGAGGATCTCGTCGCGGTCGTCCTGAACAAGCCTGAAGAAGTCGCCCGGCCTGGCGTAGCGGAAGTCGAAGACGGGCTTGATGGCGTGGGTGAGCTCGTAGATGACACCGGACGTGACGTCCTGCGCGCGCAGGGACTCGTCCAGGGTGCTGCCCGCCGAGATGCGCCCAGTCACCATCCGGATGGTCGAGGCGGGCCCGAGCTCCGGAGCCTCGGTGACGGGCAGGGCGGGTCCCTGCCAGAGCGGCTCGTCTGAATCGATCCCGGCGTCGATCGACGGGTGGGCGTTCGCGACCAGGAGCGCCGGCTCAACCGCTTCGGGCGGCGCAGCGGCCGGGGCCGGAGCGCCGTCCGCCTCCGAGCTCAGCCCGCCGAGGGCCAGGTAGGTCCCGCTGGCCGAGAGGACGAAGACGATTGCGGCGCCGGTAACCGACCCCCGCACCGTCTGCCAGGCCCTGGCCCGGCGCAACCATCCGTCTCGCATCCGCGCTCCCTGCGTCGCCCGCCTTGCAGGCGGGACCCGGATCCATGCAACAGCGGACCGAAGGCCGCCCATCTGGTTCCCTGGTTCTCCGCACCCCTGCCAGGCGGACCCAATCAATGGCCTATAGTCGGCGCCAGGGCAACCGAATTCTACCCGACCGGGGCGCCGAGCGCGCGACCTCGGCTCGATGGAGACGCGAGGGCGCAAGAATGGGCGACAGCGGGGCCCTCTGGGCAGGCGCGGCGCAGCTGGAGATCACCCCCGAGCCGGGCGTGGAGCTGATGGGCTACGGGGCGAGGCGGGGCGTCTCGACCGGCGTCCACGACCCGATCCAGACCCGGGCCCTGGCGCTCGGCTCCGGCAGCGGGGCGGGAATCCTGATCGCGACGGCCGACCTGTGCCTGGTCGCCCCGGAGCAGGCTCGGAGCGTCCGCAGCCGGATCGCGCAAAAGACCGGGATCCCCCTGGAGCGGATCCTCCTCTCCTGCTCGCACACCCACTCCGGGCCGGACACCGGCCTGGGCGAGCTGATCCGGGGGCGGCCGGAGTCGCCGCACGTGGGACCCCTCTTCGACGGCATCGTCCGCGCGGCGACCGAGGCGCACGAGGCCCGCCGCCCGGCCCGGCTCGGCTGGGGTCGGGCCGAGGCCCGGATCGGCCGCAACCGGCGCATCGAGGGCGGTCCGCTGGACCCCGAGATCCTGCTCCTGCGCGTCGACGACGCGTCCGGGGCTCCGCTCGCGACGCTCTACAGCTACGCCTGCCACGGCACCGTCCTCGGCCACGACAACCTGGAGATCTCCGGGGACTGGGCGGGCTTCGCATCGGCGCGCATCGAGGCGGAGCGCGGCGGACCGGCCCTGTTCCTGCTGGGAGCTCACGCCGACATCGACCCCCGTACGCGCGGCCTGATGGACGTCGCGATCCCCGGGCAGAGCCTCGGGCTCGGCTTCGAGGCGGTCCGGGTGCTGGGCGGAGAGGTCGCCGACGCAGCCCTCGCGGCACTGCCCGGGATCGAGACGCAGGAGGCCGCACCGGTCGAGGCCTCGACCCTGACACTCGATCTATCGCTGCACCCCGGCAGGGTCTCCAGCGGGGAGGCGGAGCGGAGCCTCGAGCGGAGGAGACGCGAGCTCTCCGATCGGCTCGGGATCTCGCCCGTGGACTTCCCGCGGCTCTCCGAGCTTCACGACAAGGTCCCCGCGCTGGTCGTGGACCGGCCCGTCGCCGAGGCGCGCGAGCTGATCGCACAGGCGCGCCTCTACTTCCGCGACAAGACCGGACCGTTCCACACCGGCGGCAAGCGATCGATCGAAGTCGAGGCGCAGGTGCTGCGCATCGGCGCGGCGGCACTGCTGGCGCTTCCGTTCGAGCCGACCACCGAGGTGGGGCTCGACTGGAAGCGCGGGGTGAGCGAGAGAGAGCTGTGCGGCGCGGTGTGCGGCATCGGCAACGGCTGGCTCCGCTACCTGCCGCACCCCCGCGACCTCGAGGACCCGCTCGCCCACCAGCGCTACGAGGTCTTCATGAGCCTGCTCGCACCGCCCGCGTGCGAGCGCCTGCTCGAAGCCGGCACACGGCTCCTCGACGACCTCCTCGAGGGAAGCGGAAGCTAGGAGGCTTTGAGCTCCTGGATCGCCTCGTGGACGATCTGGAACATGGGCTCGATCTCGTCCACCTCGAGGCAGCTCAGCGCGACCCGGATGTCGGTCGCGCCGATCGAGATCAGGCCGACGCCGTACTTGTCCAGGAGGTGGACGCGCAGGGCCTCGGCGTCGACCCCCTTCACCCGGATGCACATGAAGTAGCCGGCATTGAAGGGATAGACGTCCCAGCTCTCCTTGTAGACGTCGCGGTGCACGACGTCGCGCACCTTGTGCGCGCGGGCCGTCAGCACGTCGAGCTTCTGCTTCCGCTCGGCATCGATCGTCGGCGAGCGGAGCGCCGCCAGCACCAGGCTCTGGGAGATGTGCGGGGAGTTCGAGATGCCTCCACGGATCGCGCCCATCGTCTTGCGCTCCAGGGCGGAGAGGAGCGGGTCCGGGTCCGCGACCCCGGCGGGAGCGGCGAACGTGAGGAAGCCGCAGCGCAGCCCCCAGACGAACAGCTCCTTGGTCGCCGCGTCGAGCTTCAGCGTGAGCACCCGCGGGTGAACGTCCGCGAGGTAGCCGAACGGCGACTCCTCGAGCGCGTGGTCGTCGTAGTTGAGGCCGAAGTAGGCGTCGTCGGTGATGGCGAGGATGCGCTTCCCGCCCTCGGCCGCGGCGGCGATCGCGTCGCGGATGCCCTCGACCTCGCGGCGCCCCGGCATGTATCCGGTCGGGTTGTTCGGGAAGTTGAGCAGCAGGATCTGCTTCTCGGGACCCGAGTCCAGGGTCGCGCGCAGGCCGGCCACGTTGAAGAGCCCCGCGTCGTCGTAGGTCGGGAACGTCTCGATCTTGGCTCCGAGGCGAACCTCGTAGGTCAGCCGATAGTTGCCCCAGAGGTGGTTGGGCAGGACCATCCGGTCGCCCGGGTCCACGAACAGGTCGCCCACGAGCGCCAGGCCGTGCGTGATGGCGCTGGTCACGATGGGAACGCCGAAGGTCTTGCCGCGAAGCGTGGGGTTCTCGGCCTCGAGCTTCTCGCGCCAGGCCGCTCGCAGCTCCGGCTTGCCGGAGGCGGGCGCGTAGGTGACCGCGTCGCGCGGATCGATGTCCCGGAGGTGCTCCAAGATCGACGGGAGCGCCATCGGAGCGTGCTCCTCGGTGGCCACGCCGATGCTCGCGTTGAAGCGGTGCGCCTTCTCCTTGGCCTCCGCGGTCTGCGTCAGGATCCCGCGGGGGAAGTAGAGGGCGCGGCCGCGCTCCGAGAGGAGCTCGAAGGCGTCCGGGCTGGACTTACGGATCTGTTCGTTGAGTTCTTTTGCAAGGGGGTTCATAGCGGCGCGGAATCTAGCAGCCGCTACGGGTTTTCGCGCTCCAGAAGGCGAGATTTCTCTACGAAGCCGCGAGCGCTCCAGAATCCGAGGCCGGGCCGGTTGCCCGGCTCCACGCGCACCTTTGCGCGACGCGCCCCGATCTCGACGAACCAGGCGTCGGCGGCGTCGACGAGGATCGACGCGATGCCCCGCCGTCGGCGGTCGCGCGCGACGTAGAGCTCGTGGATCCAGGCTGCAGCCGGCTCGCTCGGCCCCGCCGCCTCGAGCTCGGCGAAGAGGAACCCGACCGGCTCACCCTCGAGCTCGGCGAGCCAGATCCGGCAGCTCGACCGCTCGACCCCGCGCGCGATCTCGCCCAGCAGGACCTCGCGGAGGCCCGGGAGGCTCGGGTAGCGGGGATCCAGCTGGCGGTGATGCTCGACCAGGTCGAGCCAGAGGTCGAGCAGCCGCTGGCGGTCCTGCGCCGAGGCGCGCCGGACCTTGGCCGCGGAGGACACGCCCCTACTTCACCACCTGGTGCGCTTGGGACTTGACCATGCGGAAGGTGCCGCTCTTGGTGCTCTCCTTGTAGATGCCGCGGAGCTCACCTTCGTCGACCCGCTCGGTGATCTCGTATTGGGTCGCCTCGTCCATGCCTTCGAGCCCGTGGGAGCCGGACAGCGAGTCGATGATCGTGATCTGCACCTTCTCGGGCTTGTACTGCACGTCCCACACGCGCGAGAACGTCATGGTATTGAAGCCTCCCGAGGTGAGCGGGGGCAGCGACCTGAAGCCCGCCTCGAGGTTCCCCTTCATGCGCTTGCGGCTCATGGCGCGGGCGCTCACCGGGAGCGCGGCCTTGATCACCTTCCACTGGCCGGCGTCGGGCTCCCAGTGCTGGTGGTTCATCATGGCGTGGCGCCGGAACTGCTCCGCCTCCTCGTTGAAGACCACGTAGGGGTAGTACTCCCAGGTCAGCGTATTGGACGTCTGCTCTACGGCCCAGGCGAAGTCCTTGAACTTCTCGATCGTCTTGTCCTCGGACTTCGAGTCCTTGAAGCGGAGCAAGACGTACCAGGAGCCCGAGAGGTCGACCGTCGCGAAATCCTCCTCCGCTCGGACCTGAGTTCCGAGTCCCAGGACCAGGACCAAGAGGGGCAGGATCAACCAGAGGACCTTGTTTCGAGGGATTCGCATGCTCTGGATTATAGGACTCAGGAGGGCTCGGAGTCGTTCGACAGGACCCGGGCAACCTCGTCGCGGTCGAAGCGGGGAGCCGCCTCGCCGCCCTCGATTTCGACCCCTGCGCCGGCATGGGCGGACCCGATCTCCGCCGCAGTAAGGCCGCGCGAACGGAGCGACTCCAGCGCCGAGCGCGCCGTCTCGGCTGGAAATGCGGCCAGCAGCGCGCCCGAGGCGAGCGTTCCCCACGGATCCGCGCCGACGGCGCGGCAGACCGCGAGTCCCGGCTCGAACCAGAGGAGCGCCTCCGACTGCACGCGGAGCGCAACTCCGGAGGCGGCGGCGAGCTCGTACAGACCGGCGGAGAGGCCGCCTTCGGTCGGATCGTGGAGCGCCGTAGCGCCCAGCTCGGCGGCGACCAGCGCCGGCTCGACCACCGAGATCCCGGGCCGCTCCAGGGCCCGGCGCGCGGCGTCGAGCAGCGCCGGCTCCACGGAATCCAGATCCCGCGTCGCCTCCGCGGCCAGCACGGCCGCACCCTCGATCGGCGCCGCCCCGACCTGCACGATGACGTCCCCCGGACGCGCGCCCCCGGTGCGCACGAAACGTCCGTCCTCGCGCAGCCCGAGCATCTGCCCGACGACGACCGGCTGGCGCACCGCACTCGTGATCTCGGTGTGGCCGCCGACCAGGCTGGCGCCGAGCCTGCGCAGGGCCCCTCCCATCGAGTGGAACAGCGCCCGGACCTCGGCCGCGTCGGTCCCCTCGGGGAGCAGAACCGTCGCGAGGAACCAGCGGGGGCGGGCTCCCATCACGGCGATGTCGTTCGCGTTGATCCAGACCGAGTGGGCGCCGACGCCCGCGCCGGTGAGCGTGATCGGGTCGGTCGCAGCGATGAGTGCGCCGGCGGGAACCCGGATCGCGCAGGCGTCTTCCCCGAGAGCCGGGCCGAGCTCGACCTCGCCACCCGCGCCGGGCGCCTCGGCGAGCAGCTCGGCGAGCAGCTCGGCGGGCAGCTTCCCGGTCGGCAGCAGGGCCATGGCGAGCAGGGTAGCCCGGCGACCGGCCCGCGAACTCTGCGGGGAGAGTGCTACGGATTCAGGTAATCTCTTGCCCGGAAAGGGTAGAGTGGCTGCCCTGCCGCCCCCATTCGCACGTGAATTCCGTGGGGGCAGCTTCCTGAACTCGCCCGGGCATCGATGAGCTCGACGCAGAGCTGCGGCTCCGGTGCGCATGGCACGAGGATTGCGCCTCTGCCGGCCGGGAAACTGCATGATGGCTTCGATCTGGATCGTCTCCGAAGACCCCGTTCTGGCGGGGACCCTCGTGTTCCACCTGGGCGAGCTCGGGGAGGTGGCGTCGGGCAAGCCCGAGCGGGGGCCCTGGAAGGACGAAGCCCGGGCGCCGGACCTCCTGGTGCTGATCGCCGCCGACGAGCCGCGAGGCGAGCTCGACGGCCTGGAGCGACTGCTCGAGTTCGTGCGGGGGATCGAGCCGTACCGCCGGGCGCCACCCCCAGTGCTCTACCTCGAGCCGGCCGGGGGACATCCGCCCGCAGCGCTGGCCGCGGCACTGATTGACGATCGGCCGACGCGCGCGCTCGAGCTGCCGCTCGACCCCGCCGAGCTGGTCGACGTGGCCGCGGCGCTGCTCGACTCCCCCGCGCTTCCCGCCAGCCTCCGGGAGCGCGCGCGACGCGACTGGGTGAACGAACGCATGGCGCGCTACTACGCCGGGCTGGATCTCCCGGCGCTGCGCCATGCGATCGACCCGCGCAACGCGAGTCGGCCGGTATTGCTCTGCGGCGAGCCCGGCACCGGC
>CAZLBF010000076.1:0-13524 GCA_964557495.1 uncultured Myxococcales bacterium | reverse complement strand
AGTCGCGAGCGAGCTGCACGCGCCGGCTGAGGCAGTGTGGGGGCGGCTCTCTGGCAGCGCAGAGGCAACGGCGCGCAGCTCGATCCCAGCCCCGGGATTGGGTGCGAGACCGGCATCCAGCGCGCACCCGATCGGTAGCTGATGCGGATCGAGTCGGTTCCCGGGAGTCATTCCCGGATCGCCCGAAAACGGCCCGGGCCGTGATGCAGCGCGGCACGAAGCTTGAAGTGCTCGGGGACCGTGACAGCGGCCCCCTCCGCGAACGACCTGCCGGGCGTCCTCTTCGTCGACGACGAGGTGAACATCCGGCGCGCGCTGATGCGCCTGTTCCGCAACGAGCCGGTCCGGGTGGAGCAGGCCGAATCGGCCGAGCAGGCGCTCGAGATCCTCGAGCACGAGCCCATCCAGGTGATCGTGTCGGATCAGCGCATGCCGGGCATGTCGGGCGTGAAGCTTCTCTCGCGCGTCCGCGAACGCTGGCCCGAGATCATCCGCATGATGCTGACCGGCTTCACCGAGATCGACGTCGCGATCGAGGCGATCAACAAGGGCGAGATCTACCGCCTGGTGACCAAGCCGTGGAACGACGACGAGCTGCGCTCGACCGTGCGAACGGCCGTCGACACCTGGCAGATGCGCCGCGAGATCGACCGCCTGAACGCGCTGACGCAGGAGCAGAACAGCGAGCTTCAGGACATGAACCGCACGCTCGAGGCCAAGGTCGAAGAGCGGACGCAGGAGGTCCAGCAGAAGCACCAGGAGCTGCGCCTCGCCTACGTGAGCACCGTCAAGACGCTCTCCGAGGCCATCGAAGCCAAGGATCCCTACACGCGCGGACATTCGGAGCGCGTGGGGGTCTACGCCTCTCGGCTCGCGCGCGAGCTCCAACACCAGTCTCGCTTCATCGAGCGCATCTACCTGGCCGGGCTGCTGCACGACGTCGGCAAGATCGGGATCCCGGATTCGATCATCACGAAGCCCGGGCGTCTCACGGTGGAGGAGTACGAGCAGATCAAGAGCCACCCGGAGATCGGGGCGCGCATCATCGAGCCGGTCAGCTTCCTGGCCGACATCGCCCCTTGCGTTCGGCACCACCACGAGTGGTACGACGGCTCCGACCGCGGCTACCCCGATTGTCTGAACGGCGAGGGCATCCCGTTCCCGAGCCGGATCATCCTGGTCGCGGATACGGTCGAGGCGATGACCTCCGATCGACCCTACCGCGCGGGCATGCCAATGGGCCGGGTGATCGACGAGATCCGCCTGTTCAGCGGAACGCAGTTCGATCCAGTCGTGGCGGACGCCTTCCTCAGAATCATCGAGCGCGAAGGAGAAGCGTTCATCGAGCGGGCGAGCAAGTTCGACATCCAGCAGTTCCTCTCGGAGGTCAACGAAGCCGGATGAGCCAGCCAGAGACACCCGAGCCGGGCACCGAGATGGACTTCCCCTCCACCCTGGAAGATCCGGCCGTCCTGCGGCAACTGCACCGCGAGCTGCTCGAGACGGGCGACCCGCAGAGCGGGCCCGGACTGCTCTACGGGGTCGGCTTCGTGCAGGGAATGGTCGACGGCCTGCGCGTGGCGCGAGCCTTCAGCGGGGACGGGCCTCCGGACGCCTGCGTGACCGGACCTCGCATCCCGCTGCTGCTCCCGCTGGAGCGGGACGCGGGACGCTGCGGGTTCGGCGCCCTGCTCGCCTCGTCGGAGGCGACCGACTACCGCGCCCGGCTCGGTCGCTCTGCGCAGCCCGTCTGCCACGTCGGGGTGGGATACGCCTCCGGCTGGTACTCGGCCCTGCGGCGCGAGACCTGGCTGGTGCGAGAGCTGGAGTGCCGGGCGCACGGCGACCGCAGCTGCCGCTTCGAGGCTCGCCCGGTGGCGGACTGGCTCGAGCGCGACGAGGCCTGGACCCGCGCGCTGCTTCCGTTCCTCGACTTCGACTGCGTGAAGGAGCGGCTCTCAGAGGAGCCGATGGAGATGCTGGAGCTCACGCCCAGCGGAGACCTGGTCGGCGGCTTCGAGCCGATGTCGCCGGCCATCCACGTGTGGGGACCCGTCCTGATCCTGCCCTACGCGGGGGCGGCAGACGGGGAGGCAGCGCTCGACGCGGTCGCCGCGGACCCCGAGGGGGAGGAGATCCGGGTCGTGATCATCGACGTGCTCGGCGCGCGTCTGGACGGCACCGAGTCCGTGGGACTCCCGAGCCTCGTCTCCCGCATCCGCCGGCGCGACATCGAGGTCATCGTCGCGGGACGGCGCACGGACGTCGACCTGCCGCTGCTCACCGAGGGACTCGAGACGCACGACGTGACCACGGGCATCGCCCTCGCCTTCCAGCTCTGCGGCGGCTGACGATTCTTCCCGGGGCCGGGACCCGAGCTCGGCTCAGTCCGCGGAGCCGGGATCTTCCGCAGAGAGCGGCCTCACCTTGATGCCCGCCTCGTGCAGGAGGTCGAGCGCCGTCTCGCCGAGAGGGAACGGCGAGGCGTACACGACCTCGCGCATCCCGGCGTTGATGATCATCTTCGTGCACATCAGGCAGGGCGAGAAGGTGGTGTAGAGCACGCCCTCGCGCACCGACACGCCGTGGTAGGCGGCCTGGGTGATCGAGTTCTCCTCGGCGTGGCTGCACAGACACTCGTCGAGGCGGGTTCCCGACTCGGCCGCACCGCGGCAGCGCGGACAGCCCCCCTCGTTGCAGTTGGCGACGCCGCGCGGTGTTCCGTTGTAGCCGGTCGAGATGATGCGCCGGTCCGACACGATGACCGATCCGATCTTGCGCTTGACGCAGTTGGCGCGCGAGGCCACGACCTGGGCGATGCTCATGAAGTAGGTGTCCCAGTCGGGTCGCGACTGAAACGTCAACCTCCGCTCGAGCAGCGACTGGAGCTGCTGGTGCAGCGCATCGAGCTCTCCGTCGTTCTCGACCACCTCGTCGGCGAGCGCGCGCACCGCGAGCAGCTGCTGCCCCGCCGTGTCGGCGCTCGAGAGCTCGCGCGCCTGCTCGGCCTCGAAGGCCTCGAGCGTCTGGGGCGTTCCGACGCGCCCGCGCCGCAGCGCGCGCTCGAACCGCACGGCCGGGCTCGCCTCGACCCAGATCAGCACGAACTCGCCGTCGACGCGGAGCGCCCGCACCTCGTCGGGGTGGCGGATCGAGTCGATCACATGGTTGCGGTCCGCGGGAAGCTTCGCGAGCGCCCGCTCCGCCAGGATGGCCGGCCCGTAGCGCTCGCGCAGCGCCCTGCCCCGCTCGATCATGTTGTCGCGCGTCGGCTCCAGAGCGTCGCGAGCCAGGTCGTCGCGGATCACGTCCGAGAGCGACTCCGGATAGAAGCTGCGCCGTGACAGGTACTCGACGACCTGGGTCTTTCCCGAGGCATTGAGTCCCGCGACTCCGATGCGCATGGCGTCCCCCCTCGTCCCGGCATCCCGGGCACCCCGGCTGGAGGGTATCACGTCGCGTGCTAGGGTCCCGCCTCGTGGCACGCCGAGTCGACAAGCCCTGGGGCTGGGAGGAGATCTGGGCCGAGAATGACCGCTATGCGGGAAAGATCCTGATGATCCGCGCGGGTCACCGCCTATCCCTCCAGTATCACGAGAAGAAGGACGAGTCCATCTACGTGCTCGCCGGCCGCCTGCGCCTGACGCTCGAGAACGGTGCCGGTGAGCTCGAGCAGGTCGACCTGGGACCGGGCGAGAGCCGCCGGATCCCGACCGGGCGGCGCCATCGCTTCGAGGCGATCGACGACGCTCAGCTGGTCGAGGTCTCGAGCCCCGAGCTGGACGACGTGGTCCGGCTCGAGGACGACTACGGCCGACGGGGGACGGACGGTGAGTGATCGAGCCGGAGCGCGGCGCGCGCTCGACGAGAGCCGGGCGGCCCCGCCGCTACCCTAGCCACGATGCACGCGCGCGCCTCCGCACCTCGCGTCCTGGTCACGGGCGGCGGGGGCTTCGTCGGCTCGTGGCTCGTACCGCTGCTCGAGTCCCTGGGCCACGCGACGCTCGGAGCCCTCAAGCCGGGACTCCCGCGGCCGGGCTTCGGTGCAGATTGGACGGAGTGCGACCTGCGCAGCGCCGACGCCACGCGGGCGCTGCTGCGCGAGGCGCGGCCAGACTGGATCATCCATCTCGCCGCGGTCGCCTTTCCCCCAGATGCGCTCACGGACCCCTTCGAGGCGCTGCGGCTGAACTACGGCGCGGTGGACCACCTGCTCCGCGCCCTGGTCCATGAAGCCCCGAAGGCCCGGCTGCTCTACGTGAGCACCGGAGCGGTCTATGCGGCGCGCAGCGCGGATGCGCCCCCCGCCAGCGAGGCAGACCCGATCGCACCCGGCTCGCTCTATGCCGCAACGAAGGCTGCGGCGGAGCGGCGCGTGGGTCTGGCCTGCGAGCGCGAGGGCGTCGACGCGGTCTGCGTGCGCCCGTTCAACCACAGCGGTCCCGGCCGCCCGCCGCTCTACGTCGAGGCCTCGTTCGCGCAGCAGGTGGCTCGCATCGAACGGGGCGAGCAGGAGCCGGTGCTCCGCGTCGGGAACCTCGACGCGGTGCGCGACTTCTGCGACGTGCGCGACGTGGCTCGCGCGTACGCGCTGCTGCTCGACGTGGGCGAGTCCGGCGCAACCTACAACGTGTGCAGCGGGCGGGGCTGGTCGATTCGCTCGCTGCTCGACCATCTGCTCCAGCGGAGCAAGGTGCCGGCACGCGTAGAGCGGGACCCCGAGCGCTACCGGGCGGAGCCGGTGGACCGCCTCGCCCTGGTCGGCGACCCGAGCCGAATCCGCGAGCTCGGCTGGAGGCCGCGCCATCGCTTCGAGGAGACGCTCGACGACCTGCTGGACGCCTACCGCGCCGGCGGCTGAGAGACCCGCGACGCACACCAGACATCGCCCGACTGGCTCTCCTGGCGCTCCTCGAGCATCTCGAGGCCCAGCTCGCCGAGCGCGCGAGCGAGGCTCGATCGCTCCGCGTACAGATACCCGGACAGGACCAGGCAGCGCTTCGCGTGCCCGGCGAGTCGAGGCAGCCACGGGCGCAGCCGCGACCAGAGCAGGTTGGCCACCGCGACGTCGAAGCGCGCCTGCCGCGCGATGCCATCCAGCGAGCCGCAGACCCAGGCGGGCGCGAGCGCGTTCCGGCGCGCATTCGACGCCGCGTTCTCACAGGCGACCCGCTCGACGTCGATCCCCACCGCGCTCCCCGCTCCCGAGCGCAGCGCCGCGAGAGCCAGGATCCCGCTTCCGGTCCCGAAGTCGAGAACGCGGTCCCCCCTCTCGAGGCTGCCGAGCAGAAGCTCGAGGGCCAGCCGCGTCGTCGCGTGCTCGCCCGACCCGAACGCCTGAGCCGGATCGATCTGGATCTCCGGTGTCCCCTCGGAGGGGACCCAGGAGGGCCGGATCCACAGGCCGGCGACCCTCCGGGCGGCGAGCCCCTCGCGCCAGACCCGCTCCCAGTCCCGCGGCGGGAGCCGGGTCGCGGCCGAGACGCGAATCCCGCGAGCGGGGTCGGCGAGCGCGAGCACGGCGCGCTCCGTCCCGGGCTCGGGTGTGAAGTAGGCGAGGAGCCCCTCTCCCGAGCGCTCCTCGATCCCCAACGTACCGAGCTCGAACAGCTCGCCCGCCAGCCGGTCCCACTCCCGGTGGGGCGCCTCGATCCGAAACAGGAGGTGGTCGCCCTGCATGCTCCGACCTAGGCTCGCCGATCCGTGGGCTCGCGCCAGGCGCGCAGGCTACCCTGCCGGCGTGTCGAGCTGCGTCTTCGTCGACCGAGACGGAACCTTGATCGAGGATCGGGGCTACATGCACCGCATCGAGGACTACGCCCGCCTGCCGGGCGCGGTGCGGGGACTGCGCCTGCTTACCGACGCCGGCTACCGCGTCGCGATCGTCACGAACCAGTCCGGAATCGGGCGCGGCTATTTCGACGAGGCCGCGTTCCAGCAGTTTCACCACCACATGCTGCGCGACTTCGCGAGCCAGGGCATTCGCTTCGCTGCGACCTACTTCTGCCCTCACGCCCCCGACGCGGGCTGCGACTGCCGCAAGCCGGCTCCAGGTCTGCTTCAGCGCGCCGCGCGCGAGCTCGGCGTGGACCTCCGAGCCTGCTGGATGATCGGCGATCAGCCGAGCGACGTGGACCTGGCCCTCAACGCAGGCTGTCGCGCGATTCGACTCGTCGCCGAGCCCGCCTCGCACGCGCCCGAGGTCCCGACCGCGCGCGACCTCGAAGCGGCGGCGCGACTGATCCTGACGAGCGCGACTCAGCTCGCGCAGTAGCGCCAGAGGACGGCGGCGCAGACCGCAATCAGCAGCACGTTCAGCACGGCGTTGCGCCGTGCCCAGATGCGCGCGCGCTGCTCGCGCCAGGCCTCCCGGTCGACGCCTTCGGGTCTCTTGTGTGCCACCAGCGCTCAGGGTAACGGGCGACGCAGCCGGAATCATGGTTCGATCCTGAAGGGTGCGACGACGGGGCCCGACGCGTGGAGATCGATCCGCACTGCGCCGTGGCGGTGGGTCTCCCAGAGCGTCACGCGCCCGTCGCGCAGTCGCCGGCGCACGCGCCGGTGGGGGAGCGAGCCGCGAGTCCTGCGCCCCGCACTGGCGATCGCCAGCTCCGGGTCCAGGCGCGCGAGCCACGCGGGCTCGGTGGACGTCGCGCTGCCGTGGTGGGCGAGCTTGAGCACCGTGCAACGTCCCGTCTCGACGGAGAGCGCGCGCTCGATGCGGGAGGAGATGTCCCCGGGCAGCAGGAGGCATCCGCCCGGTGCGTCGAGGCGAAGCACCAGCGACGCGTCGTTCCTGGCCTGTCGGGCTCGCGCCGGCGGGGGCCAGAGAACCCGGACCGCGACGGGGCCCAGGCTGCCTCCGCCGCCGGCGGCGACCAGGCGGATCGGCACGCCGCGCCGCGCCGCCGTGCGGCGGAGTGGCTCCAGCGTCGCGTCTCGGTAGGTGGCGAGGCTCAGCCAGATCTCGCCGACCGGGATCCGCTCGAGGATCGCGCGCGCACCGCCCATGTGATCGAGATCGGCGTGGGTCAGGACGAGTCGGTCCAGCCGTGCGACTCCCTCGGCGCGAAGCGCCGGGATCACCACCGAGCGCCCGGCGTCGAAGCCGATCAGCGCGGGGCCCGCATCGACGAGCCACGCCTCTCGCGCCGCGCGGAGCAGCGTGGCGCCCCCGTGACCCACGGCCAGGAAGAGCGCGCTGGGCGGACGCGCGACTGGCGCACCGCCCGGCAAGGCAGCCGCTGCTCCCGCCACGGCTGCGGCGAGCGCAGCCAGCAGTGCGGCTCGACGCCAGCCGCGCATGGCGAAGCGGAGCCCGAAGCCGAGCGCGCTCGCGGACCCCGCCGCGAGGACGGGGCGCTCGAGCCCCGCGAGGAGATCCGGGCTCCCGAAGCCGGCGACCAGCCGGATGCCGAGCTCGGCCGCGGCGTGCGCCAGCGGAGCGAGTCCCGGTACCGGCTCACCGAGCGCCGCACCCAGAGCGCCCGACGCCAGCCCGAGCGGCACCACGACCGAGCCGAACCACGGCACCGCGACGAGGTTCGCGAAGGCGGTGAGTGCGGGGAGCGGCGCGGCGAGGCCCGCCAGCAGGGGGGCGGTCGAGAGGCTCGCGGCGAGCGTGCAGCCCACCAGTCGCGCGGCGACGGGACCCTCCGGCCGCCACAGCAGAATGCCGCCGACCGCCAGGAACGAGAGCCAGAGCCCCGCCTCGAAGAGCGACGCCGGATCCACCACCAGCACCGCGAGCGCGGCCAGGCAGAGTGCGTTCCAGCTCGCACCCGGCCTCCCGCCGAGCACGGCGACGGTCCCCGCCCACGCCATGAGCACCGCGCGGAGCGCGGGCACGCCGAGTCCCGCGAGCGCCGCATACCCCAACGCAGCGAGCATGGCGGCCGCGTACGCGCTCGCATCCGCCCGCCGCAGCAGCGCGCGCCGCGAGCTTCGGCGCAGCGTCGCGGCTACACCGAACCGTGTCAGCGCGAACACCCAGCCCACGTGAAGGCCGGAGATGGCCAGGAGGTGCATGGTGCCCGAGAGCTCGAACGCCGAGCGGGTCTCGGGACTCAGCGTCGAGCGATCCCCGCTGACCACCGCGCGCAGGAGCGCGCCCGCTCGGGTCCCGCCCGGACGCCCGGGCGGGGCCGACGAGCCGATCTCGCGATCCGCGAGTCGCGGATCGACTGCGGCAGCGACCGCGCGGCGGGCTCGCTCGATGAGCGCCCGGAGACCCGCCGGGACCTCCGATGCCGGCACGAGCACGCCCCCCTCGACCCTTGCCCTGACGGGTACGCCGCGCCGTCTCCAGCGACGCGCGCCGTCGCGCGCACCCGGGTTCGAGCGTGCGGGGTGATCCCCCAGGAGAAGCTGCGCCAGCCCGGCCTGGCCCGGAAGCCAGGTGCAGAGCTCCGGGGGACCCAGGAGCAGGGCCGCGCCGGATTGCGCTCCCGCGAGGCGGGCGGGTGCTCGGCAGCCCACGCTGCTCGCCGTCGGCGCCTCGAGCAGCGACAGACGCGTGGGTCCGGGACCGAGCTGCGGTCGAGTCGCGTGCAGCCCGTCCCCGATCGCCAGGGCGCCCAATCCGACCCCGACCACGACCCCGACCAGACACGCCGCGCTGGCTCGCCCCCGCGGCCAGCGGACCGCCGCAGCCGCCGCCGCGAGACCCGCGGCACCCGCCGAGAACCATGCAGGGGGATCGAACGCATCCCCGAGCGCTATGCCGAGCGCGAAGGGCGCGAGCAGCCAGAGTGCGGGGACTCGGAGCAGATCCGAACCTCGCCGGGACCGGGGGATCGGAGAGCGCTAGTGGACTAGGTGGGGTGGGGCCGAGGGCTCGAGGTGCTGCTGCACCCGCTCCAGGTAGACGTGAATCACCTTCATCGACTCGCCGATCTTCTCCAGCTCCGTCGAGAAGTCCGCGAGCAGAACCGCCAGCTCCTGGGCCGTGTCGCCGTCCATGGGCGCGCGGGCGCGATAGGCGGCGGCAATGCCGGAGAGCACCCGGTTCCACTCTTCATCGCTCGGGCGCGCGGACTCGAAGCGCTCCAGAACCGGAGCCAGGTTCCTCACGAACTCCGGGTCGATACCGAAGTGCTCCTCGAGCAGGGCACCGAGCTTCTTGGTCGAACGAGGCATGGCCTCTTACGTAGCAATCGCGGTGCCAGGCCTGGCAACGCCTCTAGCGGCGCCTGGGGGCCGCCCGTAGAGCCGCGGGATGCGCCGCGGCCACCGGAGAGTGAAGCGGAGTTCCCGAGAAGGAGACTCCTCTTCTCACCGGCTCAGTCGCGCCAGGCGCGGGGTACCTGGGCCCGGGACGCCTTGGCCTCGAGCTCCTCGTACTGTCCTCGCCAGTAGCGCTCCGCCTGGTCCAGCTTCTCGAGGATGCCCGTGTGCGTGGTCGGGACGTCCTGGCGATAGGTCTCGATCTGCTCGAGCATGCCGCGCATCATGGCGAAGCGGGTGCGCCAGTAGCGCTCGCCGTAGCCGCCGTACACGCCTTCGATGGCGTCGAGATCGATCTCCTCCAGTGCGAGGATTCCCTGCGACGGATCTACCGCGACCTTGAAGTTGTTGAAGTAGGGCATGCCCAGCAGCCCGTAGTCCATCGTGTCGAGGACGGCCATCTCCACGTTCTCGACGCTGGCGTTCCGGAGGCTCACGCGGCCCACGGTCACGACGGGGACGAGGACCGGCCGGCCGCTGATCCCGGCGACGGCCGTGACGGGAGTCGTCTCGTCGATCGGGATGCCGAGCTCCTCGACGACCTTGCGCGGGATCGTATTCACGCTCGCTCCCGTGTCGACGGTGAAGCGCGCTCGGGTTCGGCCGTTCAGCGTCGCGTATACCGAGAGCTCGAGACCCGCACGCGCGACCGGAATGACGTGACGCGTTCCCCTCCCGCTGCTCGCCGCCGAGCCCTTCGCCTCGGCCTCCCGGTCGGGTGCAGGCGCGATCTGGTTCCAGTTCGCGTCGGTGGCGCGCGGCTGCTCGGCAAGCGGACGCTGCCGAGGCGGGACGCGCGAGAGGTCATCCGTGACGTGCAGCCTGCCCTCGGCGTCCGTCCACTGGTAGAGCTGCGCATCGGCTGCCACCGGCAACAGCATCGCCACGCACAGCGACGCCCAACCGATCCGGAGAGCTCCCACGAACGCACCTCACTCGCAGCCCCTCCCCTGCCACGACTCATCGGCGCAGGAGTCCGCTCCCTTGACCGCTAGCGGTCTTTCTTGCCGGGTAACGGCCGGCTGGGCCGGCCTGCCGGGCTTCGCTCGGCTACGCCTCGCTGCGCGCGCCGCTGCCGCGGCGCTTGCAAGCCTTGCCGGGTAACGGCGAGCAGAGGCGTGGAGGGCTCCTTACTCGGGGGCGTGGAAGAAGGCGTGTACGACGCGGGCGTTGGGGCGCGAGATGCCGGGAACCTGCGCCAGCTCTTCCTCCGTGGCGCCCTTGATCCGCTCCAGGCTGCCGAACGATCGCAGCAGGGCTCGCCGCTTCTTGGGACCGATCCCCGGCAGCTCGTCGAGGATCGAGCGCAGCCCCGCCTTGCGGCGCAGCTCCCGGTGGTAGTGGATCGCGAAGCGGTGCGACTCGTCGCGGACCCGCTGCAGCAGGAGCAGTCCGAGGGAGTCGGGAGGCAGCGACAGCGGGTCCTTGACCCCCGGGCGGAACACGCGCTCCCGCTTCGCCCCGCCGTGGCGCAGCACGCGGGAGCTCGCCGACTCCTGGTCCCGCTCCTTGGCGATCGCCGCCAGCTCGATGCCCTCGAGCTCCAGGTCCGCCACGACGGCGCGCACCGCGTTGAGCTGCCCCTTGCCGCCGTCGAGCAGTACCAGATCGGCCGCCGGCTCCTGCGCCAGGCGACGGAAGCGGCGGCCGAGCACCTCGCGCAGGGCCCCGTAGTCGTCTCCGGGCCGGGTCTCGCGCAGCTTGTAGCGCCGGTATCCGCTCTTGTCGGGCATGCCGTCGCGGAACACCACGCGCGAGCCGACGTGAAGCGAGCCGCGCAGGTGCGAGATGTCGTAGCACTCGATGCTCCGGACCGTTGCCGCGATGCCCAACGCCTTCGCGAGCTCCGACGCAACCTCGTCGGCACTGCGCTCGCGCCGGCCGCGCTCCGCGAGCGCCAGCGCCGCGTTGCGCCGCGCCATCTCGACCAGGCGACGCCCCTCTCCCCGACTGGGTGTCCGAATCCGCACCGCGCGTCCAGCCCGCTCGCGCCAGAGTTCCTCGAGCGCCTCCGCCCCGTCGATCGGAAGGGGCAGCAACACCTCGCTCGGAAGGTCGCGGCCCTCTGCGTAGAACTGGCCGAGAAACGAGGCCAGCACCTCCTCCTCCTCGAGTCGCACGCCCCGGAAGCCGTGGTGGCCACCGCCCAGGAGCTTTCCCTGTCGAACGTGCAGCACCTGAATCTCGACCGCGCTCCCGTCGCGCGCGAGGCCGAGCGCGTCGCGGTCGACGAATCGGGTCGAGACCATCGACTGGCGCTCGACCGTGCGCTCGATCGAGGCGATGCGGTCGCGCAAGCGTGCCGCCTCCTCGAAGTGCTCGGTGCTCGCCGCCTCCTCCATGCGCGCCCTCAGCGCGCGGACCAGGTCGCCGGACCGGCCGCGCAGGAACAGGACCGCCCCGCCGACGAGGTCGTGGTACGCCTCGTCGCTGATCAACCCGACGCAGGGTGCGGCGCAGCGGCCGATCGAGTGCTCGATGCAGGGCCGACCCTGGCGTCGGTAGCTCTTGAGGCCGGCATCCGTGCAGGTGCGCAAGGGAAAGATGCGCTGCAGCTCGCTCAAGGTGTCGCGCAGCGAGTTGCTCGAGGTGTAGGGACCGAAGTAGACCGCGCCGTCGCGCGCGAAGCGCCGCGTCTCCCGGAAGCGGGGATACGCCTCGCGCGGGTCGATCTTGAGGCCGAGGTAGTTCTTGTCGTCGCGCAGCCGCACGTTGTAGCGCGGGCTGTGCTTCTTGATCAGCTGGTTCTCGAGGAGCAGAGCCTCCTTGACGCTCGCGGTGACGATCACCTCGACGTCACGGATGCGCGGCACCAGAAAGTGCACCTGCTGCCGACCGTCGCCCCCCGCGCCGAAGTAGGAGCGCACGCGCGCCCTCAGGCTCTGGGCCTTGCCGACGTAGAGGACCGCCCCGGTCGCGCCGCGGAACAGATAGACGCCGGGCTCGGTCGGGAGCGCGGTGACGCGCTCCAGCAGGCGCGCTTCGGAATCGCTGGGCGAGTCGCTCACCGGCGACGGCGCCGCCCCCGTCCCTTTGCGGGCCCCGGTCGGGACGGATAGTCGTAGCCCCCCATCAGCGCGCCCTCCTCGAGCTGGTTGATCTGGTCTCGCAGCCCGGCGGCCTTCTCGAAGTCCAGGGCCTCCGCCGCGGCGCGCATCTCCTTGCGGAGCCGCTCCACGCGCTTCGGCAGGTCCTCGTCGCCCAGACCGTCCTCGGCCGCGACCGGCACGGTGACGTAGTCCGCGTCGTAGAGGCTGTCCCGGAGGCTCGAGATCTGGCTCTCGACGGAGCGCGGCGTGATGCCGTGCTCCACGTTGTACTGCTCCTGCAGCGCGCGGCGGCGATCCGTCTCCGAAATCGCTCCGTTGAGCGCGTCCGTCTCGGCGTCCGCGTAGAGCAGCACCTTCCCCCGCAGGTTCCGCGCCGCCCTTCCGATCGTCTGGATCAGCGAGCGCTCGGAGCGCAGGAAGCCCTCCTTGTCGGCGTCGAGAATCGCCACGAGCGAGACCTCGGGCAGGTCGAGGCCCTCGCGCAGCAGGTTGATCCCGACCAGCACGTCGAAATCCCCCTGCCGCAGCTCCCGAATGATCTCGGTGCGCTCGATCGTCGCGATCTCGGAGTGCAGGTAGCGCACCCGGATCCCCAGGTCGGCGTAGTACTGCGTGAGCTCCTCGGCCATCCGCTTCGTGAGCGTCGTGACGAGCACGCGATCGCCGAGCGCCACGCGCTCCTGGATCACCCCCAGCAGATCCTCGACCTGGTTGCCCGCCGGACGAACCTCCAGCTCGGGGTCGGTCAACCCCGTCGGGCGGATGATCTGCTCGACGACGACTCCCTCGCAGCTCTCGAGCTCGAAGCTTCCGGGAGTCGCCGAGACGTAGACGACCTGCGGCACGCGCGTCTCCCACTCCTCGAACTGAAGCGGCCGATTGTCGAGCGCGGACGGGAGCCGGAAGCCGAACTCGACGAGGGTCTCCTTGCGGCGCCGGTCGCCGCGGTACATCCCCCCGATCTGGGGCACCGTCACGTGGCTCTCATCGACGAAGGTGAGGAAGTCGCTCGGAAAGTAGCTGAGCAGCGTATGCGGAGGCTCACCCGCCTCTCGTCCGTCGAGCCAGCGGGAGTAGTTCTCGACGCCGTGGCAGAAGCCCATCTCCTGGAGCATCTCCAGGTCGTACATCGTGCGCTGCTCGATGCGCTGCGCCTCGAGGAGCTTCTCCGAGCCGCGAAGCTGTTGGATTCGCTCGTCCAGCTCCCCCCGGATCCCGTCGATGGCCGACGAGAGCATCTCCTCGCTCG
>CAZLBF010000075.1:0-12699 GCA_964557495.1 uncultured Myxococcales bacterium | reverse complement strand
GTCCAGGAACTTGAGCGCCATGATCCGGACGTTCCAGCTCATGCCGGCCACGCCGATCCCGTTGTCCCCGACCGCGCCGATCGTCCCCGCCACGTGCGTCCCGTGGTAGTGGTCGTCGAACGGGTCGCCCGTCCCCGTGATGCAGTTGACCCCGAAGACGTCGTCGACGTAGCCGTTCCCGTCGTCGTCGAGCCCGTTCTCCGTCTCGCCCGGGTTGCGCCACATGTTGGCGGCCAGATCCTCGTGCGTGTAGTCCACGCCGGTGTCGATGACCCCGACCACGAGGCTGGAGTCGCCGGTGGTCTGGCTCCAGGCCTCGGGCGCGTCGACGTCGGCGTCCGCCGTGCCGCCCGACTGACCGGTGTTGTGAAGGCCCCAGAGCTCGCCGAAGAGCGGGTCGTCGGGGAACAGCGCGTCGACCTGGACGCGGTAGTCCGGCTCGGCGTACTCGACCCCGGGCTGGCGCCGGAGCTCCGCGAGGACCTCGTCGATGTGCCGGTTCTTGTCCCGGATCTCGACGGTGCGGAGCCGCGGGGTCCGCAGCCGCTTGAGCGTGCGGACTCCGGCGGACGAGAGGGCCTTAGACGAGCTGCGGGTGGCCACGCCCTGCTTGAACTTGACGATCAGCCGGCGGGGATGGGCGACGACCGCTCGCTCGCCGGCCGGGGCCGGACTTACCGCGCTCTTGGGCCCCGGGTCGGGTGCGGCCGCGGACTGGGCTCTCGCCAGCGGTGCGACGCACAGAGCCGCGGCGAGAAGGACTGCGAGGGACCCGAGCAACGTCAATGCGCGAAGCGCATCCTCGGCAGCGGGTCGTCGGGTGCGGACAGGGATCGAGCACTTCGGGGCCATTTGGCGCCCTCCGAATTCGACCCTCCCCCGTAGAGAACGCCTCAGACTCAGCGAAACGATAGACCATCCTGGAGCGCGGCGCACCTGATAAAAGGGCGAGGTGCGGAAGTCACGAGTCCTGGGCTCCGCTCGCTCACGCGCCTTGACGCCCGGAGCGGCCCGCTCCACTGTCGGGCGCGGTGCCCGCGCTCGACCCGGCGATCGTCGCGATCTGCGAGACTCACGCCCTGCATCGCGCCCTCGGGCACGAGCGGAGCGAGGGCAAGCGGGCCAGCTTCGTGCGCGACCTCGAGCTTCCCGACGTCTGGGACGCGAATCACGCCGCCGACGTCCGGGCCGATACCGACAAGGCGATCGAGGCCCTGTTTGCCGAGGCCGACGCTCACTACGCGCACTGTCGCCACCGCCAGTACCACTGCGATCTGCGCACGCCCCCGCGCTTCGAGGCGCGCCTCCTGCACGAGGGACATCGGGTGACGGCCATCGTGCAGATGTTGCTCGAGGGCGAGCTTCGGGCCGGGCCGCCCGCGGCAGAGATCCGTCCGGTCGAGAGCGCGGCGGACTGGAAGAGCTATGCGGAGCTGCGGCGCCTGGACCACGCCGAGGGGGACGAGGCGCCGGGTCGGGTCGGCCGCTCGCTCGAGGTGAGTGCCGGCCTCGTGGCATGCGCGCGCAAGGCCGCGCCCGAGGTACAGCCCTTTCTGCTCAGTCTCGATGGGCGAGACGTGGCCTACGCCTCCGCCTTTGCGGGTCGCAACGGCGTCGGCATGGTCGAGGACGTGTTCACCCGGCGGGAGCACCGCGGTCGCGGCCTGGCCACTGCGTTGATCGATCGCGCGGTGCGGCACGCGCGCGCGGGCGGCGCGGGCCCGATTCTGATCGGAGCGCGACCGGGAGAGGACGCAGGTCGCCTCTACGCCAAGCTCGGCTTCGCGCCACGCTGCGTCGCCCGCAGCTACAACCTGGCGCTAGACGAGCCAGCCTGACGTATGCTGGGAGGCGACGAGGAGGTGAGCATGTTCACGGGATTCGTCTGGCACGAGCGCTACATGTGGCACGACACCGGCAGCCTCGCCGGCATCCTGCCGCCGGGGGAAGGGGTCCAGCCCGACCGCACCTTCGAGCATCCCGACACCAAGCGACGCATGCGAAACCTGATCGAGGTGAGCGGTCTCCTCGAGGTGCTTACGCCCATCGCGCCGCGCCTCGCCAGCGAGGAGGAGCTGCTGCGCTTCCACACGCCGGAGTACGTCGCGCGCATTCGCAAGCTGAGCGAGGAGCGCGGCGGCGACGCGGGCGAGGCGACGCCCTTTGGACCGGGAAGCTACGACATCGCGCGGCTCGCCGCGGGTGGTGTGATCGAGGCACTCGACGCGGTCGTCGACGGCCGCGTGCAGAACGCCTACGCGCTCGTGCGCCCGCCCGGCCACCACGCCGAGTCCGACCGCGGCCGCGGCTTCTGCATCTTCGGGAACGTCGCGCTCGCGGTGATGCACGCCCGCGCCGTGCGGGACATCGAGCGCGTCGCCATCGTCGATTGGGACGTCCATCACGGGAACGGCACGCAGGCCGCCTTCTACGACGATCCAGAGGTTCTCACGATCTCGATCCACCAGGACCGCAACTACCCGCTCGAGACCGGCTCCCTGGACGAGCGGGGCACGGGAGCGGGTGACGGCTACAACCTGAACGTGCCGCTCCCGCCAGGATCCGGGCACGGCGCCTACGTCGCGACGATCGAGCGCGTGGTGGAGCCTGCGCTGCGCGCCTTTCAGCCCGAGCTGATCGTTGTGCCGAGCGGCTTCGACGCGTCCTCGACCGATCCACTGGGCCGCATGCTCTGCTCCAGCGAGACCTACCGCGAGATGACCCGCTGCCTCATGCAGATCGCGTCCGAGGTCTGCCGCGGGCGACTGCTGCTCAGCCACGAGGGAGGCTACTCGAACATGTCGGTGCCTCCCTGCGGACTGGCCGTGCTCGAGCAGCTATCGGGACACCGCACCGGCGTCCAGGACTCCGGTGCCCTGCTGGTGCAGGTCATGGGAGGCTACGCGCTCGAGCCGCACCAGGAGGCCGTGATCGAGCGGGCGGCGGCTCTGGTCCCCGTAGCCGGTTAGCGGCGCAGCAGCCCCAGACTCGGCCGCATCGCGGCGCGAGCCGGGGCTAGTCGCGGGCGGCGATCGCCTCGGCCATGGCGACGGCCCGCTTCGCGTTCTCGACGTGGAGATTCTCGATCATGCGACCGTCGACGGTCACGACGCCCTTGCCTTCGGCCTCGGCCTGCTCGAAGGCTTCGATGATCCGCCGCGCCTGCTCCAGCTCGGCCTCGCTCGGGGAGAAGGCCCGGTTGCAGGGCTCGATCTGCGTCGGGTGGATCAGCGTCTTGCCGTCGAAGCCCATGCGCGCCCCCTGCGCGCACTCGGCCTCGAACCCGTCGCTGTTCCGGATGTCGTTGTAGACGCCGTCGAGGATCACCCGACCTTGGGCGCGCACGCCGAGCAGACACAGCTGCAGGCTCGTCAGCAGCGGCTCGCGGCCCGGCACGTGCTCGGCGTGAAGCTCCTTGGCGATGTCGTTGGTGCCCATCACCAGCACGTCGAGCCGCTCGCTCGCGCCCGCGATCTCGTCGGCGCGCAGGATTCCGGCGGGCGTCTCCAGCATCGCCCAGAGGCGGGTCGATGCGGGTGCGCCCGCCCGCTCGATGAGCGACTCGATCTCGAGGATCATCGCAGCGCTGCCCACCTTCGGGACCAGGATTGCTTCGGGTCCCGCGGCTGCCGCCGCCGCGAGGTCGTCGCGCCCCCACTCGGTGTCGAGGCCGTTGGTGCGGATCGCGATCTCGCGGTAGCCGTAGGATGCCGACCGCGCCGCCTCGCACACCTGCTCGCGGGCGAGCTGCTTGGCATCGGGTGCGACCGCGTCCTCGAGGTCGAGGATCAGGGCGTCGGCCGGCAGGTCGCGGGCCTTCTCGAGTGCCCGGGCGTTGCTGCCGGGCATGTACAGAACGCTGCGGCGCGGACGCACGCTGCTCATGCTCTCCCCTCCTCGGGCAGTTCGCCTCAGAACTCGTAGGCTCGTCTGAGGTCGGGATCCTTGTCGGCGAGCGTGCGAGCGAGCCCCACCATGACCTTGCACTGCTTGTAGGTGGCGTCGTCCTGCATCTTGCCGTCGACCATGACCGCACCGGTTCCGTCGCCCATCGCCTCGATCACGCGCTTGGCCCACAGGACCTCGTCCACCGGCGGGCTGAACACCTTGCGGGCGATGGCGATCTGGACCGGGTGCAGGCTCCAGGTTCCGACGCAGCCCATGAGGAACGCGTTCCGGAACTGATCCTCGCACGCCACGGTGTCCTGGATGTCGCCGAAGGGTCCGTAGTAGGGGAGGATCCCGTGCGCGTTGCAGGCGTCGACCATGCGGGCCAGCGTGTAGTGCCACAAGTCCTGCTGCGCGGTGGGGCGCGGCGCGTCGGGGTCGTCGGGGTCGGGATCGGTGCGCACCACGTAGCCGGGATGCCCGCCACCGACGCGGGTCGTCTTCATGCGGCGCGAGGCCGCCAGGTCCGCGGGTCCGAGCGAGAGACCCTGCATGCGCGGACTCGCCGCACAGATCTCCTCGACGTTCGCGACTCCCGCGGCGGTCTCGAGGATCGCGTGAACCAGCAGCGGGCGCTCCAGGCCGGCCTTCGCCTCGAGCTGGGCGAGGATGCGGTCGACGTAGTGGATGTCCCAGGCGCCCTCCACCTTGGGAACCATGACCACCTCGAGCTTGTCTCCGATCTCGGTGATCAGCCGCGTCAGATCGTCGAGCGCCCAGGGCGAATCCAGGCTGTTGATCCGCGTCCAGAGCTGGGTGTCGCCGAAGTCGTGCTGCTTGGCGATCTCGATCAGGCCCTCGCGCGCCTCGACCTTGCGGTCGGCCGAGATGGCGTCCTCGAGGTTGCCGAGCAGCACGTCGACCTGCTTCGCGATGTCGGGCGCCTTGGCCGCCATCTTGGGATTGCTGGGGTCGAAGAAGTGGATCATCCGCGAGGGCTTGAACGGGACCTCGCGGAGCGGCGTCGGAGCGCCGATGGCCAGCGGTTGAAAGAAGTGCTTGGCACTGCGCATGGTGGCTCCTCGATTCTCGCGGCCTGGGTCCGTCGTCGCCCGTCGGTGCTCCCCCCGAAGGCTGAACTGCCCGCACCCCGGACCTTGCGCTCGCTCGGCGCCCGAGCCGACCCGTAGGGGGGAACCTCGGCGGGCTTAGGGTACTCCGGTCGTCCCTCCCGCAGTCGCCCGACGACGAGGCGGCGTAGACCGCGAGGCACGCTAGCACGAGCGTGGATGCGGTACCAATCGGCTCCCCGGGTCGCGGCGTCCACGCATCTGATCTCGCAGTGAGTCGGAAGCCCCCCATTGGTTCGCCGAACTCAGCCCCGGTCGCAAAGCTACTCCGCACCGCCGCACCGGTCGCGAGCGTCGACCGGACGGGCCGGATCGCCACAGATCGAGCTTCCCAGTGACAGAAAGACTCAACCGCTCAGCGTCGGGCTTCGCCGCGCCGACGGTAGCATCGCCCGCGTCGGACCGATCCGCGCACTTCGGATCGACCTGTTCCCGCGGTGTTGCGTCGTTCGCTCGCGAGGCGCGACGCGTTTTCGACGCTGCATCCAGGTAGCGAGTGAATGCTTCCGTCCATAGCGGATTGCAGCTGGCGAGGAACGATTGTTGCAAGTCGCGCAAAGTCGCGCAGGCGGAACGCTTGCCAGGCGGGGAGTCATGTATTCACACGACGCTGTAATCGTAGGGTCCGGTCTCGCGGGATTGCGAGCCGCCATGGAGCTGGCCGGTCATCTCGACGTGGCCGTCGTCACGAAGGTCTATCCGAGTCGCAGCCACTCCGGCGCCGCCCAGGGCGGCGTGGCCGCGGCACTCGCGAACGTCGATGGAGACTCGATCGAGGCTCACATCTACGACACGGTCAAGGGCTCCGACTTCCTGGGTGACCAGGATGCGATCGAGATCCTGTGCAACGACGCGCCGCGCACGATCTACGAGATGGAGCACTGGGGCTGTCCCTTCTCGCGCACCGAGGACCAGAAGATCAACCAGCGCGCCTTCGGCGGTCACTCCTTCAAGCGGGCCGCCTTCTCTGCGGACCGGACCGGGCACGCACTGCTGCACACGCTCTTCGAGCAGACCTACAAGGCGGGCGGCAAGCTGCGGATCTACTCCGAGTGGCACATGAACCGTCTGATCATCGAGGACGGCATCTGCCGCGGCGTCGTGCTCATGGACATGAAGACGGGCGCGCTCGAGGTGATCCGGGCGAAGGCGGTCCTGTTCGGCACGGGCGGATACGGTCAGGCCTTCAAGATCACGTCGAACGCCGTGGCCAACACGGGCGACGGCATCGTGGCCGCCTATCGGGCCGGAGTTCCGCTCCAGGACATGGAGTTCGTGCAGTTCCATCCCACCGGTCTGTACCAGCACGGGATCCTGCTCTCGGAGGCGGCGCGCGGAGAGGGGGCCTACCTGCTCAATCGCGAGGGCGAACGCTTCATGCAGAAGTACGCGCCCGCGAAGATGGAGCTCGGCCCGCGCGACATCGTCTCGCGCTCAGAGCAGGCCGAGATCAACGAAGGCCGCGGCGCCGGACCCAACCAGGATTACGTCCTGCTCGACCTGCGGCACCTCGGCGCGGAGAAGATCATGGAGCGGCTGCCCCAGATCTACAACCTTGCCAAGGACTTCATCGGCGTGGACTCGATCGAGGATCCGGTGCCGATCCAGCCGACGGCGCACTACTCCATGGGCGGCATCCCCGCCGACAACGACTGCCAGGTGTATCTCGACGAGACCGGGAGGCACGTCGAGGGCTTCTTCGTCGCGGGGGAGTGCTCCTGCATCTCGGTCCACGGCGCGAATCGCCTGGGTACGAACTCTCTGCTCGAGGCCCTCGTATTCGGTCGCCGGGCGGGCAAGAAGATGCTCGACGTGGTCCCGGGCATGCAGCTCTCTCCGGTCGACGAGCAGCGGGAGATCCAGGCCGCGCAGCAGGAGATCGAGACCGCGTACGCGGGCTCCGGCCGTGAGGACCCGAGCCTGATTCGGGCCGAGCTGAAGGAGATGATGACGACGCAGGTCGGTGTCTACCGGAACGGGGAAGACATGCAGGCCGCCCAGTCCAAGCTCCGGGAGCTTCGCCAGCGCTTCAACGAGGTCAAGGTCGTCGACGCGGGCAAGAGCTTCAACATGAACCTCCTCGACGCGCTCGAGCTCGGAAACATGCTCGAGTACGCCGAGCTGATCGTGGACGGTGGCCTGGCCCGCGAGGAGAGCCGGGGTGCCCACTTCCGCACCGACCACCCGACGCGCGACGACGAGAGCTGGCTCAAACACACGCTCGCCTTCCGCACCGAGGACGGCGGTCACGAGCTTCGGTACAAGCCGGTGACGATCACGCGGTTCCAGCCTGAGGAGAGGAAGTACTGATGGCGCCCAGCAAGGTGACATTCAGGATCCGGAGGTTCGATCCGGAGAACGGGAAGGGGCCGTACGATCGGGACTACGAGATCGAGCCCGATCCGGGAGCGACCATCCTCAAGACGTTGAATCGCATCCGGGCGGAGCAGGATCCGACGCTGGCCTATCGGTACTCGTGCGGCTCGGCCATCTGCGGCTCGTGCGCGATGAAGGTCAACGGTCACGCGCTGCTCTCGTGCAAGACGCAGGTTTCCGAGCATGTTCGAGACGGCGTGGTCCACGTTGGGCCGCTTGGCAACCTGAAGGTGCTGCGCGACCTCGTCGTGGACCTCGAGCCGTTCTGGGGATCCCTCGGTCGAGTGAAGCCCTACCTCGTGCCCAATGGTGACGCGCCGCCCGAGGCGGAGCGCACGCAGACTCCCGAGGCGTTCCTCGACATCGACCCCTCGACCACCTGCATCCTGTGCGCCGCCTGCTACTCCGACTGCAACGTGCTCGAGGTCGACGATCAGTTTGTCGGCCCGGCCTCACTGGCCAAGGCTCACCGCTTCATCTTCGACACCCGCGACGCGGCCACGCCGGCGCGCATGCGGGAGATCTCGGAGAAGACGGGGGTCTGGGACTGCACGCACTGCGGCGAGTGCTCGACCCGCTGTCCGACGGAGACGAAGCCGCTGGCGCGGATCGAGGAGATTCGTGTGAGAGCCCTGGCCGACGGGCACCACGGCAACTCGGGCGCGCGTCACGTCCTCGGCTTCCGCGAGAGCGTCGGCAAGCGCGGGCGCCTCGACGAGAACTACCTGCCGCTGCGCAGCGCCGGCTTCTTCAACGTGCCGGCCCTGCTCTCACTGCTGCCGGTGGGGCTGCGAATGCTCCGGAGACGCAAGAATCCCCCGCTCAGACCACACTCGATCGAGAAGGTCGACGAGGTCAAGCGAATCTTCGGCCGCTTCGAGGAGCTCAGGAAATGAAGTACGCACTGTTCACCGGATGTGTGGCAAAGGGAGCGGGACGCGAGCTGCTCGCCTCAACCCTGCTCGCCTGCGAGAAGCTCGGCATCGAGCTCGTGGAGATGACCGACGCGGCCTGTTGTGGCGCCGGCGTGATCGGTGAAGACAATCCCATCGTCGCCGACATCCTGAATGCCCGCACCTTCGCGCTGGCCGAAGAGCAGGGCCTCGACATCATGAACATCTGCACCACCTGCCAGGGGGTGCACCGCAAGGCTCAGCGGAAGCTCGACGGCGACTCCGCCTACAAGGACCGCGTGAACGCGGAGCTGCGCAAGGATACCGGGCGCGAGTACAAGGGCTCCGTCAAGATCAAGCACTTCTACGAGGTGCTGCTTCAGGACATCGGGCTCGAGCAGCTCGCGCAGAAGGTGGTTCGCCCGCTGCGCGGCCTGAAGGTCGGAGCCTTCTACGGCTGCTACGCGACGCGCCCGCCCGAGGTGAACGACCTCGCGGACCCGGACGACCCTGACGAGCTCGAGAGCCTGATCCGGACCCTCGGCGCCACTCCGGTCAAGTACGAAGGCCGGCTCAAGTGCTGTGGCTTCCCGATCCTGATGATGAACAAGACGAACTCGCTGCAGCTCTCGGCGAACGCGATCGTGAGCGCCAAGCAGGCCGGCGCCGACACCATGGCGACGCCCTGTCCCCTGTGCCACCTGAACCTCGATTCCTACCAGCCGGAGCTCAAGTCGCGGATCGGATCCGACCCGGAGATGCCGATTCTCCACATCCCGCAGCTCGTGGCGCTGGCGCTCGGGGCCTCGCAGTCGGACCTGCGCCTGCAGACCCACATCGTGCGACCGATCGGCGCCCTGGCCGCGATGTGACCCGGTCCTCGCGCGCGCGCCGTCAGCTTTCGTCGAGCGAGCTTCCGTAGAGCGCGGGGTCGAGCGCGTAGGCGAGCCCCTCGAGGCGCTCGCCGCGGGCCCGCCGGTCGCGGTTCTTCCGCGCGCGATCGTGGAACCGGCGCAGGGCGGCGACGTCGTCGAGCGCCGTCGTGTCGAGCCCGAGGTGCTCGGCCAGCAGCGCACAGCGCAGCTCCCGCACCCGCTCCCGGTGCCAGAACGAGGCGTTCAGCTCGGTGTCTCCCTCAAAGGAGCGATCCGCCACGTTCGTCGATCCGATCGTCGCCCAGACGTCGTCCACGAGCATGATCTTGGCGTGCACGTAGATTTCGTGGTAGTCGGCCGGGCCCGCGTGGGAAGCGATCGCCGCCAGCGAGAAGCTCTCGAAGTCGCCGAGGCTGGCAACCAGGTCGAAGAACGGCTTCGTGGCGGGGATGCGGCGCGCCGCGGCGTACTCCCGGTGGCAGTTCCCGGGGACCAGGAACACCACCTCTACGCCGCGTTCGAGCGCCTGCTTCAGGTGACCGACCACCTTGGGGGCACCGATGGCCTGGTCCTCGACGTAGATCGTGCGGCGAGCCGCGTCGATGGCTGTGATGTACTGGTCGTAGATGCTCCTCTCGCCCGACGCGATCTCGAAGGGCTCTGCGCCCGGCGCGGCCGTGGCGTCGCGATAGCGCCCCGGGTAGACGGTGCGGGTCACCTGGACGGTGACGTCGCCCGCTGGCGCAGAGAGCGTGGAGGGGAACTCGAGGCCTCCGACGTCCGCGCCGGCGGGCCAGTGGCCGTCGGGCTTCGCCCGCTCGCTCGCCTCGTTCCAGCGCTGCACGAAGTTGTGGTGCACGTCGGTGGCCGCCGGCCCCCGCACCCCCACGTAGACGTCGTGGACGTTGCCGGACTCGCGCGGTGGGTGGCCGGGCGCGACGACCGAGGATTCGTGGAGGTTGATTCCGCCGACGAAGGCGACCTCACCGTCCGACCCCGCATCGACGAGCCAGCTCTTCTGGTGGTGGCAGAGCTTGTCGGGCAGGGAATCCCAGCGGGCCGCGAAGCGCGAGCCGCGCCCCTCGAGCCAGGCGCGCTCCTCCTCGGTCCCGGAGAAGTGGGTCCCGGGCTCGGACTCTTCCAGTTCCGGCGAGCGCCAAAAGATCACGCGCACGTCGAGGCCGCGCGCGGTGGCGCGGTCGAGCACGTCGAAGAACGTTCCCCGACCGTCGGGCATCTGGATCTGGCGCTCCATGAAGGCGACCGTCACCCACACGCTCGCGCGCGCGCTCTCCACGGCCTCGCAGATGCGCCTGAAGGCGACCTCCCCGTCTATCAGCGGCTGAACCTGGCAGCCGTTCCGGAGCGGGTAGCTCCCCGATTCCACGGTGGGCACGTGCGATGCGCGATGATCCATGAGGTTCCTCCACCGGTCGGAGACAGGTCCGGCAACGCCCATGGTACCGCGTCACCCGCGCGTCGGGTGTCGCGTCCGGGTCAGGAAGGGATCTCTTGCGGGGCGACCCGGCCCGGGTGTGTCGAGGGCCGCGCGAAGAACATCGCCCCGGCGGCACAGAACGTCAGCAGGCCCGTGGCCAGGAAGCTCGCGCGGTACGATCCGGTCGTGTCGAAGACGTGGCCGGCGAGGACAGGCCCGATCGCGCCCGCGAACATCATCACCGGGTTCATGACGCCCTGGATTTTTCCAATGGCGGCGCGACCGAAGTACTCGACGCGAATGGCCGGCATCAGCGGCACGTTTCCGCCGAAGCCGACGCCGAACAGGAAGATGAACAGGTAGACCATGGGCAGGGTCCGGGCCTCCATCAGGACCAGCACCCCCAGTCCCATCATGGCGTAGCTCGCCATGAACAGGTAGCGCTTGGTCACGTAGTCCCCGAGGACGCCGAATGAGAGCCGGCCGATCACGCTCACGAGCGTGAGCAGCCCGATGCTGAGCGCCGCCTCCTGCTCGGGGATGCCCGCGTCGGTGAGGGCGGGGACGGTGTGCACGATGACCGTGGAGTGCGCGATTCCCTGAAAGAAGAAGGCCAGCGCGAGCATCCAGAACGCCGAGGAGACCAGGGCCTGCTTCAGCGTGAAATCTCCGGGACTGGCAGCGTCCCCGTTCGCTCCGTTGGGTTGCAGCGTCGGCTCTACCCGCCTGCCGTGCTCGTCGGTCGGCTCCTCTCCGTCGGGCCAGAGCCCCATCTCGCTGGGGTGGTTGCGAACCACGAACGCGAGCGGCAGGACGATGACCCAGATGGCGACGCCCAGCACGACGAAGGCCGCGCGCCAGCCGAAGTGGGCGATCAAGTAGGCGGCCGAGGGAGCGCAGATCAGGCCGCCGAACCCCGCCCCGACCGCGAGCACGGCCATCGCCAGAGAGAGGCGCCGGTCGAACCACTTGGCGATGACGGTCCAGGCGGGCAGGTACAGCATCGCGCTCATGCCGGCAGACAGGAGGATGCCGTAGATGAGATAGAAGCTGAGCAGTGAGTTGACGAGGGGCATCATTGTGAAGGAGAGCCCCGAGACGATCGCCCCGATGATGATGACGATGCGCGCTCCGTACTTGTCCACCGCCCAGCCGACGATGGGCGAGGCGATCCCCCCCTCGATGTTCCGCAGGGAGTAGGCTCCGGCCGTCATGGCTCGCGTCCAGCCGAACTCCGACGCCATCGGCTTGAAGAACACGCCAAAGCTGTAGAGCCAGGTACCGAAGCCGAGCATGCAGATGACGTTCGTCGCGAGGACGATCCACCATCCGTAGAAGATCTCCTTCCTCATCTTCGTTCAGCAGTGAGCCTGTGGGGCGATTCGACACATCGACGCAGCCTGGTGAGCGTCCGCGCAGAGCGATGCAACGACTTCTGCAAGAGCCGAGCCGGGATCATATCACCGGGCCCTCGGACTCGACGGGTCGACGTGCGAGAGCCCTGGCGTTCGTTGGGGTCGCGGCATAGCCTCGGCACTGGACCACCGGAGGAGACGCAGCGTGAATACCGTCGGACCCGACCCGGCCCAGCTCGGAGCCTTCACCAAGGCGGACCCCGATCAGCCGCTGGCCATGGTGAACCTGATCCGCTTCCACGACCGGGCACAGTACCCCGCCGAGTATCGAGCTGCGCACGACGACGCCGACTGCTCGGGCCTGGAGGCCTACATGCGCTACGGCGCCGTGGCTTCCGCCAAGATCGAGGCCCTGGGCGGACGGGCCCTATGGATGGGCCCAGCGCAGCAGACGTTCGTCGGTCCTCGAGAGATCGAGTGGGACGTCGTGGCCGTCGTCTTCTACCCGACGCGCGCCAAGTTCTTCGAGATGATCGCCGACCCGGAGTACCAGGCGGCGCACGTTCACCGCGTGGCCGGCGTAGAGCACATGAACCTGATCCAGTGCGACGGCAGCGGCATCGAGAGCTGAGCCCCCCGCCGATTGAAGCAGGTTAGAGTCCCGCCTCCTTCAGCACGGAGACGGGTGGGCGCCCGACCTGGAGCTTGCCGCCCTCGACGTAGCCCTCTTCGCGTCCCTCCAGC
>CAZLBF010000074.1:0-7622 GCA_964557495.1 uncultured Myxococcales bacterium | reverse complement strand
CGAGGCGAGAACACGTTCACGGTTGCCCATCGTCCTGTCCCTCTTGTGCTCCCTCGTGGATCAGCGTCTCAGGAAATCGGCCAGCTTGCCCCTGTGCGCCTCGAGCTTCTCTTCGTCGAGGTCGATACCGATGCCGGGCCGATCCGGCGGAATGAGGTCGCCATCCTGCCACTCGAAAGGTTCTACGACGATCTCGTCGAAGAAATCGCGCGACTTGTAGATGCTCTCCTGGATCAGGAAGTTGGGGATGTGCGCGTCCATCTGGACGGCTGCCGCGGTGATGATCGGTCCACCCCATACGTGGGGCGCCATGAGCACGTAGTTCGCCTCCGCGAGGGCGGCGATCTTCCTGAAGGCCGTGATCCCACCGCAGCTGCCCAGGTCGGGCTGCGCAAAGGCACAGGCACCCTCCGCGAACAGGTTCTGGAACTCATACGGGGTGGCGAGCCTCTCTCCCGTGGCAATGGGGATCGTAGTGCTCCGGGCAATCCTGCCCATCTCCCTGTAGTTCTCCGGCGGGCAGGGCTCCTCGAGCCAGAGCGGATCGTACTGCTCCACCCTTCGGGCCAGGCGCCGAGCAGCGGACGGTGTGATCTGTCCGTGGGTGCCGATGAGGATGTCGGCGCGGTTGCCCACCGCCTCGCGAACGGCCGCGACGGCCTTCTCGGCGTGGTCGTACTCCGAAAGGGGGATCTCCCAGGGCGCAGCGGGCAGTCTCCAGGGAATGGCCTGCATCAGCGGGTCGAACTTGACGCCGGTGAAGCCCTCGTCGGCGATCCGGGCCGCGTGCTCAGCAAGACGGGTCGGGTTGCTCCACCAATCGACGACGGCCGAGAGCAGGCTGTCTCGCGCATCCAGATCGTAGATGTACGTGTAGGTCCTGATCCGGTCCCTGTATTTCCCTCCCAGCAGGTTGTAGACCGGGGTGCCGTAGTGCTTCCCGCAGATGTCCCAAAGGGCGATGTCGAACCCGCTGATCAATCCCAGTGCGACGTAATCCGGGTGCTGGGCCGTAAGGCTCGAATACAGGATGTGGTAGAGGGGCTCCCTGTCGATGGGATCCTTCTCCTTGAGGTAGCGATCGAATATCTCCCGCACCATCGTCTCGTAGCTATCTTCAAGCCCGGCGAGACAGCCGAGAACGGCGGTTTCGCCCCATCCCTCGATCCCTTCATCGGTCTCCAGCTTGACGAAGAACCAGAGATTTCCGCCCCAGTTGGGCGGATCGGTCCTGACGACATAGGTTTTCACGTTGGTGAGCTTCATCGCATATCCTCCGAAGTGAAATGGCGGTTTCTCCCGCTGCTGCAACGAGGCAGTCCGGGTAGATATTGGTTCAAATGGCCTTGCCCGCGTAGCGGAGCACGTGGTGGCGGGGCTCGGGGTAGGCCGCGCGGACCGCGGCGAGGATCTCGGCGCGCCGCGCGGCGAGCTCTCTCGCGGGTAGCTCGAGATCGATGTCGTCGACGTCGTAGGGATGAAACCCCCAGTGCCCGCGAACCGCTCCGCAAAGCTCGCCGTCGACGAGCAGGTACTGCAGGGAGTCGCGCTTTCCGAAGCGACGCTCCAGGTCGGTCTGCGCGGCGCGCGTCAGGAAGTCCTGTCTGTGCAGCACGAGCACTCCGGGCGCCGCGGCGGCGGGCGGTAGCCGCGCCGCATCGGCGCATAGGTGGCCTTCGCCGAGGCCTGCGGGCGAGCACGCCTTGATCCTGCCGGACCGCTCCAGCTCGCCGAGCAGCTTCGCCACGCGTCGCGCCGGCCAGCGCGACCAGCTCGCGCACTGCTCCGGGGTGGCGAAGACGTGAGCGTGCAGGAAGCGGCCCAGCACCTCAACCGCGCTGGAGTCGCTGCGCTCGGGCACAATGCTCACCTCGGGCCACTCGCCCGCGAAGTCGAACCAGGGGCGCTCCCAGTCATCGTCCAGCTGGTCCTCGTAGACCAGGAAGGCGGTCTGCAGGCGATGCAGCGCGGGCATGACCTGCTTGGCGAGCAGGCCCGTCTCCTCGCGTAGCTGGCGCGGCGTGAGCGGGCCGGCCGCCCGCACCGCTTCGAGCACCCCGCTCTGGATCGAGGTGGCACGTGCGAGGGGCCTTGCGAACGCGTTGGCGTAGAGCTCGAGGTCGTCGGCCAGCACGTAGCCAATGCCTCCGCCCTGGAAGCGCCCCTTGACCAGCTCGCGGCGGCGGCGCAGGCGAGCCGCCGCAGACGCGTCGTCGAACCGGGTGCGGTGAGGCAGCCGGGGCGGGCTGCCGGGTCGCGCCCAGGCGCCGGTCGAGACCGGCTGCAGCGTGCGCACGAGAGCTGGATACCCCCGCGCGTGCTCCAGCGGGCCAATCAGGCGCTGACGCCGCAGTCGCTCCGAGCACACCATTGCGGCCGTGGGGAGGGACACCGCGTCAGTCTCGCACACGCTCCGGGTCTGGCGGACGGGTAATATGGGAGCTGGACAACATCCGGAGGCTGGTCACATGGAAGACTGGGCAAGGCATTCCGCTCTCGCGCTGGCACGGGCGATTCAGGACAAGAAGGTCAGCTCCTCCGACCTGCTGGAGTACTTCATCGATAGGTACGAACGCCTGAATCCGGGGATAGGCGCCATCGTGGCCACGAACTTCGACCAGGCGAGAAGCAGGGCGGCCGCTGCCGACGAGGCGCTGGCCAGAGGCGAGAGCTTCGGCCCGCTTCATGGGCTCCCCATGACGCTCAAGGACAATCTCGAGATCACCGGCATGCCCACGACCTACGGGTCCCCGCTGTTTGCCAAGCACGTGCCGGAAGAGAACGCGGATGTAGTTCAGTCCGTATTGGACGCGGGTGCGGTCGTCTTAGGAAAGACCAACCTGCCGCTGTTCGGCATGGACACACAGAGCTTCAACGACGTATACGGCCAGACCAACAACCCCTGGGACACTTCACGAACTCCAGGCGGCTCCTCCGGCGGCGCGGCAGCGGCGCTCGCCGCCGGCCTCACCGGACTGGAGATCGGAAACGACATAGGCGGCTCGATCCGTCTACCCGCGCATTTCTGCGGGATCTACGGGCACAAGCCCTCGTATGACATCGTGTCGATGCACGGGGCGCACAAGCCAATGAGCCTGGTCCGAACGGGGTTCCCCACGGATCTCGACCTTGCGGTGAACGGGCCTCTGGCCAGAAGTGCACAAGACCTCATGCTGGCGATGAACATCATTGTCGGCCCGCCCGGCTACCAGCGAAAGGCGATACAGATCCGCCTGCCCGAGCCAAGAAGGAACGCGCTTTCAGACTTCAAAGTGGGTGTGTGGATCGACGATCCGCTCTTTCCCCCGGACGATGATGTTGCCGCGGTCTTGAGCGACTTCATCGACCGGCTGGCCAGGGCCGGCGTCACGCTCGTGGACAGAAGGCCGGACATCGATCTCGAGAGAAGCCAGGAGCTGAGGAACGCCCTCGAGACCGCCACCCTGAGCCACCTGCAGCCGAAGGAGGTCTATCAGCACGCGGTCAATGCTCGTGAGCTCGATGACGACATCGCAGGGCAATGGGCCAGGGACATGACCATGCAGCACCGCGACTGGATGCTCCTGGACATGGAGCGCTCCGTCATGCGCCAGAAGTGGGACGACTACTTCAGCAACGTGGACGTCATGCTCTGCCCGGTGACGCGCATCCCAGCGCACCCGCATGACCACACCCCCATCGTTAAACGAACGGTGCAGTTCAACGGCGACACCCTGAAGTACTGGGATGTGATGGGCCCCTGGAACTCCCTGAGCCTCGTGGCCTACCTCCCGGCCACGGTGGCTCCGGCAGGCTTTACGCCGGGCGGACTTCCCGTGGGTATTCAGCTCGTGGGCCCATACCTGGAAGACCTGACGCCGATACAGCTTGCCATCAACCTCGAGAAAGAGATCATCGGGCCGTACCAGCTCCCTCCAGGGTTTGATCGGTGAACTGAGGCCGCCGAGAGGCCGCTCGGCTGACTTCAGACCGCTGCCACAAGTGCGACGCAGTGGTGTACGAAACGGGGCTCACCGCGCTCGACGTGCAGCTCGATGCCCGCATCGACGCCGGCCATCGCCAGCAAAACCATCACGTCGCGCAACGGCGCCGTGCGGCCCGCATCGCTCGCGATGCTGGCCCACTCGTCGAAGCCCCGCGGCTGGCGCCACGTGTCGCGCGACGTAACAGGGAGTCCGAGGTCCGTGAACAGGCGCTCGAGGCGAGACGGAGGGAGCATCTCGACGTGGGACGGATCCCGCAGCGTCTCGAGTGCATTGTGGAGCCGCGCCGACGCTTCGACCTCGCTCGTCGCGACGTCGATTGCGACCACGTGACCGCCTCGCCGGGAGACCCGGCGCATCTCCGCGAGCACCGCGCCAGGGTCTTCCATGTGGTGAAATGATAAGCGTGTGACGACGCGATCGAACTCCCCGTCGCCGAACGGCAGCGCGAGCGCATTGCCCGATTCGAAGCGAACGTTCGGCAGGTCGGCGCACCTCACCCGCGCCTGCGCCAGCATGCCCTCCGTCATGTCGACGCCGATCACCTCGCCCGCGTCGCGCCCGAGGCGCTGGGCGACCTGGCCCGCCCCGCAAGCCACGTCGAGCACCCGGTGATCCGGTCCCGCGGCGACCAACGCGGCGATCCGGTCGAGGATCTCGCCGTCGCCAAAGGCGCCGGATCGCGCGATGGCTTCCGCCTGGAGCGTGAACTCCCCGCGAACGCGCTCATCGTGGGTCGTCAAATCGCGGTCATTCTAGCCCTCCCGGCCTCGGCGTAGCGACTCTCGCACGGATCCTGCGGAGGAGGGCAGCCCAGCCTCGTTTCGCGCTATGCCGAGGTCCCCGGAGAACCCGGGGCGGTTCACCGGTTACAATGCCTCGGCGCGCGTGCTGCGCGGCAGCAGAGAGGTGGACGGGATGGAGCAGGACGCCGGTGTCGCGAAGCGGGAGCTGGGCTTCCTGCTGATCGCCGACATGGAGGGCTCCACCCAGAGCAAGTTCCTGCTAGGCGAGGAGGGGGCTTTCGCGGCTCTGCGAGAGCACAACCGGCTGATCATGGAGCAGTGCCGCAAGGCGGAGCCGGCGCCGGGCGTGATCCTGAACTCGCTCGGCGACGCGGTCGTGGCCAAGTTCCCCGCCGGGCGGGACGAACGCTCGAGGCGGGAGGCAATCTCGAGCTGCCTCGCTACCGCGAGCGCGATCATATCCTCCTTCGAAGCGCTACATCCGGTCCGCGGCTCCGACGGCGTCGAGTTCCCGCTGCGGACCAAGCTGACTCTCCAGTTCTACGACGCATTCCGCTACGGCCGCGACGAGCAGCTCGCCGGCCTCTCCGAAGAGCTCGTCGGGCCGCACATCGATGCCGCGTTCCGCATTGCGGCGATCTCCTGGCGACTCCAGGTTCTGGTCACCGAGCGGTTCATGGCCGAGCTCCTCCTTCACTCCGCCGCGAGGGCCGACGACCCGCGCTCGGAGCCGCGCCCGGACGACACGGTCGATCTCGTGCGAACGGCTCACGTCGCGCGCGAGCAGGCGGCGCGGCTACCCAGACCGATGAACGCGATCTCCGTGCCGCTCGAGATTGCGGGCGGGGCGCCCGGCCTTCCGTACTGGATCACCGACGCGAGGGAGATCGCGCGGCTCAAGGGAATCCCCGACAACCAGCGCGTGTTCTTGATCAGCTTCGAGTCACCGGAGGACCTGACTCGGCGCGGCGAGCGTCAGCGGCTGATCATCAAGGTGCGGCAGGATCACCACGCCGTCATCCTGGCGAGCGTCTCGCTGGAAGCGGGGAGAAACGACGACTACATCGACTTCGTGCTCGACATGCTGGGCGACGCGAGCGAAGGAAGCCGGCTCGAGAGCGAGCTGACGCTCTGCGCGGCGGCCAAGATCTACGGGGAGTTCGACTTCTTCTTCCGGGTCTCCTGCATCGATGACGAGTCCGTGCGTCGGTTCTTCGAAGCGATTCACGATGAGAAGTTCGGAGTCGACTCGGTCGAGGTCCGATCGACCGTCGCCGATCGCTTCTTTGTCAACCCCAAGTACGATCGCATCCTCGAGCACTTCCAGCGGCGCCGCTACGACCTCGTCCTCACCTGGTTCGAGCGCGACCCGGAGAGCGACCTGTTCCTGCGGTTCGCCAGCTACATGGAGGAGTGGGAGAGCGAGCAGGTGCGCCCCGTCGAGATTCTCGAGACGGGGGAGGTCATCCATCACAAACCCGTCTACTGCATCTTCATCTGCGACAGCCTCAACGCATACGCGCACTTCTTCGCGGCGAGCGGCCTCAACCCGACAGCGTGCCGCTCTCACATCGGCCAGATCTCCCGCCCGGAAGACGCTCAGCTACGCTACAGCCTGATGAGCGGCGTCTACTTGCCCCCCCGTCAGCGGGCTCCCCGTGATGCGGAGGACCGGATACTGAATCGGTAGCGGGCGGGAAGCTCAGCGGGCTTCGGAAAGCTAGTGGGTCTGGCGTGCCTGTCGCGTCGCGCCCGGGCCGGCGATCGGGTCCGGCGGCCGGGCGTTGGCGGCCGCGGCGAAGCGAGCCGGCTCGACGGAGAGCAGTGCCTGCACCTTGCCGGCAGCGCTCCAGGCGTCGACGTCGCTGACGAAATCGGCGAGCTGCGCTTCGCCGGGCTGTCGCAGGAGCCGCACCGCGTCGACCAGTCGCTCGATCTCCCCCAGCTGACTGTCGCGGATGCCGTCGCCGCGCACGATCTGGGTCGGCATGGCGGCCAGGAGCCGGTCCAGCTCCGCCAGCGCCGTGGGACCCTCCGCTCCGAAGAGGGAGATCTCGAGGGACTCTCGATCGTGTCGGGCGCGTGCCGAGGCGCTCCTGGCGCCGGCGCTGTCTACGCGGTCGATCGCGTAGCGGATCGGCCCGAGCCCTTGCGCGGGCGGATCCTCCGGCAGGTCCAGGTGGATCTCGGCGAACGGCCGCCCCTCTGCATCCCGGAGCCGATAGGCGTGGGTGCGGCGCGCGAGATTGCGCATCCGCCGGCGGTCGCCGAGGCCGATCCACGGGAAGGCATCCCGCGCCTCGAAGCCGATGAAGAACTCGGCCCCTACGCGGTCGTCCTGCCAGTCGGCCTCCACCTGGTAGAGTGCCGGGCCCAGTGTCATGTAGTCGGCGGCGATCGCGTAGCCGTAGCACCCGCACTCATGAGACACGAGCGGCGGGCCTGCGCTCGACCGGATCGCCGAGGCGAGCTCGAGGCTCTGCCGGTGATAGGTGAAGCGGCCGTTCTCCCCGGGACGCTTGTGGTGGATCTTGAAGCCGCGGTCCTCGCTGCGGAAGACCGAGTCCATTCGAGCGAGTGATTCGCCCGTGCTGACGCGCGAGAAGGTGGTGTCGACGCGGCGCCCCGAGATCTCGTACCAGACCCGTAGCTCTCGCCCAGTCTCGCGTTCGTGGAGGCCCTGGAACGGGCGCATGTCCGCTGGAAGGCCCTGCTGCCCCAGCCAAGCCTGCAACGCCCCGTGCTCCTCGTCGTTCGTGCCCGGCTCGTCGCTCGATACGACGAGGCCGTACCCCTCGACCGGTAGCGGCGCGGGCGGCGCAAGGAGCGTGTACGCGTTCTCGAAGAGCGCGACCCGATTCAAGCTGCCCCGTATGACGACGCGCAGCGGGTA
>CAZLBF010000073.1:0-27594 GCA_964557495.1 uncultured Myxococcales bacterium | reverse complement strand
CCAGCGCACGACCGCCAGCAGCATCAGGAACAGACCCTCGGCGCGCGTCAGCCGCCAGCCCGTGCGCATGAACACCATCACCATGAGCACCATACCGGTCATCATGAACAGGCTCGGGACGGCGGTGGCGTGGATGTGGAGCGGCTTCATCACGGCGGCCAGGCCGAGCACGCCGAGCATATTGAAGAGGTCGCTTCCGATCAGGTTCCCGGCGACGATGCCCGGGTGACCCCGCTTCACCGCGGCCAGCGACGTGGCCAGCTCCGGGAGAGAGGTTCCGCCCGCCACGATGGTGATCCCGATCGCCCACTGCGAGAGCCCCAGCATCAGCGCCAGGCGTTGCGCATCGATGACCAGGAGGTGCGCGCCGCCGATCACCGCGGCGAGGCCCGCGAGGAGCAGGGGATAGTCCCAGAAGCTGGCCCGGCCCTCCGGGACGTCGTCCGCGTCGAGCTCCTCGTCCACCTCCTCCTTGCGGCGCAGCAGGTAGAGCACGTAGCCCGCGAGCAGCCCCATCATCACCAGGCCCTCGACGGGCCCGAGCCGCAGGTCACCGATGAAGAACACCACGAGCAGCGCGGAGGAGAGGAGCAGCATTGCGGTGTCGCGGCGCACGAGCAGGCCCGAGGTCGGGATCGTGCGCAGCACCGCGCAGCCGCCCAGGATGAAGCCCAGGTTGAAGATGTTCGAGCCGACGACGTTCGCGACCGCGATCTCGGAGTGCCCGCCGAACGCTGCGACGAGCGTCACGACCATCTCGGGCGCCGAGGTTCCGATCGCGACGACCGTCATGCCGATCACGATGTGCGAGAGGCCGAAGCGGCTGGCCATGCGCGCCGCCGCGAAGACTACCCAGTCGGCCCCCTTCCAGAGCAGCCCCACCGAAATCAGCAACAGGGCGATATCCAGCATCGGGCCCGACATGAAAGGTCCCTACGACCCCCTCCGCTTCCGTTTCTCGATTTCCTCGGCGATCCGTTCGGGGGCGTAGCGCGCTCGCTCACGCTCGGCCCGCTCGCTGAGGCGTCTTCGCAGCTCAGGATATCCCACGGCGAGAATCCGGGCGGCCAGAAGCGCGCCATTCTGTGTGCCGTCGATCGCGACTCCCGCCAGCGGCGTGCCGGGGGGCATCTGGAGCGTCGCCAAAGCCGCGTCCACACCGGTGAGCGGCCCGACCGACAGGGGCACGCCGATCACCGGGAGCAGGGTGTGGGCCGCGGCGACTCCGGCCAGGTGGGCGGCCAGACCGGCGAACGCGATGACGACGCCAAAGCCCTCGGACTCGGCTCGAGTCACGATGTCGACCACCAGCTGGGGTGTGCGGTGTGCGGAGGCGACCCGAATCTCGCTCTCGATCCCCAGACTCTCCAGAACCTCCTCGGTCTCGAGGACCCGGTCCAGATCGCTCGGGCTCCCCGTGATGAGCAGGACTCTCGGTCTCGAAAAGGTGGAGCTCATGCCGACTCCTCAGCGGGTTTGGCGAGGCTCTCGTGTACCGACTTCGCTCGCCACGGGCAAGCGACTGTAACCGCTGGATTGCGCGCGGCCGAACTATGACGCTACAGTCATACGCTGACATGAATGTCAGTTTACGGGAAGATTCCGCTCCCGCTCGAAGTCGAGCGGAGACCCGCCGCCGCTTGGTCGCGAGCGGCACCGCGCTCTTCGCGAGTCGCGGGCTTCACGCTGTCACGACCCACTCGATCGCCAGTGCCGCGGGAGTCGCGGCCGGCACCTTCTACCTGCACTTCAAGGACAAGCAGGCGCTCTTCCGCGAGATCGCCTTGGCGGCGGCGAACGACCTACGCGAGCGGCTCGAGCGCGCGAGCCGCGAGGCGGCGACCGTCGAGGCCGCGGTGAGGGACCGGGCAGCGGAGTTTCTGGCCTTCACCGCCGAGCACCGCGACCTGGTGCGGATCCTGTTCGGGCGCGGCCAGGAGGTCCCGGAGCTGGCCTCCGAGATCCTCGACGCCTTCGCCTCCTTCCTGAAGGGCCGCCTGGATGGGCAGATCGCCGACGGAGTGCTGGAGCGCGCGCTCGACTCCGCGGTCGCGGCGCAGGCGTTGGTCGGAATGATTGCGCGCGTGATGGCGTGGTGGGCCGAGGAGCCGGGACGGGCCCCGCAAAGCGACGTCATCGAGACCCTGAGTCGACTTCAGCTGACCGGGCTGAGCCCGGGAACGGAGGACCCACTTGGCTGAGCACATCACCCACGACCCCGCATACAACACCGTGGATCGCGACGACTTCCCGGCGATGGTCGAGGTCGAGCGGTACATGGACCGTCACGACGACTTCGACGCGATCATCTCCGGGACCGTGGACCACTTCTGGGATCCCAACGACGAGCGCTACCTCCAGTTCGACCAGCCGTTCAACCTGAAGGACGAGCTGCTGATGCCCCGCGATTTCGTGGTGGAGCTCAACTGTGCGGTGGCTGAGAAGCTGGACGAGGGGGAGCAGATCGCCCTCGCCAACGAGTCCTCGCGCTGGCAGCTCTCGAGCATCCTGCACGGCGAGCAGGGCGCGCTCTCGCTCTCGGTCAGCCTCGCCCAGATCCTGCGCGACCCCGGCGCCCAGGAGTACGCGACGAACCAGGCGCGCGAGGAGGCGCGTCACGTGAACGCCTTCACGCGCTACATCGCCGAGCGCTGGGGCACGCCGCTGCCCGTCGGGCCGACCCTCGGCAGCCTGATGAACGAGCTCGTCCTGGCACCCGAGGTCTACAAGAAGCTCGTCGGCATGAACATGCTGATCGAAGGCCTGGCGATGGGCGCCTTCGCGACCCTGCACTCGAAGACCCGGGATCCGCTGCTGCGCAAGCTGGTGCAGCTCGTGATGACGGACGAGGCCTTCCACCACAAGTTCGGGAAGATCTGGGCGGACAAGACCGTGCCCAAGCTCACCGAGGAGGAGCACGAGAAGGTCGAGCTCTGGGCGGCGCAGTGCTTCCAGACCATCCTGCTCAACCTGGTCAACTCCGAGCAAAAGCAGGTGATCTATGCGCCGTTCGGACTGGACTGGCAGTGGGTGCGAAGCGCGGTGCTCGAGGCGTTCAGCGACGAGGACCGCCGCCAGTCCATGACCGAGAGCACGAACATCTTCCGGGTGCTGATCAAGACGCTGCTCAAGGGCGGGATCATCACCGACCGCACCAAGCACGTGTACGCCCAGTGGGTCGACATGGACGAGCTCGCGGGCGAGAGCGACGGCACGGTCGGCGACGACATCGCCGAGGCGGGCATCGACTACCTGAGAGACGTCAACCGCAACCGCAAGAAGCTCGGCCGGGCGCTGCGCGCGTGAGAGCCGCGAGCGTGGCGCGCGGTGGCGAGGCGCCGCGGCGGTTCGTCAGTTGCTCTGGGGGCGCGATCCCGGGGGCTCGCGGTACGTGATGAAGCCGTGCGTGGGGTCGTAGGGCGAGACGCCGCACTGGACGCGATCTCCCACGATCACGCGGATGTGGAAGCGACGCATGCGTCCGGACAGCTGGGCGGTGATCACGTGGCCGTTGTCGAGCTTGATTCGATAGCGGCCGCCCCCGATGATCTTCTCGACCGTCCCGGAGACCTGAATCAGGTCCTTCTTTGCCACGCGCTCCTCTCGGCTTACGGCGAGGCCCCGCCGCTGCGGGCGCCATTATAGCCGCAGCGGCCCGGACCGCTCGCCCGTCTGCGCGAAAGGCGACTCAGGGGTTCGCGGGCGGGTCTCGCTGGATCTCGAGCAAATCCGGCGGGGCCTCCGTCTGGATGGTGGTGTGCTCGATGTCGTAGTCGTTGTGGAGCAGCTGGTGAACCGCGCGGCGAACCGAGTCCGGGTCGGCCCCGGACTCGAGGTCGACGTGGCCGCTCATCGCGTGGAATCCCGAGGTGACCGTCCAGATGTGGAGATCGTGGATCCCGTCCACGCCCGGCAGCCTCGCGACCTCGCTCGCGATCTTCTCCAGGTTCAGGTCGCTCGGCGCCCCCTCGAGCAGGATGTCGACCGACTCCCGGACCAGCCGAATCGCGCTCAGCACGAGGAGCGCCGCGATGAGGAGGCCCGCCCCGGCATCGGCGGAGCGGATCCCGGCGAGGAGCACCAAGAGGCCCGCCAGGATCGCCGCGACGGAGCCGAACGCGTCGCCGATCACGTGGGCGAGTGCGGCGCGGATGTTCAGGTTGTCGCTCCCGCTGCGCGCGAGAATCACCGCCGAGGCGATGTTCGCCAGCAGGCCGACGCAGGCGATCGCGATCATCGGCACCGCGTCGATGTCCACGGGATCGCGCAGCCGCTCGATCGACTCGATCGCGATCGCCACGCTCACCCCCCCCAGGAGCAGCCCGTTTCCGAGCGCGGCCAGGATCTCCGCCCGGCCGTAGCCGAAGCTCTTGCTCGCGGTGCGGGGTCGGAGGCTCAGCCACGAGGCGAACATCGCGACCCCCAGGGCGCCCGCGTCGGTGAGCATGTGGCCGGCGTCTGCGAGGAGCGCCACCGAGCCGGTCAGAACCCCGCCGACCGCCTCCACGCAGAGCACCGTCACCGTGATCGCGAACGCGGCTCGGACCGCACGCAGCTGGGTCTCGCCGCGGAGACTATCATTGCCGTGATGCTGATGGGCGTGAGCCATGTTTCGGCGCCTGACCCTACCGCGCCCGATCGCGCTTGTCTCCGGGCGTCAACGGCGGGCTAGAATGGCTGCGGTCCCCAGGAGGAAGACATGTCGCGTCTGTGGAGCTTCCCTTCCATTCTCGTCGCCGCGCTCGTGATCGCGGGCATGCTCGGTGCGTTCACGGGCCTGCTGAGCCCGTGGCTCGGCTTCAGGCTCTTCGCATTGGGTATCGTGGTCGCGCTGGTGAGTGCGATCGCCCTGGCCGGCGCCTCCGCGATCGCGGCGCTGCGCGGAAGCCCCTGGCGGCGTCGAGCCGTCCGGGCGGCCCTCTTCCCCGTCGCGGTGATCCTGTGTGTCTTCCTGCTCCGGGCGGGAGGCGGCCAGCCGACGTACCCCTTCAACGACGTCACCACGAATCTCGAGGATCCGCCCGGCTTCACCAGCGGTCCGGCGGCGGGGAAGACCTACCCCGAGGAGTTCGTCGAGCTGCAGCGAGAGGCGTACCCCGACCTCGCGCCGCTGCGCATGGAGCGGCCCCCGTCCGACGTCTTCGCGCGAGCGCTGGAGACGGCGCGGCGCATGCCGAGCTGGCAGATCGTCTCCGAGGACCCGGCCGAGGGGCTCATCCAGGCCGTTTCCACGAGCCGGATCTTCCGCTTCAACGACGACCTCGCGATCCGCATCCGGCCGGACTCGCACGGATCCGTGGTCGATGTGCGCTCGAGGTCGCGCGTCGGACAGAGCGACCTCGGCGCGAACGGCGCGCGCATTCGAGCCTTCTTCGCGGCGCTCGAGGCGCCCCCCGCATAGGAGGGCGCCTCGAGCGCCGCCTCAAAGACGGAATCCAGGGATCAGAGCTCTCAGGACCCCTGCTGCTTCAGCTCCGCATCGATCAGCGTGCTCATCCCCGCGAGTGAGCGCTCGCGCACCTTCCGGCCGTTGATGTACAGGGTCGGAGTTCCGCGCACCGCGGCAGCGACGCCCTCCTGGTACTCGGCGGTGACGCGCGCGTCGTACTCGGTCTTCTTCTGGGCGTAGTCGGCCTTGAAGCGCTCCACGTCCAGTCCGGCCTGCTGCGCGTAGTCATCCATCTTGGCCTCGGAGAGGGAGGTCGTATTCTCGAAGAGCACGTCGTGCATCTCCCAGAACTTGCCCTGCTCCTGGGCTGCGATGGATGCGATCGCGGCGGGTCGCGCCGCGGCGTGGAACTGGAGCGGGAAGTGCTTGTACACGACCCGGACCTTGTCGCCGTACTTGTCCTGCACCTGCTTGATGAGCGGCGCGGTCCTGGCGCAGAAGGGGCACTGGAAGTCGGAGAACTCGACGACCGTGATCGGTGCGTCGGGATTGCCCAGGATCGGCGAGCCGGCGACCGGGATCTCGTACACCTTGTCGTAGTCCTCGGTTGGACGCCGCCGGGCGGCGGGGCGTCCCTCCATGAGCTTCCCCTGACCCTCCTCGAGCTTCGCCAGCCGCTCGAGGATCTCCGCCTGCTGCTCCAGCAGCTGGGTGGTCTGCTCCTGCGTCGGACCGCAGGCCGCGACCCCGAGTGCCAGCAGCGCGACGGCTGCCGCCTGACCGATCTTTCGCATCGAATCTCTCCTTTCGTGGCCCGGCGCCCCGGGCGCGGGCGGTCATCCTATTGCCGAAGTCTGGCTGCCGCCACTCCGAACCCACTTCGGTCTCGGCGGCCCGGGTCTGGAGACGCAGGGCGCCTCGCCCCGATTCGATGGCTTGGCCCGCTGGCGTAGGGCCGGTACCCTCCCCCGGCCCCACCCCAGGAGAGGAGCCGGATGGAGGCAAAGCGCGAGTCTGCCGAGGGAGGGGCTCGGCGCTCCCGGTTGGGTCTCTGGGTGTCGGAGCTCCGGCCCGACCAGTGGCTCAAGAACGTCGTGGTCTTCGCGGGTGCGGTCTTCGGCCTCCAGCTCTTCGACCCCGAGGCGCTGCTCCTCTCCTGCGCGGTCTTCCTGATCTTCTGCGGCGCCAGTAGCTCAGCCTACGTCCTGAATGACGTCATGGACCGGGCTCGGGACCGCCTGCACCCGGTCAAGCGCTTCCGCCCGATCGCCTCGGGCGAGATCGCGGTCCCGGCGGCGGTCGTCGCGTCACTCGCGCTCGCGGTCGCCGCCCTCGGGGGAGCGGCGCGCCTGGGACCCGACGTGCTGCTCATCACCGCGGCCTACCTCTGCCTGAGCCTGGCCTACACCTTCGGGCTCAAGCACATCCCGATCGTCGACGTGATCGCCATCGCGCTCGGATTCGTGCTTCGCGCCGTCGTGGGCGCGGCCGCGATCGACGTGGCGATCTCGCCCTGGCTCGTTCTCTGCACGTTCATGCTGATGCTCTTTCTCGCGCTGGCCAAGCGACGCGCCGAGATCGCCTCCGTCGAAGCGGCAGCGACGTCGAGACCCGCGACGCGCGGCTACAGCCTCGACGTGCTGGACCACATGATGACGATCCTCGTCGCCGTCACGATCGTCTCCTACTGCCTGTACACGCTCTCGCCCGAGGTCCGCGAGAAGTTCGGAGTCGACTACCTGTATGCGACGGTCCCGTTCGTCGTCTACGGCGTATTCCGGTACCTGACCCTGACGGCCGAGTCGAGCGTCGCGGAGAACCCGGCGCGTGCGGTCGTCGCCGACGGGCCTTTGCGCCTCACGCTCCTGCTGTGGGTCGTCGCGGTGGTAGCGCTGATCTACGTCGGGGGCCGGGGGGGTGCCTGAGCCTCCAATCGAGGACCGGCTACGGCGGGAGCTCGGCCTCTTCGACACGACCATGATCGTCGCGGGAAGCGTGATCGGGGTCGGGATCTTCACCACGTCTGGACTCGTCGCCGCCGCGCTGCCGGACCCGATCTGGCTGCTCGTCGCCTGGCTGCTGGGTGGACTGATCTCGGCCGCGGGGGCGCTCACGAATGCAGAGATGGGCGCCTCGCTCCCGCACGCGGGCGGCGACTACGTCTACCTGCGCGAGGCGTTTCATCCCCTCGTCGGGTTCTTCGCGGGCTGGCTCACCTTCTTCGTCGTGTACTGCGGGACGGTCGGGACGCTCGCCGCGGGCCTGGCCGAGTACCTCGCGGTCTTCTCGGAGAGCCTCGCACCCGATCGCCTCTGGGTTGCGGCCGGGCCGTTCCGGCTGGGACCGGCACAGGCGACTTCGCTGGTCGCAGTCTGGGGGTGCACCCTGCTGTGCTGGTCCGGGCTGCGCGAGGGCGCCCGCTTTCAGAACCTCGTCACCCTGGCGAAGGTCGCGGCGCTCGCGCTGGTCTGCCTCGCGGGGCCGCTGATCGGCGTCGGCGAATGGTCGCGGATCCTCGAGGCGGCTCCCGTCGACGGCGCTCCGCTGCACGGAATCGGGCTCGTCACGGGGGTCGGTGTCGCGATGGTGCCGATCCTCTTCACCTATCTCGGATGGAACGCGCCGATCTACATCGCATCCGAGCTTCGCGAGCCCGCCCGGACGCTGCCGAGGGCTTTGGTCGTGGGCACCGCGCTGGTGACCGCGCTCTATCTCCTGATCAACGTCGTCTACCTGTACGCGGTCCCCGTGGGCGAGATGTACAGCATCGCCAGCGACGGCAGCCGTGCCGGCGTCGTGCGCATCGCCGAGTCCGCATCCACGGCGCTCTTCGGAGCGGTGGGCGGGCAGCTGGCGGCGGGCCTCGTGCTCGTCTCGATCGTCGGGTGCCTGAACGCGACGATCCTCGTGGGTGCGCGCATCGTGTACGCGATGGCGCTCGATCGAACGCTTCCGCCGGGTCTGGCCAGCGTGCATCCGGAGCGGTTCACTCCCGACATCGCGCTCCTCGCGCAGGCGCTGGTCGCATCGCTCCTCCTGGTGACGGGGAGCTTCGACGCGATCCTCACCTACACCACCTTCGCCGTGATCACGCTGATGGTGCTCGACGGGCTGGCGCTGTTCCGGCTGCGCCAGCGCCCCGACCTCGAGCGTCCCTGGGAGACCTGGGGCTACCCCTGGGTGCCGGCTGTCTACGTGGCCGCGAGCCTCGGCCTGTGGGTGAACACGCTGCTGGAGCGCCCCGTCGAGTCCGGTCTCGGCCTGTTGATCGCCGCGACGGCGTTCCCTGCCTACTGGCTCCTGCGCCTCCGGTGTCGCCGGGCCTGACCCGGCACGCCCCCGCCGGCTACTGCCGCTGGCGGTACCAGGCGCGGATGCCGAGCAGCAGGAGCACCTCGGGAAGGGCGAAGGCGAGGAAGTAGAAGTAGGCGAGGGTCTGCTGGACGGTGAGGGGGTGCTGGACGGGGGTCCAGAGCTTGGCGCGGATCGCGATGTGCGTCTCGTCCTCCACCAGCCAGAGCACGGAGTTCAGGAGCAGGTCGCGGTTGTAGAGCGATCCGAGCAGCCGGTTCGAGGCGAAGTCGCGATCGCCGACGACCACGATTCGGGTCTCGGTCTCGCCGCGCGGAAACTGGCCGGCGGCCGCCACCGGAAGCTCCCGACCGCCCGGCTCCCCGGGGTCGCGTTGAATCGGTCGGTCTGCGAGCGCGGCCTGGACGTCGCTCTCCCCCCACGAGCGCGGACTCGCGTAGGCGAGGGCGGTCAGTCGGTCGTCCGGCTCCGGCTTGCGCTCGGGACGCACGATGCGCGCGCTGGGCATCAGCAGCATCGTGCGGCGGCCGAGGGGGCGCGTAATCGGGTGGGACCCGAAGCTGTTGACCAGCAGGCTCACGGGTCGCGCCTCTTCGAGGAGCGGGCTGGTCGCGAGATCGACGACCACGCCGGCGGGGAGAGCGAAGCCCCAGCGCGCGAGCAGACCGTCCAGACTGGTCTCCAGGCCGGGCTCGAGCAGCACCAGGAGGCGTCCTCCTCCGTTCAGGTAGTGGTCCAACGCTTCCAGCTCGTCGGGCAGCAGGTCACGCTCCGGCGCCGCCACGATCACGAGGGAGGCCTCTTCCGGCACCCCGGGCTGCGCCGGCCCGATCCAGCCCCGTGCGTCGATGCCCTCGGCGGCCAGGACCGATGCGAGCCCCGAGAATCCGTGTTCGGCCTCGCTCCGGAGATTCACCTCGCCGTGGCCGAGCAGGAAGTACGCCGTGATCTGCTCCTTGCGCGACAGTCGCAGGATCGCGTTGGTGATGTTCTCTTCCGACGGAAATCCCACCGGCTCGCAACGGCCGCGCGCGCAGCCGACGAGCGTGGTGTCGTACTGGTTCAGGATCGACTGGGCCGGGGGCGGTGCCTCCTTGGAGGTGAGAAAGCGCACCGCGACGTTCGGGCAGCGGTCCTCGTAGGCGCGGATCAGCGGCTCGATCTGGGACGAGAGCTTGGTCTCCTCGAAGAAGAGCAGCTCGATGTCTCCGAGGTCGCCACGCGTGAGCTCGGCGCAGAGCTGCACGGTCTGGTCCGAGAGCGTGTACTCGCTGTCCATCGAGAGGTCGAGCTTGAAGCTCCAGCGCTGCGCGGCATGCCCCAATGCGAGAACGAGGACGACGACCGCCGCCAGGATCGCCGACTGGCGCACGACCACCCGCCGGGAGAGCGCGCCACTGAAGCCCCGGAAGCTGCGCGCCTGCGCGATCCCGGCGACCAGGATCAGCAGCGGACCGATCACGATGTTCCCGAGGAAGAAGAGGCTGAGCTCGCGCCCGGTCGCGTAGTACGAGGCAATTCCGGTCAGGAGCATCACGAGTCCGGCGGCGGCGAGGAACTGCATCTAGCGCGCCCTCCCGAGCTCCATCGAGGAGAGCGAGACGGTGTATCCGATGACGACGATGCCCGAGAAGTAGACGAGGTTTCGGAACTCGATCAGGCCGCGCGCAAAGCTGTCGATGTGAGGCTGGAGCGCGAGCTCGCGGAGCATCTCTGCCACACCGGCGCTCAGCACGGGCTCCAGCCAGCCGAAGTCGAGCAGCACGAACGGAATGGCGTATCCGAGCACCGCGGCCACGATCTGGCTCCGGGTGAGCGATGAGCAGGCAAGCCCGATCGCGGCGACGGCGGTCGCGAAGCCGAGCTGTCCGACGAGCAGGGCCGCGAGGTGCCCCAGGCCGAGGCGGCCCTCCTGGATCGCGACGGCCGGATAGATGGCGCTCACGGCCAGCATGAGGAACACGAACACATAGGTCGACAGGTGCTTGGCGACCGCCACCTCCCAGGGGCGGAGCGGTGTCGTGAGCAGCAGCTCGTCGGTGCCGTGCGCCTTCTCGTCCGCGAAGACCCGCATCGTGACGAGCGGGATCAGGACGAGGAGCATGAGCGCGAAGTCGTTTGCCGCCGGAATGAACAGCTCCTCCCGGATGTTCACCTGGATCGGCACGGTCCCGCTGTCGAAGCCGAACCCCGTCGCCTGCTCGGAGTGGAAGACGAAGAGCAGGCGGTTGTAGGCGGTCAGGTGCTGGAAGAAGAAGATCCCCGAGAGCGAGACGAAGGCGGTAAGGACGATGTATGCGATCGGAGACGCGAAGAGGCTCCGGAGCTCCTTGCGGAACAGGGCCCAGAGACGCTGTGTCATGCGTCCTCCACCTCGGCCGTGTACTCGAGGAAGAGCTTCTCGAGGCTGCCGCCCTCCCGGAACTCGTCGCCGGAGGCGATCGTCCGCAGCCTGCCGCGATGCAGCAGCGCGACGCGGTCACACACCGCCTCGGCCTCGCGCAGCTGGTGCGTGCACAGCACGACCGTGTGCTCGACACCGAGCGCCTGGATGAGCCTCCGGAGCTCGATCTGCTGGCGCGGATCGAGCCCGACGGTCGGCTCGTCGACCACCAGCAGCGACGGATCGTGGATCATCGCCTGCGCGAGCGAGACGCGCTGGCGGAAGCCCTTCGAGAGCAGCCCGATGCGCCGGCGCCGCACCTCCTCTAGCCCGAAGCGGTCCACGCTTCGCTCCACCGCCTCGGCGAGCAGTGCACCGCGAAGTCCTCGGAGCTCACCCATCAGCCGCAGGAAGCTGTCGACCCGGTGATCCATGTACAGCTTCGGCTGCTCGCACGCGTAGCCGATGCGTTGCTGGACGGCGGCCGGATCGTCGACCACCGAGTGGCCGTCGACGTGCAGGTCGCCCGAGGTCGGCAGCCAGTAGCCGGTCAGCACCCGCAGGAACGTGGTCTTGCCCGCCCCGTTCGGACCGATCAGCCCGAAGATCTCCCCCGCGAGGATCTCGACGCTGAAGCTGTCGAGAGCGACCAGCTCGCCGAATCGCTTGGTGACTCGCTTCGCTTCGACCTTGGCGCTCACGGGGTCCTTCGCGGCAGGAAATCCGCGTCGAGACGGGAGTTTACGCAAAACGAGCTGCGTTGACTCGGAATTCGGCGCCAGGGTACCATCGCGCCGCCTCGACCCCGTTCGGGTCGCACGGGGGAGTCCGGGATGAATTTCGGGTTCACGGAAGAGCAGGAGTTCCTTCGGTCCACGGCGCGAGAGTTCCTCGAGAACGAGTGTCCGATGACGGTCGTGCGGGAGCTCATGGAGGATCGGATCGGGTACCGGCCGGCGCTCTGGAAGCAGATGGCGGAGCTCGGCTGGCTCGGACTCCTGGTTCCCGAGGAGCACGGCGGGGCCGGGCTCGGCTTCGTCGACCTGATCGTGATTCTCGAGGAGACGGGGCGCTCGCTGCTCCCGTCCCCCTTTCTCGGCACGCTCCAGGGCACGCTCGCGGTGCTCCACTCGGGGAGCGACACACAGCAGAAGGAGATCCTGCCGGCGGTCTCGCAGGGCGATCTGGTCCTCTCGTTCGCGATCACCGAAGAGTCCGGCACCGAGGAGGCCGGCGAGATCCAGACGCTCGCCGAAAAGGACGGCGCCGCCTACCGCCTGAACGGCACCAAGCTGTTCGTGCCCGACGGGCAGAATGCGAACCGCCTGGTCGTCGCGGCGCGCACGGGGGGAGACGGGGCGGCGGGCATCGCACTGCTGCTCGTGGATCGTGAGGACGCGGGCGTCAACGTCGTCCCGCTCGAGTCGATGGACCAGACGCGCCGCATCGCTGAGATCCAGCTCGACGGCGCGCGCGGCGAGCTGCTCGCTCCGGAGGGCGTCGGCTGGCGCACCTGGGAGTGGGTCCGCGACCGCACGCTCGTCGCACTTTCGGCAGAGGCTGTAGGCGGATCGGAGAAAGTCCTCGAGGACTCCGTGAGCTATGCCAAGGAGCGTATCCAGTTCGGGAAGCCGATCGGCGTGCACCAGGCGATCAAGCACAAGTGCGCGGACATGTTGATCGAGGTCGAGTCCTCGAAGTCGATCACCTACTACGCGGCCTGGGCCGTTGCGGAAGATCTCGAAGAGGCGCCGCTCGCGGCGGCCATGGCCAAGGCCTACACGAGCGACGCGTACCGCCACTGCAGCGCCGAGAACATCCAGATCCACGGCGGTGTCGGGTTCACCTGGGAGTACGACTGCCACCTGTACTTCAAGCGAGCCAAGGCGATCGAGGTGACCTACGGCGACCCCACCCACCACCGCGAGCGCGTCGCCGATCTCCTGAAGCTCTGACTCCCCACCTACCTCGGTGCATCAGTGTCCGGCGCCCTGCAGTTGGCGCGCTGGTCGCCTCGGGCCAGGGCCGGCGTCCTGCGGTCCTCCGCCGGGCACCCACTGCCCCTGGGTTCAGGCACCGGGGTTCCGAACGAACCGTTCCTCGCGGACTCGAGTGCCCGTCGGAGGACCGCAGGACGCCTACACGGACCGACTGCAGACCGCCGGACCAGGTTTGCCGGGGGAGAGCTTAAAGGGCGCGTTCGGCGGCTTGGCGGAGGCGCTGGAAGGTGGGGGAGCGGCCGGTCCAAAGGTGGAGCTGCTCGACGGCCTGGTGCACCAGCATGTCGAGACCGTCCAGCGTTCGACAGCCGCGCTGCTTCGCCTCGGCCAGCAGGCGCGTCTCGAGCGGCCGGTAGACCGTGTCGAACACCCAGGACTCGGGCCGCAGCTGTCCGGCCGGGAACGGAGTCGCCTCGCTCTCCGGCTGCATCCCCACCGGCGTCGCGTTCACGAGCAGATCCCACGGCTCGTCGCCGGTACCGACGCGGCCGCCCAGCTCGTGGGTCAGCTGTGCCGCGCGCTTGGGTGTGCGGTTCACGACCGTGATCTCGACTCCGAGCTCGGCGAGCGCGTAGACGACGGCGCGCGCGCCGCCGCCCGCTCCCAGAACCGTCGCGCTCCGGCCCGACCAGGGTCCGTGCGCCTCGAGCGTGCGGGTGACGCCGAGCCAGTCGGTGTTGTCGGCGACGACGAGGTCGTCGACGCGGGTCAGCGTGTTCGCCGCACCGATCCGGCGGGCGGCCGGTGAGACCCGGTCGGCCAGCTCCAGCACCGCCTCCTTGTGGGGCAGAGAGACCGAGAGCTGCCGCAGGCGGAGCGCGCGCATCCCCGCGACCGCCGCGGCGAGCTGGCCCGGCGGAACGTCGAAGGGCAGGTAGACCGCGTCGAGGCCGAGCTCCCGGTACGCCTCCGCATGGATCGCGGGCGACAGCGTGTGACCGGCCGGGTGCAGCACGATCCCACACACCGCGGTGTCGAGGGAGGTCACGGTCTCTCCGCCGCGACCGGCTCCGTCCCGCCGGCCGCCCCGGGCGGGAGTCCGACGCCGCCTCCCGGCTGGACGCGCTCGGCGGTGCGCACCGCCTCGTCGACCAGCCACGGGCCGAAGTCGGGTCCGAAGAAGGACATGCAGGCCTCGTAGCCACCGCGCGCGTACTCTTCGGGCGACACGGCGTAGCCCATCCAGTCGTTGGCGTGGGCGACCACGAACGGGACGTTCCCCTCGCTGGCCTCCGCGCGCAAGGCGTTTCCGACGGAGCTCGCCGGCTCTGCGGGCAGCGCGAGCAGGAGCGCGTCGTCGAGCTGGACCGCGACGAATGGGACCTGGGGCGACAGGTAGCGAGACAGGCCGCGCCGCACCAGAGGCGAGAACCACCAGAGCGGGCAGAACCGGCGGATGCCCGAATCCGGCACATCGACCCAGCGTTCGGCTACGCGGAACGCGCTCGGCGCAGCCGACTCCAGCTCGGCGACTCCCGCGAGCACGGCATCCGCGAGCCGGCCGCCGATCTCGCGCGCCTGCTCCCGCTGGAGCTCGAGCTCGTCGGGCCAGAGCGGCCCGAGCAGGCTGGTCGGCTGCTGGTCTCCGAGGGGACCCGGGATGAAGATCGGCCGCCAGCCGGCCAGCGAGAGCCGCTCCCGCGCCGCGCCCACGTAGTCCGCCGAGTAGTCGCGGCTCCGGTTCGACAGCACGATCGGGTGTGCCGCGAATGCGAACAGGACGGCCGGGTCGCTCCCGTCCGAGAAGTCGACGCGCAGCAATGGGAGCGCCGTCTCCTTGGGCCCGTCGGGGTAGCGCCGGTTCTCCGCGAGCTCGACACTCGCCAGGTCCACCGCCACGCGTGCCGGCGACAGCTGTCCGACGGCAATCTCGACCGCGAGCGTGGCCGCGCTCGCCAGCCGCTCCGCGGCACCGGGCTCGTGAGAGGCCCCCGTCACGCGGCCCGCCAGCCAGCCCGGCTCGTAGCCACCGGGTCCGGAGTGCGTGTGCGTCGCCACGAGGATGAGCGAGTCCACGTCGAGACCGACGACTCGCTCCTGCAGGTCGTTGCGGAGCCGCGGGCGGGCGATCAGCACGTCGAGGGCGACGATCGCGACCCGCAGTCCGTTGCCGTCGAGAACGAGCGCGCGCGCTTCCGGGGGGTCGAGGACACCCGTCGCGGTGCGGTTCCGCAGCCCCCCGTAGCCGGCCATGGCTCCGCCTTCGGGGATCGGGAGCGGGACCGCGGCGAACCCCGCCGAGAGCTCGACCGGCTCGGCGGCGGCCGGCGCGCTCGCGACCAGGGCCAGCAGGAGCACCACTGTGGGGCGCACCGCGCCGCTACTCCGCTCCGGGATCGACGCGTGCGCGCACTGCGCGCAGGTCGTCCCACACGGCCTGTCGGTTGTCGCGCGTGTAGCTCCGCAGCAGGAAGGCCGGATGGAACGTGGGCATCACCGGGATACCGTTCCACTCCTGCCAATGGCCACGCTCGCGCGTGATCGCGACCTGGCGGCCGAGCAGCGTCGAGATGGCCGGCTTTCCGAGCGTCACGATCGCCTTGGGCCGGATCGCCCGGATCTGTCCTGCCAGGAACGGCGCGCAGGCGGCGACCTCGTCGAGCTTCGGATCGCGGTTCTGCGGCGGCCGGCACTTCACGATGTTGCAGATGTAGACCTCCTCGCGCCGCCAGCCCACCGCCTCGATCATCCGGTTCAGGAGCTCACCCGCGCGGCCCACGAACGGCCGGCCGGTCCGATCCTCCTCGGCCCCGGGGCCCTCACCGATGAAGACGACCTCGGCCTCCGCGCTCCCCTCGCCGAACACGATGCTGCCTCGGCCCTCGTGGAGCGCGCAGCGCGTGCACTCGCCGAGCTCCCGCTGCACCCGGGCGAGCTCGGTCGCGCGATCCGCGTCCGAAGCCCCTGCGCGTTCCTCGATCGCATCGGCGCGCTCGGCCGCGGGGATGAAGTCCACCCCCTCCTCCCGGAGGCCCGCGAGCGCGGCCCGGATCTGCTCCAGGATCTCGGCGCGCGTCGAGCTCACGGCGCCGCCGCCGTCGCCTGGGCGTGTCCGTGACGGATCTGGTCGATCTTCTCCTGCAGCCGGAACTCGAAGTCTGGGTCGTTCTGCTCGTCGTGGCAGGAGCCGCAGATCTGCAGGATCACGCAGCTGTCGCACTTGTCGGCGAGCCCGAGGATCGACCCCTTCAGGGGCGGCTCCTCCTTGGCGTGATTGCCGCCCGGACCGTGACAGCTCTCGCAGCCGACGTTGACCAGGCCGCCCCCTCCGCCGGGGAAGCCTCCCTGCTGCTCGAAGCCGGTGGTGTGGCACGCCATGCACTGGGCGTTCTCGTGCTCCCCCTTGGTCTCGAGCGACGCGAACGCGCGGGAGTGGGGCCCCTGGCTCCAGATCTCGAACTGCGGCAGGTGGCACTTCTCGCACGCCGCCGATCCCACGAACGGGCCCGGCTCGAAGAGACGCCGCTCGCGCTGGTCGCGCCGCTCGACCAGCTGTTGCCGCTCCTCCAGGGAGAGGCTCGCGAGGTGCAGGTTTGCCGCGTGCGACACGGTCGGAAGCCGCTCCGCGAAGACGAAGTTCAGCGAGTGCTTCTCGGTGTGGCAGGTCTCGCAAACGGCCTGATAGTCCTTGGCGACGAGCTTGGGAGACTGGTGCGGTCCGCCGCGACCGTGACAGTTCTCGCACCCGATGTCCTCGAGAAACGGGTAGGGCGTCTCGAGGCTGTAGCCGCCAGGCTGGTCGAAGCCGACGGTGTGACAGGCGAGGCACTCTGGATTGCGAGCCTCGCCGTGCTCCGCGAGGCTCTGGAAGGTGTAGGCGTGTGGCGTGAGCGACCAGGTGGCGTACTGCGCCGGGTGGCAGGCGCGGCAGACGTCGGTGCCGCTGTAGCCCTTCTGATCCAGCAGGATCGGGTTCTCGATGCCCAGCAGGTGGCGAACTTCCATGGTCAGGAGCGCCTGGATGCGTGGCTCGGAGCCATGGTGGCGCGCGAAGACGCGCCCGCCCCGGTCGATCACGACGCTGTCCGGCACCCGCGCCTGGAACGCGTAGGCCTTCTGCGTCTCCCGCGTCGGGTCGACGTAGGTCGGGAACGTGAGCCCGAGCTGCTTCAGCATGTTCTCGATGACGTAGCGGCGATTGCGCACGCTCACCGCGACCACGGAGAGCCCCTGCTCGCCGAGCTCGCCCTGCAGCTTCTCGAGGAAGCGGAGCAGCTCGTGGCAGTGGGGGCAGGTCGGGAGATAGAACACGAGCGCCACCACCCGCCCCGCCAGCTCGGCGCTTTGGAGCTCGCTCCCGTCGAGCGACTCGACGCGGAACGGCGGCGCGGGAGGCAGCAGCCCGAGCTCGGGCTGCACGGACTCGCCCGTCCGGGCCAGGCGGAGCGACTCGCGGATCGAGCGCTCGTAGAACTGCTCCGGATCCGCGACCTCGGGGGCGAAGCCGGCCACGCCCCCGACGACCCAGCCCTCGGCGTCGACGAGCAGGATCAGGGATTCTCCCGGGGGCGCGTGCAGCTTCCGCGAGAGCGCCAGGCTCGCGTCGTCGGCGACCGGAAACTCGAACGCGTGTCGCGCGGCAAAGGCGCGCCCGCGGCCCGGGTCCAGGTCCCGACTCACCCCCAGGACCTGTACGTTGGCTCCGCGCGCGTCCGGCGCGAGGCGCTGAACCAGCGCTGCGATCCCGTCCGCGTCCCGGTCCGTCGAGGCGAACACGTAGATCAGGGCTCGCCGGCCGCCCAGGCGATCGCTGCCGAACGGCTCCCCGGCGAAGGTTCGCGCCTCGAAGCGGGGCAGGGGGCGGCCGGGTCGCCGGGAGCGCTGGGCCTCGTCCGCGGCGAGCGACTCCAACGAGCCGGAGAGCGCGAGGGCCAGCCCGGCTCCGAGGGCGAGCCGGCGGCCGAGGCCGCCCGCCCGAGCCCGCGCGGGTGTCATCGAGTCGTCCTCGATCGGTCCGGCGGCTCTTGCACGGGCGCACAGCTCCAGTTCAGGTAGGTCCGGGGCCGGGCGGGCTTCGCGCTGCCTGTCTCGCCAGGCTCCGGTCCGGCTCCGGCGCCGCATGGTAGCGCGGCCCGCTTGGCGCTGGAAATCCCCATGCGTAGACTGGCGATACGATGAGCGGGCCGGCTCCGATCGATTTCGCGCGCCGCTTCGCCGCACTGGCGGAGGCGGGGGAGCGCTTCGCCGTGGCGACCGTCGTCTCGGTCGAAGGCAGCGCCTCGGCGCGTCCCGGGGCCAAGGCCATCATCGACGCCCGGGGCCAGCTCGTCTTCGGCTGGGTCGGGGGCGGGTGCGCCGAGTCCACGGTTCGGGACGCGGCGATGGCCGCGCTCGAGGAGCGCCGGCCGCGCCTGATTCGCCTCGATCTGGATGACGAAGTGCTAGGTGTGGGAATGCCTTGCGGCGGATTCATGAACGTTTACGTTGAACCCGTGATCCCCGCACCCAAGCTCTGGGTCCTGGGCCACGGCAAGATCGCCGAGACGACTGCGCGCATCGCCTCGCTGCTCGAGCTGCACGTCACGGTGCACGACCCGCTCGCGACTCCCGAGGCGTTCCCCACCGCAGACGTGCGCATCGCGGATGACCCCGACTACGCCAAGGTCGAGTGCGACGCCGCGACCTGCGTCGTCATCACCACCCAGCACAAGAGCGACTACGAGGCCCTCGAGCGCGTCCTCCGCCAGGGGCCCGGCTACGTCGGTCTGGTGGCGAGCCCCAAGCGCACCGCTCTGCTGCTGGAGCGCCTCCGCGAGGACGGCTTCTCTCCGGACGAGCTGAGCAAGGTCTCCGCCCCCTGTGGCCTCGACGTCGGCTCCGAGACCCCCCAGGAGATCGCCCTCTCCATCATCGCCGAGGTGGTCCAGCACCTGCGAGGCCGCGGGAGCGGCAGGCCGCTCGCGGAGGTCAGGGGCGTGAGGGTGACCGCGGCGGGCGTCGAAGTGCCCGAGGGTCCGCTCGCCGACGACAAGTGTCCGCGGTAGGCGAGGGGGCGGGTCCGGTCGAGGCCCTGTACCGCGACGTCATCCTCGATCACTACCGCAGCCCCCGGAACCGCCGGCCGCTGGAGCACCCCGACGGCTTCGCCCTGGTCGACAACCCCGTCTGCGGCGATCAGGTCAAGGTCGAGGTGCGCCTGGAGGGCGGGCGGATCGCCGAGGTCTCGGCTCGCTCCCGCGGCTGCAGCATCGCTGTCGCGGCGGGCAGCGTGATGACCGAGCTCACCCGGGGCGGCACCCTGGCCCAGGCCAGCGAGCTCGACCGGGCGACGCGTGCGCTCGTGGCCGGCGAGGAACCTCGCGACGAGCTGGACCGCCGGCTCCTCGCTTTTCGGGGCGTCTCGCGCTTCCCCTCGCGGCGGCGCTGCGCTCTGCTCGCCTGGGAGGCTCTGGCGGAGGCGGTCCGGGCTGCGCGCGGCGAAGAGGGCTGACTCGGTGGGCCGGCTCCCCTGGGGGAGGCCGGCCCGCGCGTCAGGATCCGATCCGGATCAGCCGGCCACCTTCTCGAGGATGTGGATGCCGCAGGCCTGGCCGAGGCCGATCACGTGCGTCATGCCGACCTTGGCGCCTTCGACCTGACGTTCGCCCGCCTCGCCCCGAAGATGGGTCGAGACCTCGTAGATGTTCGCGATCCCGGTCGCACCGAGGGGGTGACCCTTCGACAGGAGGCCGCCCGAGACGTTCACCGGGCAGCGCCCGCCGTGGGCCGCGTCGCCCTCGTCGATCATGCGACCCGCCTCGCCCTCCTTGCACAGGCCGAGGTTCTCGTAGTGCAGGATCTCCGCGGTCGCGAAGCAGTCGTGCAGCTCGACGAGGTCGATGTCGTCCGGACCGACGCCGGCCATCTCGTAGGCGATCTTGACCGCGTCGCGAGTGCAGGAGTTCACGTCCGGCAGCGTGAGATCGCGCTCGGTGTAGCGGTCGCTGGTCAGGACCGAGGCCGACACCTTGACTGCCCGGCGCATCAGGCCGAGCTCCTTCGCCTTGCGCTCCGAGGCGATCACGGCCGCCGCCGAGCCGTCCACGTTGACCGAGCACATCAGCTTGGTGTTCGGGTAGGCGATCATCTCCGAGTTCATGACCACGTCGAGCGGGGTCTCGATCTGGTACATCGCCTTCGGGTTCTTCATGGAGTGTTGGTGATTCTTCACCGAGACCTTCGCGAACTGCTCGAAGGTGGTGCCGTACTTGCGCGCGTGCTCCATGCCCGCCTCGGCGAATACGGCCGGCATCGTCCCGGATCCGAGCAGCCCCTCGGTCGGGATGCCGGTCCTGCCGCCGCCGCCGCCGAGCAGGCCCGCCTTGCCCATCTGCTCCACGCCCACGCAGAGCACCAGGTCGTACACGCCGGCCTTGACGGCCATCCAGCCCTCGCGGAAGGCGGTTGCGCCCGTCGCGCAGGCGTTCGCGCAGTTCACGACCGGAATCCCGGTCTGACCGATCAGGTGCAGGATGCGCTGGCCGACCATGGCGTTGGCCTGCATCAGGTTGCCGCAGTAGAGCGCCTCCATGTCCTGGATCTTGAGGCCCGCGTCGTCGAGCGCCATGAGTGCGGACTGGGCTCCGATCTCGGGTACGGCCCGGTCCGGAAACCGGCCGAACTTGATCATGTCGACTCCGACGACATACGCGTTCTCGCTCATGGGTATCTCCTCGCCCGCGCTAGGCTCGCGGCTGGAAGTAATAGGTCAGGTACTCGTTTCCCTCGGCGTCCTTGCGAGGGGCGATCTGATAGACGACCTCGACCGGCATCCCCATCTTCACGCTCTCGGGGTTCGGCTCGACGTTGATCAGATTGCCCTTCACGGTCCCGCCTCCCTCGAGGTCGACGACCGTCGAGACGTAGGGCGTCTCGATGCCGGGGAACGAGCGGTGAATGATCGAGTAGACGTAGACCTCTCCGCGGTTCGACAGCGGCACGGCCTCGATCTGGTCGCGCGCGCCGCAGCTGGAGCAGGTGCTGCGCACGCCCAGGAAGACGGCGCTGCAGCTCTTGCACTTGTGCCCTTCCAGGTAGGGATCACCGCCTTCGGGGATCTTCAGGAAGGGGACGACCGGTCGTGGACCGGTCGCGGGATTCTGTTCGGCCATTGGGGGGTCTCCTCACGAGGGCACACGGACCGCTGCAGAGTGCGCGGACGGGGTCGTTGTGCCAGGTCCTCGGCGATGATGCCCGCGTGCGGGGCCGAGGTCAATGTGACTTGGAGTCCCCTCTGGCCGCCTTCGCTCGGGCCCTGAGCTCCGCGATCTTGCTCTCGAAGTGCTCGTTTCCGGGCTCGAAGGTGAGCGCCATCTTCAGGTGGGCCATGGCGCGCGGGAGATCGCCGTTGCGCTCTTCCTCGACGGCGAGTGCGTAGAAGCGCTTTCCGTTGGGAGTGGAGCCGAGCTTGGCCTGCTCCGCCTCGCGTGCGGACTCCTCGGATTCGGGGGAGTAGCGCAGGGCACCCTTCGAGAGGGCGTCGTCGTAGCTCGAGCGACGGCGCGCGTCGCGCAGCACGACGTAGCTCTCGGTGATGCGCTTGGCGATCCGGTCGACGGCGGTGCGCACCGCCGGATCTGAATTGAGGAACGAGTCGGGGTGGAACTGGCGCCGCGCCCGGCGGTAGGCGACGCGGACCTCGCTGTTCGGCGCAGCGGGATCCACCCGGAGCAGCTTGTAGTAGTCCAGGCGGTCGAGCATGCGGGACAGCGCGCGGATCTCTGCCGGCTTCATCTCGATTTCCGTCCCAGGGCTCGCCTACGACTCCGGCTCGTCATCGCCGTCAGCCGCGGCCTCCGTACCCGTCTCGATGACGTCCAGGTCGTCGTCGATCGTCCCGAACAGGTCGTCCTCTCCGGGCGGAGCCTGCCGTGCCTGCGCCTCAGGCACGAGCATCATCTCCTCGCCGTCCTCCTCGGGCAGGGGGATCGACTCCCTCGCCGTCCCGCCGGGCGGCTCCGGGGCGTCGCGTCCGGCAAGGCCCGCAGGGGCATCCGCAAGCTGCGCAACGTCCTCGGTCCGGCCGCGCCGGACGATCTGGTCGATCTCATCCTCCGAGAGTCCGCTCGAGAGCTTGACCTGCGTGGAGCGCTCGGCCCCCGTCTTCGAGTCCCGAGCCTGGACGGTGACGATGCCTTCGGTCGAGAGCGAGAACGTGACCGCCAGCTGAACCTCGCCCCGCGGGGCGGGCTCGAAGCCGCTGAACTCGAACTCTCCGAGCAGCTCGTTCCCCTCGGTCGCGCGCGTCTCACCCTGGTAGATGCGGACCGCGACCCCCTCCTGGTGATCGTGCGCGGTCGTGAACATCCGCGTGTGATCGGTCGGAACCGGCGTGTTGCGCTCGATGATGGTCTCGGTCAGTCCGCCCGCGATCCCCACGCGCAGCGAGAGCGGCGTGACGTCGAGCAAGAAGGTGTCCGTCTTGTCCGAGCAGAGCGAGTTCGCGTGGATCGCCGCTCCGACAGCCACGACCTCGTCCGGGTTGATGTCGCTGTCCGGATCCTGCTGAAAGTATTCCCGCACCGCACTGCGAATCGTGGGCAGGCGCGTCGGGCCGCCCACGAGAATCACGCCGTCGAGGTCGCGAACCGTGAGGCCCGCCTGCTGCATTGCCTCGTCACACACCTTGAACGTGCGCTGCAGCAGGTCCATGACCAGCTTGTCGAACTCGACTCGGGAGAAATCCCGCTCGCACGCGACCATCTGCCCATTGTGCGAGGCGAGGTCGGGGATCTCGATGCGGACCGTGTCGTGCTCGGAGAGCTCGATCTTCGCCTTCTCGGCGGCCGCCTTGAGCTTTTCGAACGCGAAGGGGTCGGTGCGCACGTTCAGGCCATGCTTCCCCTGGAAGTCCTCCGCCAGCAGATCGATGATGCGGTCGTCCAGGTCGTCTCCGCCCAGGAACGTGTCGCCGCAGGTGGAGAGGACCTCGAAGACGTCGCCCGCGATCTCGAGGACCGAGACGTCGAAGGTACCGCCGCCGAAGTCGTAGATGCACACCGTCTGGCGTATGTCCTTGCCGTAGCCATACGCGAGCGCAGCGGCCGTCGGCTCGTTGAGGATGCGCAGCACGTCGAGGCCGGCGATGCGGCCCGCGTCCTTCGTCGCCTGGCGCTGGTTGTCGTTGAAGTAGGCCGGAACGGTGAGCACGGCCTTGGCGACCGGCTCACCCAGTGCCGTCTCCGCGAGCGCCTTCATCTCCTTCAGCACGAACGCCGAGATCTCGGGCATGCTGAACTGCTCTTCGCGGATCCCGATCCGAACGCTGTGGTTCGGGCCCTCGACGATGTCGTAGCGCGCGATCGCGCGGGCCTTGCGGACCTCCTCACTGAAGAAGTACCGGCCGATCAGCCGCTTGGCGGACGAGACGGTGTGCCGTGGATCCAGGATGACCCGGGCCTTGGCCTGGTTCCCGACCGTGATGCTCTCGTCCTCGCCGAAGGCGATCACCGAAGCCGTGGTGCGCTCACCAAATGCGTTGGGCAGCACGCGCGGCTGACCGGACACGACCGCGGCCACGCACGAGTTGCTCGTGCCCAGGTCAATCCCGATTGCGACGGGGTCCGTCATCTCCGCCTCCGAGCGAGCTCCAATTCAGCCCAACTCATCGGCTCGCCCCTTCGAACTCTCAAGCCGCGCGCATCGATCTCGACGTGGCGAGCCTGGCCCACGGGACAACCGCCGGCGCGCTCCCGATTTCGGGCCCGTGCGTCTCTCGTTGACCGGTCGGGACTGCGGTATCATCCCGACGACAGGAGCAGACAGCGGAGTTCCACTCGACGATGTCCGGTCATTCCAAGTGGTCGACGATCAAGCGCAAGAAGGCTGCGACGGACGCCAAGCGGGGCAAGATCTTCACTCAGCTGATTCGCGAGCTGACGATCGCGGCCCGGGCGGGAGGCGGGAACCCCGATGCGAACCCCCGCTTGCGGCTCGCGATGGACAACGCGCGCTCGCAGAACATGCCCGGGGCGAACATCGAACGGGCCATCAAGAAGGGGACCGGAGAGCTTCAGGGTGAGAGCTACGAGGAGATCCGCTACGAGGGATACGGGCCCGGGGGCACCGCCGTGATGGTGGACGCGCTGACGGACAACCGGAACCGGACCGTCGGGGAGATCCGACACCTCTTCACCAAGTACGGCGGAAACCTCGGTGCGAACGGCTGCGTCTCGTACCTCTTCGAGCAGCGCGGCGTGCTCGTCTTCGAGACCGAGACCCTGGATTCCGATGCCCTGATGGAGGCGGCCATCGAGGCCGGCGCGGACGACCTGGACGAGGAGAGCGGGACCTTCGAGGTTCGCACGGATCCGCACGAGTTCGAGGCCGTGAAGCGCGTGCTGGAGTCCAAGGGGTGGAGCCCCTGGAACGCCGAGATCAGCATGCTTCCACAGACGACCGTGAATCTCGGGGGCGGGGAGGCCCAGTCGATGCTGAAGCTCTTCGAGGCCCTCGACGACCACGACGATGTGAAGCAGGTTTACGCGAACTTCGACATCTCCGAGGAGGAGATGCAGCAGGTGGCGGGCGTCGGCTGAGCAGGGCCGGCGCGCGCAAGGTGGGGGGGCCGTGCGCATTCTCGGGATCGATCCCGGTTCTCGGGCGACCGGTTACGGCGTCGTGGAGGTCGAGGGATCGCGCCTCGTGCGCCTGGCCGGGGGCGTGATCCGGCCGGGAGCCCAGCTCCTGTCGGAGCGGCTCGCCTGCATCGCCGCGACGCTCGAGAGTGTCATCCAGAAGACCGAACCCCAGGCCTCCGCACTCGAGTCGGTCTTCACGGCGCGCAACCCGCGCTCCGCCCTGCTGCTCGGCCAGGCGCGCGGAGCGGCTCTCGTCGCCTGCGGTATCGCCGGGCTCCCGACCGAGGAGTACGCGCCGGCTCAGGTCAAGCGAGCCGTGGTCGGGTACGGCGCCGCCGGCAAGGAGCAGGTGCAGCGCATGGTGCAGCAGCTGCTCGGTCTCGCCAGTCTGCCGGCCACCGACGAGGCGGACGCCCTGGCGGTCGCGCTCTGTCACGCCAACTGGAGCCGGAGCCCGGTCCCGCCGCGCTCCGCCAAGCCGCGGGCGGCCCGCCGCTCCGCGACGCCCGTCCGCCGGGTCACGCCGCGATGATCGGGCGGCTCGAGGGGCGCCTCGCCGAGAAGTCGCCCGAAGCGCTCGTGCTCGACGTCGGAGGCGTCGGCTACGACGTCCGCGTGCCGCTCTCGACCTTCTTCGAGCTTCCCGACGAGGGAAAGACGATCCGGCTGCGGATTCACACCTACGTGCGCGAGTCCGCGTTCGTGCTCTACGGCTTCCTGACCGACCAGGAGCGCTCGGCCTTCACGCTGCTGCTCGGCGCGAACGGGGTCGGGCCGCGCCTGGCCCTGGCGATCCTCTCCGGGCTGCCGGTCGCGCGCCTCGCTGCGGCCGTGAGGCAGAACGACGTCGCCGCGCTGGTGGGGATCCCGGGCGTCGGGAAGAAGACCGGCGAGCGGATCCTGATGGAGCTGGCCGACAAGGTCGATCGGCTCAGCGACGTCGAGCCGCTCGAGGACGTGGACGGCGCCGATGCGGCCGCCATCTCGGCGCTGGTGAACCTGGGCTACGCTCGCGCGCAGGCCGAGACCGCGGTGCGAGCGGCCGCCGAACAGGTGGCGGCCGGCGCCGGTCTCGAAGAGCTGATCCGGGAGGCGCTGCGTGCCGCCGCGCGATGAAACGGTCTCCGTCGAGCCCGTCGAGATCGATGAGCGCTACGAGTCGCGACTGCGCCCGGCGAACCTCGAGGAGTTCGTCGGTCAGGACGCGATCCGCCGCAACCTGAAGGTGTTCATGGCCGCTGCGGCTGCACGCTCGGAGCCGCTCGACCACGCGCTGTTTCACGGGCCGCCGGGACTCGGAAAGACGGCGCTGGCCCACGTGATTGCCAGCGAGATGGCGGTGCCCCTGCGCTCCACCTCGGGCCCGGTCATCGAGCGCGCCGGCGATCTCGCGGCGATCCTCACCAACCTCGAGCCGGGCGAGGTCCTCTTCATCGACGAGATCCACCGTCTCAACCCGTCGATCGAGGAGATCCTCTACCCGGCGATGGAGGACTTCAAGCTCGACCTGCTGATCGGGCAGGGTCCCTCGGCGCGGACGGTCAAGATCGACGTGCCGCGGTTCACCCTCGTCGCGGCCACGACGCGTCCGGGCATGCTCACCTCCCCCCTGCGGGACCGCTTCGGATACATCGCGCGCCTCGCCTACTACCCCCCGGAGGATCTGGTCCGCATCCTCGACCGCAGCGCGCGGATTCTCGGGGTACCGATCGAGCCGAACGGGGCGAGCGAGATCGCCCGGCGTTCCCGGGGCACCCCGCGGATCGCCAACCGCCTGCTCCGCCGCGTGCGCGACTACGCCGAGGTCGAGGGGGACGGGTGCGTCACCGACGCGATCGCGCGTCACGCGCTCACGCGCCTCGAGGTCGACGAGGCCGGCTTCGATCGAATGGACCGCGAGCTGCTCCACACCCTGATCGTGAAGTTCGGGGGCGGTCCGGTCGGAATCGATACGCTCGCGGCCGCGACCGGAGAGGACCGGGGCACGATCGAGGACACCTATGAGCCCTTCCTGATCCAGGAGGGCTACCTCGAGCGGACCCCGCGCGGCCGGGTCGCGACCCCGCGTGCCTACGATCACTTCGGGCTCTCGGAGAGCGAGCGCCGCGGAGTCCGCCGCGCCCCGCCGCAGGCAGACCTGTTCTGACCCCTCCCTCACTCCCCGAGGCGCTGGTCCTGATCGGGGGTGGCCTGATCGCCGGCTTCATCAACACGCTCGCCGGGGGCGGGTCGTTCCTCACGGTTCCCCTGCTCGTCTGGGTCGGGCTTCCCGCCACGGTGGCGAACGGGACGAACCGGGTCGGCGTATTCGTCCAGTGTCTGACTGCGGTCGCCGGATTTCGACAGGAGGGCGTCTCGGAGCTCCGAGTCGGGGCGCGCCTGCTGCCGCCCACGCTCATCGGAGCCTGGCTCGGGGCATGGACCGCCTCGGTGGTGCCGGACGCGCTCTTCGCCCGGGGCTTCGGTCTCGTGATGCTGCTGATGCTGCCGGTGCTGGTCTGGAATCCCAGGCCGCGCCCGGGAGGCGGCGGGGGGCTCGGAATTCCGCTCCCGGTGCAGCTGCTGATGTACGGGGCGCTCGGGTTCTACGGGGGTGCGGTCCAGGCCGGGATCGGAATCCCGCTGCTCCTGGCGCTGGTGGCCGTCAGTGGTCTCGACCTGGTGCGCGCCGCCAGCGCGCGCGTCTTCATGGTGGCCGCCCTGACGCTGGTGGCGCTGGCGCAGTTCATCTACGCCGACAAGATCGCCTGGATCCACGCGATCGTGCTGGCCACCGGGAGCGGGGCCGGCGGCTACCTGGCGGCCCGCTTCGGGGCCCGCGTCGGCGAGCGCCTGATCCGTCCCGTGCTGGTCATCGCTGTCATCGGCCTGGCCTTCCGGCTGATCTTCGGCTCCTTCTAGCCGGGTAACGGCCGGCAAAGCCGGCCTGCCGGGCTACGCTCGGCTGCGCCT
>CAZLBF010000072.1:0-5093 GCA_964557495.1 uncultured Myxococcales bacterium | reverse complement strand
TCGCCTGCGCGCGCGTCGGGCGACTCGAGAGTCGCCCTCCTAGTCTTCGAGCTGATCCAGGTCGACGGTCTGGAGGGCCTGTTCCTCGTCGTCGCCCGCCAGACCGCGAGCCACGGCGCGCGCGATGACGAGCGTGAGGATGTTGTAGGTTCGCTCGTTCATCTCGGTGAACCGGACCGCGAACCCGGCGTCGCTCTCGCGTACGACCTCGGCGGCAACCTCGACGGCCAGCGTGCTGTCGGGAAACCAGAGGCGGATCCCGACCTCGCTGCCGGGCTCGAGCGGAGGCTCAGCCGGCTCGATCAGGGCGCCAGTCCGCGAGAGGTTCCGGACGTTCCCCGTCCCATCGACCCGCTTCCCGACGTACTCCGCCGCGAACTGGACCTGAACGCGGGGCGCGCGCGGGATCATGCCATCGGCGAGCTTGCCCTCCGCGCCGCTCTTCGGTCCTCGATCGTCCGTCATGTAGCTCCTCCGCTACGCTTGCATCGGAGCTGCACGTACCCGACTTGAGAGACCTCAGAGCTGCTCGCGCAGGTAGGACAGGATCTGACGCGTCGCCGGCGAGCGGTTGAGCGTGTAGAAGTGGATGCCGGGCACGCCCTGCTGCACCAGCTCCAGGCACTGCCGCTTTGCCCAGGCGACGCCGATCTCGGCGACCGCAACGCTGTCCTCCTGCACGGGGTCGAGCTGCTCCAGCAGGGCGGGCGGTATGGACTGCCCGTTGAGGGAGGTCATCCGCACGATGCCCTTGTAGCTGGTGACCGGCATGATGCCCGGCACGATCGGCACGTCGATCCCCGCTGCGCGTGCCCGCTCCACGAAGCCGAAGTAGTCCGCGTTCGTGAAGAAGAACTGGGTGATCAGGAACTCGCAGCCCGCCTCCACCTTGGCCCTGGCGTAGGCCAGGTCCGTCTCCTCGTCGGGCGATTCGGGGTGCGTCTCGGGGTGGGCGGCCCCTCCGATGCAGAAGCGGAAGTGCTCACGGATGTAGCTGGCCAGCTCCGTGGAGGACTGGAACCAGCTCTCGCGCGGAGCGACGATGGTCTCCGCGTCCGGGATGTCTCCGCGAAGCGCCAGCACGTTGTCGATGCCGTTCTGCTCGAGGGTCGCGAGAACTCCATGAACCTGCTCCCGGGTCGCGTTGACGCACGTCAGGTGCGCCATGGCTTCCAGGTCCAGCTCGCGCTTGATGCGGCTCACGAGCTCGACCGTCAGCGGGCGCCGTGCGAGGTCCTGAACGTACGTCACCGACACGAAGTCCGGAGCGAGCTCGCGCAGCTCGGACACTGTTCTCATCAGGGTGCGGACTCCCCGCTCGGTGTGAGGCGGGAAGAACTCGAACGAGAAGACGGGCCGTTGCCGTTCGTAGATGTGGGCGATTCGCACGGGTAGTCAGCCGAGGGTGCCACGCAGGCCGGGGTCTCTCAAGCCCCTGTCTCGCTCCTCCGATTCAACCGAGCATGAGCAGTTCGAGCCGCGTCCGGGCGCGGGTTCCGATCCCCGAGATCTCGGTCCGCTTCACGGCGGACGGCACGGAGTCCGTAGGGCAGCTCGAGAATCTCACCCGCACCGGCGTGTTTGTCCGCACGACCGAGCTGCCGCGACCCGGTGCCGCGGTCGCTCTCCAGTTCCGCGATTCGGAAGGGGAGCTCGTGGACCTCCGCGGCCAGGTGCGCTGGAACACGCGGGGTCTCCCCGGCGCCGCCCTCGCCTCCGGATTCGGCGTGCTTCTGCACGAGCCTCCGCCGGAGTACCTCAGGTTCTTCGACTGGGTGTTCAGGCAGGCCCAGGAGGACAAGCCGACGGATGCCGATCCCGTCTGATCCGTCGCGCCGACGTGACTCCGTCGGCGCCCGCGTCAGGCGCCCGGCAGGGTGAGGAAGAAGACCTGCAGCTCCTCTCCCACCTCGCGGTACTCCATGTACACCGGGGTTCCCGGCTCGACCAGGTCGAAGGCCCTGACGTCTTCCTGCACGGTGTAGACGATCGAGTCGACGACAATCGTCCGCAGATTCGCGTCGACGTGAGAAGCCACGCCCGACGCCTCCCCGACGACTCCCTCCTCCTCGGCCCCGAAGCCGAGGCCGGGTGCGAGGAGGAGCGTGAGGGCGAAGGCCAGTGTAGTGATCCAGTTGCGCATCAGGTTCACTCCTCGATTCCTAGAAGTTCTGCTTCCAGTAGATCATGTCGACGGGAGGTGTATTCGGAAGCGGCGGAGGCGTCTGCACCACGCGCCCCGAAGACGTCTGGATGTACAGCTGGTTCCCCGACCGCGACATCGAGATCTGCGGATCCGACGAGACGCCCGAGCCGATCGAGAGCCGGCGCGCGTCGTCCCCGGTGGTCACGCCCGCGTCGAAGTAGGCGCCGAGACCCGTTCGAATGTCGAAGACGTAGAGGAACGACTCCCCCGCCGTGGTGCACACGTTGGTTCCGGTCAGGTCGGGGATGTAGCTGCTCGTGATCACGAAGCCCGCAAAGATGTTGGGGTTGGTGACGAACTTCTCGGAGTCCGCAGCCACCATGTAGAACCCGTAATCGGTCGAGTCGGGGTCCGAATCGAGCCCGGTGATGTCGGTGAGGTCGGTCTCGTCGTAGGTACTCGCGAAGGCCGAGGGATCGGGGTCCTTGATCACGTAGAAGCGGTTGTTCTCGTCCTTGGTGGCGTCGCCCGGATACATCAGGTCCGCCCGCTCGCCGGCTCCGAAGGCGAGCACGAGCGTTCCCCCGATGAGGGTCGCCGAGGGGGCGAAGAAGAAGCTCTGGTAGCGGTAGACTCCGCCGCCCATGTCCTCGATCGGCGATTCGAAGAAGACGCCGTGCTGGAAGTTGTCGAACCTGGAGTCACCCACGGTGTCGGCGGCGACCGCCGAGATGTCCCACTTCCACACCTGGCCTCCGAGGTCGCCGATGTAGACCACGTCGGCGAAGCCGTCGAAGTTGATGTCCAGTACCGATGGGGTGCTCGGAATCGCGTACTGCATCTCGCTCGGGCCGGTGATGCCGGCCGGGTCGTACTCCACGCTCGCGAGCACCGCGCCGGTGTCGAGTGCGATCATGTAGATGGCCTTGCTGGGAAGGCTCGATGCATTGAAGCTCAGGCTGTTCGGGTTGCCCTCCTCGGTGTAGCCACCGCCCACGATCGCGACCCAGCGCTCGCGGCAGTCACCGTCGCCGTCGTTGTCACCGCAGAGGTCGCCCTCGCCGGATGGGCCGGGGCCCTTGATCCGGGTGAGGATCGGCTCGGACCAGCTATCGCCCAGCTGAGTCGCGGTCGCGTCCGTCAGTTCCCACAGGAGCCGAGGGTAGGGCCCGTGCGGATCTCCCGAGGCACCGTCCGGGTTGGTCACGTCCAGGGCCAGGTAGCCGCGATCGCCGCTGCGCATCCCGACGACCAGGGCCGTGGTCCACTCGTTGGGCTCCTTCGTGATGTCGCTGGCATCGTTCGGGTCGCGGAACCACGCGTCGGCCGCCGCGGCGCTGCCATCGACGTAGAAGTGGGTTCGCGAGGCATTCTTTGGGATGTACTTGATCGTGTCCAGGAGCATCCCTGGAACCCATCCGAAGCGCTCCGCGCCCGTACCGAGGTCGTAGTACTCGGTCTCGGTGATGCTCGCCGTATTCGGGTCGTCGCCCGTGTGGTGCTGGCCGGCCTCGAACGCGTGGAACATGCCGTCGTTCGCGCCGGCATAGAGGACCCGGTCGCGGGTCTCGTACTGCTCATGAAACGGCGCGTCCGCGTTCGAGGTGGTCCCGAAGCCGTCCTCGAGGATCAAGAAGTTCGACGGTGGTCCGATCAGGATCGGGCTCGAGTGGAAGATGTCGCCCAGGATCTCGTCTCGAGCATCCGTGGTGCTGCTGTCGCCGTCCTGATCGAAGGAGTCCTTTCCATACATGTACTCCCCGATGGCCGCGGTCAGCTCCAGGGCGGTCGTGACGCCGCTCGCCGGGTAGTTCTGGTAGGTCGTGATCTCCGCGGCGGTGTTCGGATCGTTCGGATCGAGACCGATGAGCGCGGCCACGTCGTTGGGGTCCGAGGAGCCCAGAGCCGTCATGATGCTCGGGACGTCGAAGCCCACCCGGGCACCCGAGATCGTCGTGTAGATCGTGCGGCTGCCCAGCGTCTTGATCACGTCGCTGGCGTTCCAGAACGGGTCGCGAGGCTCGAAGAAGAGCCCGGTCCCCACGTCAATGGCGACGCTGCCGCTGGCATCGAGGACGGTACCGTCGAGGTCGAGGCGGAATGCCTCGAGGTGACCCTCCCAGAAGCCGTCGGAGCCACCGGGCTCGAACGAGGCGAAGTAGAAGCCGTCGCCCATGCGCGAGCGGCTCGAGGGAACGGTCGCGGAGGTGAACGAGGCGGAGCGCAGGATGATGTCGAGCAGGGCGGTCTGCAGGTCGGCGAACAGCTGCGTCGCGCTGTCCGAGGTGAAGTACTCGCCGTTGCCGGCGTCCGCGGTCTGGCTCAGGAGCGGGTGTGCGAGGTCGAAGCCGATCGTGTAGGTGACCAGGTTCTGCTTGCCGGGGTGGCCGGGATGCAGGTCGGTCTCGAGCAGGTAGGCCGCCACGTCGTCCAGGAATCCCGACGAATCGGTGTCGGGGAAGCCCTTGTCCGGATCGTCGACGCACTCACATACGTCGGTCACGCCCACGGGCAGGGCATTCGGGTCGCTCGACGAGCACTCGTCCAGGTCGCAGTCGTAGTTCCCGATCGTGGTGAAGAAGGGCGCCTGGCCGGCGAGCTCGTGCTGGTCCCGCCTCGGGATGCCGTCCGTCACGACGATCACGAAGCTGGCGCGGCAGTCCACGTCGAGCGGATTCGAGAAGGCCGTCGATGCGGGGTAGTCGCCCATCGGGTAGTCACTCGCGAAGTAGCGTCCGATGTCCACCAGCGCCTCGGAGAGCGGCGTGTAGCCGCCGGCGCTCACGGCATTCACCTCGGTCACCATGGTGCTCTTGTTGTTCGACGCGATCGGGACCAGGATCTCGCCGCCGTCGTTGCCGTTGAACTGCGCGAGGCCGAAGCGCACGCGCTCTGGCTGTCCATTCGGGTTGATGTCATCCAGCAGCTGGACGATGACGTCCTTCGC
>CAZLBF010000071.1:0-3746 GCA_964557495.1 uncultured Myxococcales bacterium | reverse complement strand
GCGCGCAGCGTGGCGAGGTCGTTGCGCAGCTCGCGCGGGAAGCGCACGTTGATCGGATAGCGCTCCAGCCCCTCGACGGTCTCGGTGACATTCATGCCGCCGATCGCCGATTGCACCACTTCCTGGACGTCGACCACGTTGAGGCCGTAGCGGGCCGCGTCTTCGCGCCGCACGCGGATGTTCAGGTAGTTTCCGCCGACCACTCGCTCGGAGTAGACGGAGGCCGTGCCGGGAAGCGTGCCCAAGACGCCCTCGATCTCGATGCCGACCTTGGAGAGCTCTTCGAGGTCGTCGCCGAGCAGCTTGACTCCGACCGGCGTCTTGATCCCGGTCGCGAGCATGTCGATGCGGGTCTTGATGGGCATGGTCCAGGCGTTGGTCACTCCCGGAAGCTGCACCATGCCGTCGAGCTCGCGGATGATGTCCTCGATCTCCTTTCCGTCGGGCCACTCCTCCGGAGGCGCGAGGATGATCGTGGTCTCGATCATGCTGAGTGGCGCCGGGTCGGTCGCCGTCTCCGCCCGCCCGATCTTTCCCAGCACGTGACGCACCTGAGGATGCGTTGCGATGATCCGGTCCGTCTGCTGGAGCAGCTCGCGGGCCTTGGCGATCGAGATCCCGGGCGGCGTGGTCGGCATGTAGAGGAGGTCGCCCTCGTTCAGTGGGGGCATGAACTCGCTTCCGAGCCGACTGAGCGGCCAGGCGGTGAGGAGCACGAGAACGAGTGCAGCGATCAGCGTGAGCCCCGGGAATCGGAGCACGAGACGGATGACCGGCCGGTAGCTCGCGATGAAGAGCCGAGAGACCGGGTTGTCCCGCTCCCGCCGGATCCGCCCGCGCACCAGGTAGAACATCAGCACTGGAATGGCGGTGATCGCGAGCAGAGCGGAGGCGGCCATGGCGAAGGTCTTGGTGTAGGCGAGCGGGGAGAAGAGCCGCCCCTCCTGCTGCTCGAGCGAGAAGACGGGAAGGAAGGAGACCGTGATGATCAGCAGCGAGAAGAACAGCGCCGGCCCCACCTCGCGCGCGGATTCCACGACGAGGTCGCGCTGACTCCGATCCGGGTATCGCTCCCGGTGCTTGTGCAGGTTCTCCACCATCACCACCGAGGCGTCGACCATCACTCCGATGGCGATCGCGATCCCCCCGAGACTCATGACGTTCGCGTTGATGCGCAGCCAGTACATGCCGATGAACGCGATCAGCACACCCACGGGGATGGTGAAGACGGCCACGAAGGCCGAGCGGAAGTGAAGGAGGAAGAGCGCGCAGACCGCCGCGACCGCGAGCATCTCCTGGGTCAGCTTCTCGCGAAGCGTGGCGATGGCACGCTCGATGAGCAGCGAGCGGTCGTAGGAGACGTGGATCTCGACACCTTCGGGCAGGCCCTGCTTGAGCTCGGCAAGGCGGGCTTCGACTCGCTCGATAACCTGTCTCGCGTTCTCGCCGAAGCGCAGCAACACGATCCCCGTGACCACCTCGCCCTCGCCGTTCATGTCGACCAGGCCGCGTCGCGCCTCGGGCCCGATCTGGATGCGGGCTACCTGACGCAGCAGGACCGGCGTGTGGCGCTTCGGGTCGACGGCAACCGGGATGGTCTCGAGATCGTCGATCGACTCGATGTAGCCGTGGCTCCGCACCATGAACTCCGTCTCGGCCATCTCGACCAGGCGTCCCCCGGTCTCGAGGTTGGCGTCCCGGATCGCGTCGCGAACCCTGGAGAGCGTCACGCCGAAGGCGCGCAGCTTCTCCGGATCGACCTCCACCTGGTACTGGCGGACGAAGCCGCCCACCGAGGCCACCTCCGAGACGCCCTCGAGGCTCATCAGGTCGTAGCGCAGGTACCAGTCCTGGATCGTGCGCAGCTGTGCGAGGTCCAGACCGCGGAAGTTGGCGGCTCGCTGGAGCTCGCGACTCGAGATGCGCCGGTCGCCATCGCGGTCGAAGGCTTCCACGAGATAGCGGAGGGATTCCTCCTGGAATGCCTCGGGGCTCCCGGTCAACGGGCTCGGCTCGACCCCGAAGAGCTCCGCGAGCTGAGCCTCCTCGTACGCGGGCACCTTCTCGCCGCCCAGCGCGGGCTCCGGAAGCTCGTCGCGTTCGACCACTCCCGAGCCGTCGGCGTCGAGCGTCCCGCGAAGCACACGCGAGCGCGGGCTGAAGTCGCTGAGCGTGTACTCGTACACCCAGCCCACCCCGGTTGCGTCGGGACCGAGCTGGGGTGTCACGCCAGCCGGCAGCCGCGCCTGCACGTAGTTCAAGTACTCGAGCGTTCTAGAGCGCGCCCAGTAGAGGTCGGTCCCGTCCTCGAAGATGACGTAGACCATCGAGAAGCCGAAGAACGAGTAGCCGCGCACCACCCGCGCGTACGGCACCGAGAGCATCGCCGTGGAGAGGGGATAGGTGACCTGGTTCTCGACGACCTGGGGAGCCTGCCCGGGGTAGTCCGTGAAGACGATGACCTGGACGTCGGAGAGATCCGGGATCGCGTCGACCGGCAGGTTCGCGATGGACCACCAGCCGACGGCTCCGACCAGGAGGCCGACGAGCACGACGAAGAAGCGGTTGTCGACGCAGGCTTCGATGATGCGGGCAATCACGGCCGCTCCCCGCCTTCCTCCGCCGCCTTCTCCAGGAACATCCCGCATACGGGGCAGCGCCCGGCCTGGTCGGAGGCGATCTCCGGGTGCACCGGACAGGCGTACCGGCTGCCGTCGGGCTCTCGTTCTGCGCCGTGGTCGTGCGCGGCCTCACCGTGGAGTCGCTCCAGCTCCTCGGAGCTCGCCTTTCGCTCCTCCAGGTCCATCCCGCACACCGGACAATGCCCCGGCTCGACGCTGATCACCTCGGGGTGCATCGGGCACGAGAAGGCGGTCTCGGGGAGCGGCTCGGGCGACGCCTCGCCGCGCCGCCCGGCCAGGCGCCTGCGCCTCGCCTCCTGCAGCTGACTCTCGGAGTCGAGCAGGAACTGGCCACTCACCACCACCTCTTCGCCGGCCGCCAGGCCGGAGAGGATCTCGGTCACGTGATGGTCCCCGGCGAGGCCGGTCACGACCTCGCGCGGCTCGAAGCGTCCGTCGCCGGCCGAGACGAACACGATCTTGCGCCGTCCCGAGTCGAGGATCGCCTCGGTGGGAATGGCCACCACGTCGTCGACGCGACGGAACTGGATGTAGACGGTCGCGAACATGCCCGGCTTGAGGCGCATGTCCGGGTTCTCGAACTCGAGGCGGACGGTGAGTGTCCGGCTCACCTCGTTCAGGGTCGGGTAGATGTAGGCGACCTTGCCCTCGAGCACCTTGCCCTGCTCGTAGGAGAGCTCCATCTGCGCCGGCTGTCCGACCTCGACCCAGGGCGCGTCGAACTCGTAGACCTCGGCGGTGACCCAGATCCGGCTGAGATCCCCGATGCGGTAGAGGTCCTGGCCCGCTTGGACGCGCGCACCCTCCACCACGTTCTTGTGCAGGACGAACCCCGTGCGGGGCGAGCGGATCGGAAACGTGCGTCGCGTCTTGCCGGACTTCACGATCGCTTCGACGTCCGCCTTGCCGATGTCCCACAGCTCTAGCTTCCGTCGCGCCGAGCGCGCCAGGGCGCTGTCCGCTCCCTGGGTGCGCCGCGCGAGCAGGTACTCCTTCTGGGCCGCAACGAGCTCCGGAGAGTAGACCTCGACCAGGACCTCGCCCCGCTTCACGGGATCGCCCGTCTTGTCGACGCGGATCCGCTCCACCCAGCCGGAGAAGCGC
>CAZLBF010000070.1:0-8203 GCA_964557495.1 uncultured Myxococcales bacterium | reverse complement strand
CCCTCCGAGCGCCAGAGCTTCACGCCCTCGCGCATGGCGAGGCTGCTGCGTATCTCGTGCAGGTGCGTCTGCTCGTCCGGTCCGAGGCGGCCGCGCGGAAGCTCGGTCTCGAGCCGCCCGAGCACCGCCGCGAGCGCCCCTGCAAAGGCCTCGGCGCGGCCACGCGGGCGGTCCTCGACGAACGCGAACGCGGGCGAGAGGCAGCCGCGCCCGTCGTAGATCGCGGCGTCGAGACCCAGCGCCTCTGCGGCCGGCTCGACGTCGCTCGCTTCGCCCACGGCCGCGACCGACAGCTTGTGGCCGTGCCCGACGAAGGGGCGCTGCACCGGAACGGCCGCGCGCAGCTCGGCAATCGTCTCGTCGCGCCCGTAGGCGACCAACGCATCGGCCAGCTCGAGCACCTTCGAATCCTCTCCGAGCGCGACGGCCAGGGCGAGCTCCGGGTCGACGGCGCGCAGCGAGTCGGCGAACAGGCGCGGGCTCACCGGGTCGACGGACGACGGCTTCACGTAGACCGCGGATCCCGCGAGCAGCGGCAGCAGGATCGCGCTGAAGCTGGAGGTCGGGATCGACCCTGCGAGCCAGACCGCGGTGAGCTCGGGAGCGAGGCTGGCCTCGGGGATCTCGCGTGTGCGCAGCGACCGGAGCACGTCGGCGGTCCAGAGCTCCGTGCCCAGGCGGGTCCCGAGCTCGACGACTGCGGACGAGAAGCCGGGGTGGTCGCGGCGCAGCCGCTCGCGCCACAGTGAGTCGGGTGCGCTCCAGGTGCGCAGCACGCGATCCAGCACGTCGATCACGCGCTCGGGCTCCAGGTGCACGCGCGCACCCCGCAATCGCGCGAGGTCGGTCATCCGCTCTGCAGCAGCGCGTCTGCCGCGATCGAACAGCCGCGACTCTCGGCACCGGGAAGCCGGCCCAACACCTCGAAGCCCCCCTCGCTGCTGCGTCCGCGGTCGGACGTCTGGACCGCCAGGACCGACCCGGTATTCGCGAGATCGTAGTGGATCAGGAGCCCCTCCGCGCCCGGCGGAACCTCCTCGAGCGTCTCCGGGTCGACGACGCGCGTGCGAACCCAGGGAGGCACCCGCTTGGTGCAGGTGGGCGCCCGGTCGCGCAGGGTCGATTCGTAGAACTGGCTCCCGAGCTCGCACATGCCGTACTGGTTGAGGATCCGCGAGCGCGCCACGCCGAGCGAGTCGGCGATCGCCGCGTGTAGCTCCTCTCGCTCCACGCTGCGCGAGCGTCCCTTGAAGCCTCCGGTCTCGAGGACCCGGCTCGCTTCCGGGAGTGTCAGGCGGCTGCCCCGCTCGGCGAGCGCATCGAGGAGGTGAACGAACGCGAACGCCGTCCCCACGACCGCGACCGGCTCGCGAACGGACTCGAGGTCGGCGATCAGCTCCGCCGGATCCCAGCCGTCCGGCCGCAGGTAGCAGCGGCTCTGCTGCGTTCCCCAGCGGCGCACCGCGGCGTCGAACATGTACGAGAGCGAGGAGTCGGGGGCGTCCGCGAGCGACGGGGCGAGCACGAGGAAGCGGATCCGCTCCACGTCGAAGCAGACGTACGCGCCGAAGGTGGCCGCGAGAGACGCCTCGTAGAGCTCGAGCGTGTCGAGGTGCAGCTCGCCGCGGCGCTCTCCGGTGCTGCCGCTGGTTCGGAAGGTGCGCACCTCCGCCTCCGCCGGGAAGCTCGCGAGCCGGGCCTCCTTGAAGGCTCCGGTCGGAACTGCCGGAATCTCACGCCAGTGCGACACCTTCTCGAGCTCGACGCCGAACGACTCGCAGAGCCGCCGGTAGGGAGCGTTGTGCTCGAGCTGATGTCGGAAGAGCTCGAGCGCGAGCGAACCGAAGCGCGCGTCGTCCACCGGTCCGAGCGCCCCCTCGGCGATCAGCTCCAGCACCTTCGCGTCAATCGCGCGACGGCTCACGACCCGCAGAGCTCCACGATCCGGTCCAGGCCGCTCTCGAGCAGCGAGTCCGGGATGCTGAGCGCCGGCGTGAGCGAGAGCACGCGGAGATCCTCCGACTCGCCGATCAGGAGCCATCCGGAGCGGAGCGCCGCCTCGGTGACGCGCTGCGCGCTCGCCGGCGAGTCGAGCTCGATGCCGATCATGAAGCCGCGGCCCCGGACCTCGACCACCGACGGGCAGCCGGCCAGGTCCCGCTCGAGGCGTTCGAGTGCCGCGGCGCCCGCGGTCCGGACGCGCTCGATCAGCTGCTCGCGCTCGAGCACCTCGAGCACGGCGAGGGCCATCGCGCAGCCGACCGGGTTGCCCTGGTGCGTGCTGGTGTGCAGCGCCTCGCCGCTCGACGCGCTCCAGCGGCGCATGACCTCCGGCCTGCCCGCGCAGGCCGAGATGGGGAAGCCGCCCCCGAGTGCCTTGCCGAGCGCCACGACGTCGGGCAGCACTCCCTCCGCCTCGCACGCGAGCCAGTGGCCGGTGCGACCCAGCCCCGTGTAGACCTCGTCCGCGATCAGGAGCACGCTCGCCTCGTCGGCGATGCGGCGCAGGTCGCCCAGGAAGCCCGCGGGTGGCGTCCGGATCCCGCCGCGCCCCTGGATCGGCTCGACCAGGATTGCGCCGCAGTCGCCCCCGCGGAGCGCGTCCCGAGCCGCGTCTGCGTCGCCCCAGGGAACGAACCGCGTCCGATGCGGCAGGCGCGCATCGAACGGCTCGCGGAAGTGCGCGCGGTGCGTGACGTCGAGCGCGCCGAATCCGAGGCCGTGGTACGCGCCCTCGAACGCGACGACGCCGGGGCGCCCGGTCGCGCGCTGCGCCGTCTTGAGTGCCGACTCGACCGCGTCCGAGCCCGAGCACGAGAGGATCGCGCAGCCCAGGTCGCCCGGCAGCGCTCGCTCGAGCGCCTCGAGCAGCTCGACCTTGACGCGCGCGGGGTAGACGTCGGAGAGGGCGCTTTGCAGCTGCTCCGCCTGCCGCGAGGCCCGCTTCAGGACCTCGGGATGCCCGTAGCCGAGCGGCGCGACGCCGAACCCGGCGAGCAGGTCCACGTAGCGGTTGCCGTCGACGTCCCAGACGTTGGCTCCGCTCGCCCGCTCCCAGAAGACCGGTGGCTCCCGCAGGCAGGTGACCTCGGGACACTCGACCTGCTCGAGCCGCTTCGCGAGATCGCGGGATCGGGGTCCGGGAACGTCGGTGATGACCCGGGGCAGGTCATCCGGCATCGAGCGTGCTCTTCACGAACTCGACGATGCGCGGCCGCAGCTCGGGGTGGGCCTCGAGCAGCGCCGTGCCGCGTCCGCCGTCCTTGTACACGAGATGGACGTCGTTTCCCGGGTGCAGGTCGACGATCAGCTTGGTGCCCGAAGCCCCGATGGCGTCGCGTTCGTCGGCGATCGCCATGATCTTACCCGGATACCACTGCGCCAGGGCCCGGACGTTGATGCCCCAGGCGGCCTGCGGAGAGCTCAGCAGGACGAGCGAGCGCACGTGGCTCGGGGCGACGCCGGCGGCGAGGAACGCGACCATGGCCCCGTAGGTGTCTCCGATCAGCGACATGCGATCCGTCTGGATGCCCCGCTCCCGGAGGAACAGCAGCGAGGACACCAGGTCCTTGGCGCTGTCGACGAGGAGGCCCGTGGTCAGGAAGACCGGGACGTCGTCGGCGTCGATCGTCGCCTCTCCCTTGCGCTTCGAGCCCCCGTGCCCCCGGAGATCCAGGTTCAGCACGTTGAAGCCCGCCCCCACCAGGTCGGGTAGCAGGACCGCCCAGGTCGTCCGATCCTGCCGGTGGGTGTGGAGCAGGATCACCACAGGCGCGTTGGGGTCCGCAGCCGCGTACAGGTCCGCCTCGAGCTCGACCCCGTCCTCGGTCGCGAACCGGACCGTTTCGCCCTCGAGCTGAGCCGTTTCGCCCTGAGTGGGAGCCTCCGCCTCCTGGGTCCGCGCCTCCAGCGCGACCAGGGTGAGAGCGCAGATGAGAGCCAGGGGGCGCGCGATCGAACCCATGGGATTCCTCCATTGACGCGGTACCTGATCTAGAGTAGCGCGATGCAGCGCGGCGTAGCGTCACCTCCCGGGTCGGGCCCGACCGGGCCCCTGGAGATCCTGCCCGAGGGGCTGCAAGTGGCGGGTGCGAGCGTTCCCCTGCGCTCGGCCGGGATCGCCTATCTGGAGCTTCCGCCGGGTCGCTGGGAGGAGGCGCTCGACAGCCTGGCCTCGCTTCGCGTGGCGCTGCTGCGGCTCGACCTGTCCTGGGCGAGCCACGAGCGTGCCCCCGGCGTCTACGAGTGGGGCGAGCGCCTGCCGGAGTTCGACGTCGGGCGCCTGCTGGGCCTAGCCCACGCGAGAGGTCTCCTGGCCGCCATCCGGCCGGGGCCCTGGCTCGGCGACGCCGCCTGCGACGTCCCCGCACACCTGCTCCGCGTGGAGTCGGTCGCTGCGGGCCCGCATGAGCCGTCGCTGATCTCCGGGCGACTGATGCTCGAGGCGGAGCGCTGGCACTCCGAGGTCGCGAGGATCGTCGCACCTCACGTCTACCCCCGGGGACCGGTGGTCGCCTGGATGCTGGGGACGCCCGGTGGCGCGACCCGGCCGGGCGGACTGCTCGACCGGGGCGAGGACGCCCTGCGCTTTCACGGTCGCTACCTGGAGCTCAAGTATCCCGCCGGGCGCGGAGCCGCCGGAGCACCGTCCGAGGCCGGTCCGCGCGGAGCTGGCGAGCTGGCGGGAGCGCTCGCCTGGGTGGAGGCGGGCGAGGCGGCCGCGCGCGCCTGGATCTCCCGCAACGTGGCGCTGCGCCCCGGGCAGCATCCGGAGCGGGGCGTGGATCCGATCCCCGCCATCGCTGCTGTGGACGATCACCCCTTTGGCGCTGGAGCCGATCCGCGGACCACCCTGGGCGAGGTCGACGCGACGGCACTCCCGTTCCCGCGCGGTGCCGCAGGCGACTGGGGGGAGCTGCGCATGTTCGGTCTGCGCGCCGCCGACCTCGGCCCCGCGCCCGGCGTGCTCGGGATTCCGACGCGCCGTGCGCCGCTCGATCTGCCCAGCCCCTTCGACCCGCCGATGCTCCTCGCCGCACTCTCGATGTGCGGGGTCTCCGCCTTCGACCTGGACGCGCTGCCCGGGCCCGACCTGGCCGACGACTATCGTCGCTGGTTCCGGCTGCTCGACGCGGTGGAGCACCCCGCCCTCGAGCGCCGTTCCGACCTGCTGCTGCTGCAGAATCGCGAGGCGGCCCGGCTCCGCGAGGCCTGCTCCCCCGGCGGAGACCCCCCGGGAGAGCTCGCCTCGCCCCGAGTGCTGGAGGCGCTGCGCGCGGTGCCGCGCGACCTCGGCCTGCGGGATCGACCCGAGATCGACTCGGCCATCTCGTTCCGGGCGCTCTTCGACGGGATGCGGCGTGCAGGCATCGCCCTCTCGGTCGCGGACACGTCGGCGGGGCCCGAGCGGCTCGCGCGCGCGCGGGTCGCTCTGCTGGTGGGGTTCGAGCGCATCGGCCGGCCGCTCGCGGAGCGGCTCTTCGAGTGGGTAGCAGCGGGTGGAACCTTGATCAGCGGACCGCGGCTTCCAGAGCTCGACTGGGAGGGGGCGCCGCTCGGTCTCCAGCTCCCGTTCGGGGTGAAGGATCGCGTCGAGCGCCTGGCGCTCGGGGGCCTGACGCTCGAGGGGGTCGATCTGCTCGAGGCGGCCGAGCCGGTGCTCGAGTGCGACTCGGGCGTGCTCGCCGCCAGCGCGCCCTTCGGGCGCGGGCGCATCGTGCACTTCGGCTTCCGCCTTCCCTTTGACGCGATCTCGATCGATCCGGAGCGAACCGCCCAGGTCGCCGCTGCGCTTGCCGCCGCCGCTGGAGTCGCGCCGAGCTACGCCGCCTCCGATCCACTGGTCGAGACGGAGCTGTTCGTAGGTGCCGTGCGCCGCTTCCTGTTCCTGGCCAACCCGACGCCGGAGACCCGCGAGGTCGAGATTGCGCTCGGCGAGCGGGAGGCGCTGCGCGAGGTGCGCGGAAGCGGAGTGCACGTTCGGGCGGGGGAGCGGCTGATGCTTCCCTCCCACGCCGTACTGCTGCGCGAGGTCGTGAGCCTGTGAGCGGCCGGCGCGTCGACGTCTCGCCGGAGGAGAGCCTCTGGCTGCGCGGGGTGCTGCTCGGGGAGGGTGCGGACCGGGAGGTGCGCCTGCTCGCGCGCGTCGACGGGGGCCGCGTGCTCCACGCCGTGCGCAGCGACACGGGGCCGCTGACGGAGCTTCCCGCAGAGCTCGAGTCGGCCATCCCGCGGGGACTCTGGTCCCTGCCCGGGGTAGACGGGGTCGATCGCGTCGTGGCGCTCGGCCCGGGGCGGGCCGCGAGCGGCCGGGAGCCGGAGCTTCTGGAGCGGCTCCTCGAGCGCTCGCTGCTCGCCGATCCTCCCTGGTGTCCCGCCTTTGACGCGCTCCGACCGCTGTTCGGGCGGCTGGGCTCGTTGATGCTGCAGGACGGAGCCTACCTGCTGGCCTCTCCCCCGAGTGGCAGCGGGGGTTGGCGCGTCGCGTGTGCGCGGCTCCGCGCGGGAGCGATCGACCTGATCTGCGGCGCGCGCGCGCTCGGGCTGGACTCCGCTGCCCCGCGCAGCGAGCTGGCCGCGGCGGTCCGGCGCCAGGTCGGCGCCCCGCGCCTGATCCTGCTCGGCCCGCCTCGCCAGCTAAGGGCGCTCGCGGCCAGCCGGAGGCCGATCACCGCTCTCGAGCGCGCGGCGATCCGCGGCGAGGTCGAGATCGCGCATCGCTCGCCCCGGCTCGCGCTCGCGCTCCAGGGGATCCGCCTCTGCGAGCCGCTCCTGGAGCGGGCCCGGGATCGAGCGCAGACGCGCTCGACCGCTCCAGCGCGAGAGCCCGCCGGAAGATCCGAGACCACATCGGCCGCGTGAGCCGGCCGGTGTTCGTGTTCTGGCGCGAGGGGTGGTAGCTCGCGAGCAGCGCGGGGCGTCCCTCGATCTGGTACACGGCTCCGTGCTCGAACGGGTAGCGCGCGAGCGGCCGCGCGCCCCAGGTCTTGAGCACGGCGTCGTGCGCGAGCTTGCCGAGCGTCAGCACGACTCGGCTCCGCCGGAGTGCCGCCAGCTCCCGCGCGAGCCAGGGCCGACACGCGTCGAGCTCTGCTGACACCGGGCGGTTTCCCGGGGGGACGCACTTGACGGCGTTCAGGATGTAGACGCCGCGCAGCTCGCGGCCGTCCCAGAGGCCGTGCTTCTCGAGTGTCCCGTAGAGCCACTTCCCGGAGGCGTCCAGGTAGAAGGGGCGGCCGCTCCGGTTGGCGCCGTGGAGGCCGGGGGCCAGACCCACGATCGAGAGCCAGCCGCGCGCGTCGCCGAAGCCCGGCACCGGCCGGCACCAGTAGCCCGGGTGTCTCGGGCGCAGCGACTCCAGGTACCCGACCAGGCGGGGACAGGCGCGACAGTCGGGGATCTCGCGCTGCAGGCGACGCAGCTCTCGCTCGGACACGCGGCTCTCCCTGTCGGCGCTCCGCCCGACGTCTCCGGGCCGCAACTTACGTGCAGCTCAGCGCGGCCTCAACCCGGCCCACTCGGCCCGGACCCACTCAAGTCCGGCGGGGGTGGCGCCGATGAGCGCTTCTGGGAGAAGTCGTCCATGCGTCTGCTCGGATCTGCGTTTGTCGTCACCTCACTCCTCCTCGGCGTCGGAGGGATCGCCCTTCGCGTCCCCGGGGATGCCCGAGCCTCCGGGGACTCGACTCCTGCGGTCGCGCCCGCGCCGGGCGCGCACCAGCAGAACGCAGTCTGTCAGGCTCCAGAAGCGACGCAGCTCACGATCGACCTCTCGCGCGTCGCCGATCCGGGAGGGGACGTCGTGCCGCTCAATACCCGCGGCTACAACTACCACCGCGGGCCCGTCGATCAGCCTCCGATGCCCGAGCGCAAGCACGTCCCCCCCGCATCGCCCGAACAGTCTCTGGAGTAGGCATGGACCCGGCGCAGGGGGCGGCCGGCTTTGCGGCCGCCCTCTTCTTGCCGGGTAACGGCCGGCGGAGCCGGCCTGCCGGGCTCCGCTCGGCTGCGCCTCGCTGCGCGCGCCGCTGTCGCGGCGCTTGCGGGCGGACATCTTGGCTAGGCCGTGATTGGCTCATCTAGTCGAGGGAGCACCGAAGCGGGCTGCTCAGATTGCTTCGTCTGGACCTGGGGGGTTGGGGGGGCGTAGGCTGGGCGGATGGCTGACGAGCTTGCTTATCTGGATGCAACGGGGCTGGCGGAG
>CAZLBF010000069.1:0-10731 GCA_964557495.1 uncultured Myxococcales bacterium | reverse complement strand
CCGGATCACGTTGCGGTCGAAGCCGTTGGTGCAGTAGCCGAGCGATATGCCGCTCACGGGATCGGCCCAGCCGATCTGTCCACCGGCCCCCCCGTGTCCGAAGCTGAGCTCCGAGCCCGTGTGCCCGAACCCGCGCACGTTGCGCCCCTCCCCACCCGCGATCGTTACCCCGAGCCCGCGGTTGGCGGCCTGCCCGAACACCGGATCGCGCAGGTCGCCGGTGCGGACCTCGCGGGCGCTCTCGAGCGTCTCGCGCCTCCAGATCTCGGTGCCGTCGTGCGCGCGGCCGCTGAGCAGCGCCTGGTAGAAGAGCGCCAGGTCGGCTGCGGTCATCGCACCCCCGCCGCCCGGGACGCCCGCCTCGCGCACGGAGGTCTGGTTGAAGCCCTGGACCATCTCCTCGGTGACCTCGGTCTCGGGCGGAACCGGGAAGCCGAGCTCGGCAAACTCCTCGGGCGTGAGCTCGCGCGACACGTGCACGATGTCGGCCAGGCGCCCGTGGTGCTCGCGCGGCAGGCCGACCCACAGGTCGTCGAGCCCGAGCGGCTCCGCGATGCGCTTGCGCACGAACTCGCGGTAGGGGATGCCCGAGCGGCGCTCGATCAGCTCTGCCACGACCCACATGCTCGACGTCGGGTGGTACTCGAAGCGGGTCCCCGGCTCCCAGTTCAGGCGCCAGCTCCCGAACCGCTCGAGGCGCTTGGCGCGGTCGTGCCAGTCGCGCTGCAGGTAGGGCGCGCGCGGGAAGCCGCAGGTGTGCGTGAACAGCTGCTCGACCCGGATGCCCCGCTTCTCGTGCGCCGCGAACTCCGGGATCGCGTCGGCGACGAGCTCGTCGGGGTCCAGCTTGCCCTCCTGGATGAGCAGCCAGGCGGCCGCCGAGATCACCGCCTTGGTGCACGAGAAGACGACGTAGAGCGTGTCGTTCGTCGCCTCTGCGGGGCGCCCCTCGCAGGTCACGCGGCCCACGCTGCGCATCCCCGCGAGCTTGCCGTGGCGCGCGATCGCGATCTGCGCCGAGGGCAGCAGCCCCTCGCGCACCTCGCGCTCGGCGCGCTCGAAGAGCGCCTCCAGCCGGGCCGATTCGATCCCGACCGCCTCCGGAGACTCGGCGAAGAAGTGCTGTGCTGGCATGGAGCGGCCGCCCTCCCGAATCTGGACCCGCGGAGAGCCAGTTGACCAAAACGGCCCTCTGCGAGTCAACGGGCGGGGGCGTCGTCCTCGCCGCGCTTGATCTGGAGCGAGAGGCCGGCGCGCTCGACCTTGCCGAGCGCCGGCTCCAGCGCTCCCGCGCCGAAGCGCTCGCGGATCGCGTCGAGCGTCGCGTTCAGGCGCGCGCGCTTCGCCTCCCGCTCCTCGGGGAGCAGCGAGAGCTGCTCGGCTTCGGCCGGCTCGAGGCTCGAGACCGAGACCCCGAGCAGGCGCACCGCCTCGCCGAGCTCTGCCCGCGCGAGCAGCTCGCGCGCCGTCTGGGCGATCGCCCGTCCGTCGTCGGTCGGCCGGGGCAGCGTCCTGGCGCGGGTCAGGAGCGGAAAGCGGCCGCCGCCCAGCCTGCGCGCCAGCTTCAGCTTCAGGGTCACCGTGCGGCCGCGGACGTGGTCGCGGCGGAGTCGGCGCGCGACCGCCTCCGCATGCGCCCGGATTGCTGCCTCGAGGGGCCGGCGCTCGCTCAGGTCCTCGCTGAACGTGTTCTCCTCGCCGTACGACTTAGCCTCGCGGTAGACCTCGACCTCGCGCAGGTCCTCGCCCCGCGCGAGGTGCGCGACCGCGGGTCCGAAGCTCCCGAGCGCGGCGCGCAGCTCGCGCTCGGGCGCACGCGCGAGCTGCCCGATCGTCTCGATGCCCCGGGTCGAGAGCCGGAAGCGGGCGACCGGACCCACGCCCCAGATGCGACCGACGGGCAGCGGCTCCAGGAACTCGCGGACGTCCGCCGGCTCGACCGCGAGCAGACCGTCCGGCTTCGCGAGGTCGCTCGCGATCTTGGCCACCATCTTGACCGGGCCGATCCCGACCGAGACCGCCAGCTGCGTCTCCGTGCGCACCGCGGCGCGCAGATCGTGGCCGACCGCGACCGGGGGGCCGAGGAGCCGCTCGGTCCCGGCCAGCTCCAGGAAGGCCTCGTCGAGCGAGATGCCCTCGACGAGCGGCGTGTAGCGCCGGAAGATCTCGAAGACGCGTCGGCTCTCGCGCTGGTACTTCGCCATGTCCCCGCGCAGGAACACGGCCTCGGGGCAGAGCTTGCGCGCCTGTGTGCTCGGCATCGCGGAGTGGATGCCGTACACGCGCGCCTCGTAGCTGGCGGCCGCCACCACACCTCGCGCGCTGGATCCGCCGACGACGACGGGCCGCCCGCGCAGCGCCGGGTCGTCGCGCTGCTCGATCGACGCGTAGAACGCGTCCATGTCCGCGTGCAGGAGCGTCGAGGCGCTGCGCTCAGCGCTCACGACTCGAGCCTCCGCTCGGGGGGCGGGCGGGAAGACGCGTCAAACCAAAAGAACGGATCCGGGGGAAGCGACCCCGAACCCGTTCTTCAAGATCACCGCCCCCCAGTGCGCCAGGGCAAAGCCCTGTCAATCCCTCCGAAACGCAAGGGCGATGACTACAAAACCCTACCACAGGAGGGAGCTCGATAGGGGGAAAAATCGCCCGCCGGCGGGGGCAAGGGCGCCCTCACCGCCCGCAGAACCCTCTATAACTGATTGACAAATATGACCTTTCCCCCTCGGGCGCTCAGGCGTCCTCCCGCTTCATCGCCTCGCGCATGCGGGCCACCTGCTCGCGGCGCTCCAGCTCGCGGGGATCGTCGGTCTCGGTGATGGTGCGGCCGAGCGGAAGCAGCTCCGGAATCTCGTCCTCCGCCAGGGCCGGGAGCCACTCCTTGCGCTCCAGCGCCCGCTCCATGGCGGGAGCGAGGCGCTCCAGCTTCTCGCGCTCCCGCTCCTCCTCCCCGTCCCTGAACTCGGGCATCACCTCGCTCGCGAAGAGCTCGAGCGACTCGCAGATGTGCTCGTGGCGGTTGTTGCCGCCCTGCTGGATGAAGACCACCTGATCGACGCCCGCCTCCCGGAAGCCGTCCAGGTGCTCGCGCATCTGGTCGGGTGTGCCCACGCCGCGGTTCGCCCCCTCGTCGGGCAGCGAGCCCTTGATCGCCTCGTACCTCTGCCAGATGTCGGTCCGCCCCGGCTTGTGCTTCCCGAGGACGTAGTAGTGCGCGAGGGCGAAGCCGAAGAACCGGAAGCCGTCGAGGCCGCGGCGCTTGGCCTCCTCGGCCTCGGCGTGCAGCGAGAAGCCCGTGACCATGGCGATGTTGGGGTTGATAGCGTGGCCGATCGGCACGCACTCCTTCTCGAGCGTCTCGTAGTAGTCGTCGACCCACTGCCTGGCCTCCGAGGGGTCGATGAAGGCGAAGGTCAGCGCGCCGATTCCCAGCTGTGCGGCGAGGTGGATCGTCTGCCGGTTCGAGCAGGCGACCCAGATCGGCGGGTGAGGCTTCTGGACCGGCTTCGGAACCACGTTGCGGCAGGGCATCGAGAAGTGCTTGCCCTGGTAGCCCGGGTAGGGGTCCATCGCGAGCATGTTCGCCACCTGCTCCACGGACTCGCGCCACATCTCCCGCTTGTGCTCGACCGGCACGCCGAAGCCCTCGAGCTCGGCGCGCGAGGAGGACTCCCCGGTGCCGAACTCCACGCGCCCGTTCGACACGATGTCGAGTGTGGCGATGCGCTCTGCGACCCGCGCCGGCTGGTTGTAGCCGGGGGGCATGAGCACGATGCCGTGGCCCAGGCGGATGCGCTGCGTGCGCTGGGAGCAGGCGGCCAGAAAGACCTCGGGGGCCGAGGAGTGGGAGTACTCCTCCAGGAAGTGGTGCTCGACCTCCCAGGCGAAGTCGATCCCGAGCCGGTCGGCCAGCTCGACCTGGTCGAGGGCCTCATGGAAGAGCTTGGCCTCGCGCCCCTCGTCCCAGGGTCGTGGCAGCTGGTGCTCGTAGAAGATCCCGAACTTCATCCGTTGTCTCCTCTGGCTCCGGGTAGCGGCGGCAGGGGCCGGTCCGGCGGAGCGGGGCGGGTTGGCTCAGACGGAATTGTAGTCGAAGGTGCGCTCGCCCCGTGCCGATGAGGAGGACGATGGAGACGCCCGACCGTCCCTCGGCCCTGATCCTCGCAGACCGGCTCGCCGCCCTCGGCACTCTGGTGGCGGGAGTGGCTCACGAGGTGAACAACCCGATCACCTACGTGATCGGGAATCTCGGCGAGCTGGAGCGGGTGGCTTCCGCCATGCGCGAGGCGCTCGTCGGCTATCGGTGCGCCGTGGCAGAGCTGGGCGGGTCGACCGAGCTGATTCCGAGCATCGAGGCGAAGCTGGACGAGGCTGGCGGGCTCGGCAGCCTGGACGAGATCCTGACCGACGCCCTCGAAGGCGCCGGCCGGATCCGGGATCTGATCCGCGACCTGCTCTCGCTGAGTCGCGACTCGGGCCCCTGCTGCGAGGTGGTGAACGTCCACGAGATCCTCGACTCGACGCTGCGCCTGGTGTCGCGGCGGCTCGGACCCATGGCGCAGGTGTCGCGCGAGTACGGCGCCGAGCACCAGGTCTCGGGCGACCGGACGCGGCTGAGCCAGGTGTTTCTGAACCTGCTCACCAACGCGATCGACGCCTGTGCGCTCGCGGCCGAAGGGGACGCCGAGCCCTCGCAGCACGAGATCTCGGTCCGCACCGAGGACGTCGAGGAGGGCATCGCGATCGAGGTGGCGGACACGGGCGTCGGGATTCCGCGAGAGCTTCAGGCGCGCCTGTTCACGCCCTTCTTCACCACGAAGAAGGTCGGAGAGGGGACCGGCCTCGGCCTCTACATCAGCCGGCGGATCATCGAGTCCCATGGCGGAAGGCTCGACTTTCGCTCGAAGGCCGGCGCCGGTGCTACCTTCCGCGTGTTCCTGCCGAACCGACCTCCAAGCGACGGGCCGGCTGCCTGAGCTAGCGCCCGATACGGGGGACTCGCTTTGTCGACACGCAAGACCGAGCTTCCGGGCGTAGGCACCAAGCACACCATCGATCTCAACACGGGTGACGAGCTGGTCGTCGTGGAGCACCGCATCGGCCACTGGGAGGTCGCCCGCGTGACGGGGGACGGCGAGAGCAGCACGCTGCTCCAGCTCCAGGGGGACGAGGCGAGCGAGCTCGGCCGGATCCTCTCGCGCGGCGACGTCGAGCTCGAGGACTCCCGCAAGCAGATGCTGTTCGAGGAGTTCGCGATCGAGTGGGTCAAGCTCGAGGAGAGCTCTCCCCTGGTCGGGAGCTCGCTGCTCGAGTCGGCGATCCGGCAGCGCACCGGCGTGAGCGTGATCGCGGTGATCCGTCCCGAGGAGTCCCTCCCGAGTCCGCCCCCCGAGACGACCTTCAGCGCGGGCGACACGCTGGTGGTGATCGGTCTCCGCGACTCGGTCGAGCGTTTCGTCGAGCAGTTCGCTCCGGTCGGCTCGGGCGAAGCCGCCTCCTAAGCCCGGTGGAGGGGCACCTCGTCCAGTTCGCTCTCCTTCTGGGCGTGCTCGGGATCGCGGCGGCCATCTCCCTGCTACTGCGGATGCCGGTCGTGCCGCTCTACATCGCCGCCGGCGTCGTCCTCGGGGGCTCGTTCGTCGAGGACGAGGTGGTCCCCTTCCTGGGCCACCTCGGCATCGTGTTCCTGCTCTTCGCCATGGGCCTCGAGTTCTCGATCCGCTCGATCGCCCGGTCACTCAGACGCCTCGCCGGAGCGGGCGCGATCGACCTGTGCGTGAACTTCCCGGTCGGACTGCTCGTCGGCCTGGCGCTCGGGTGGTCGTGGCTGGAGTCGCTCTTCCTCGCCGGAATCGTCTACATGAGCTCGAGTGCGGTCGTGAGCAAGTGCATCGTCGACTTCGGCCGCGCCGCACGGCCCGAGACCGAGACCGTGCTCCAGATCCTGGTGTTCGAGGACCTGGTGATCGCCGTCTACCTGATCCTGCTCACCGCGTTCCTGCCCGCCGCGGTGGGCGAGGAGAGCTCCGCCGGAGGCGTCGTGCTGTCGCTGCTTCGCTCCGCGGTCTTCGTGGGGCTCTTGATGCTGCTCGCCTTCCGCTTCCAGCAGCCGCTGGAGCGGATCCTCGGGAGCCAGTCCGAGGAAGGGTTCACGCTGGTGCTCGTCTCGTTCGTGCTGCTCGTGGCATCGGCCGGCATCGCCGCGGGGCTCTCGGCAGAGGTCGGGGCCTTCCTCGCCGGACTCGTGCTCGGCTCGACGAGCTTGAAGGAGCGCAGTGCGCGCACGCTCTGGCCGTTCATGACCCTGTTCGCGGCGCTGTTCTTCGTGTCGTTCGGGATGAGCATCGAGCTCGGCAGCGTCCGCGGCATCCTGGGGACGACCCTGCTGCTGGTGGTGCTCGGCTTCACGACCAAGACCTTCGGCGGCTACCTCGCCGGTCGCTTCTGGGGCCACGCGCCTCGCCAGTCCCTGGTGGTGGGACTGTCACTGGTGCCGAAGGGCGAGTTCTCGATCGTGCTCGCAGCGCTCGCCGCGGCGAGCGTTCCGGCGGATCACGGGATCGCAGCGCTCTCGGCCCTGTACGTGTTCGCGCTGTCGATCCTGGGTCCGATCGCGATGCGCGAGGCGGACCGCATCCGCGGGTGGCTTCCGCAGCGCCCGAGGGAAGGCTCGGAGCCTCTCAGCGACCGACCTGCTTCCGCTCCCACTCCTCCGGCGTGAAGGCGCTCACCGCGAGCGCGTGAATCTCGGCGCGCATCGCGTCGCCGAGCGCGTCGTACACCGTTCGGTGGCGCTGGAGTCGCGCCTTGCCTTCGAAGGCGCTGGACACGACGGTCACGCGGAAGTGACCTCCCCCCGCGGCGGCGCCCGCGTGACCGCGGTGCCGCTCGCTCTCGTCCCGCACCGACAGGTGCGTGGGCGCGAGCGCGTCTCGAAGCGTCGACTCGATGAACATCGCGACGCCCTCGCTCCCGGCCACTGCGCTCCCTCCCGTCGACTTCATTCGTCGCTTCCATTCGTCGCTTCCGCAGGCCGCCGAGACGTCGGAACCCGGGCGGCCGCGGAGGCCCTCGGTCAGGGCTGTCTCATAGCGCAAATATTGCGCGATATCCGGCGCTCGATGGGGCATCGTGGCCCGGCCGGAAATCGTGCCCGTGACGAAACGCCCCGCGGCTCGAAGCGGCCGCCCGACGCTGCGTCAGCGCTTCCGCTCAATGAACCCTCAGTTCCCCGACCTTAGGGTTCCGCCTCAGGCAAGTGACGAGACGCGCCGAAACGGGGGTCAGGCCCGGATCCTGCACTGTAATAGGTTGGTTGGGGTGGTGAAACTGGTGGCTGCAGCGCGTCTCGTGCTCTCGCTGCTGCTCTGCCTGAGTCTCGGAGCAGCGGCTGCATACCCATGGGCAGAAGCTCGGGCCCAGGCGGACAAGCTCGCGCTTCCCGCGGCGGACCAGCTGCGATCGCCGATGCGGATCGCCTTTGCCTCCAAGGGCAAGCTGCTCGTCTCCGACTACCAGCTGGGCATGATCCTCACGGTCAAGCGCAAGAGCTTGAAGGTCGTACGTGGCTTCCGGATCGAGGGGAAGCCCCTGGCCGTGGCCGCCGGCAGAAAGGTCATCTACGTCGGGAACGACTCGACGAAGCGCGTCGAGGTCTACAGCAAAAAGGGCAAGCTGCGCTACGACCTCGGCCCTCCGGGGGACCTGGTCCTCCAGCCGACCGACATCGCGTTCGATCGCCGCAACCGCCGCGTGTTCGTGGTGGACGGGCGCAAGAAGGTCGTCCGGGTCTTCTCGACGGACGGCGCCGCGCTGTACGACATCCCCGGCTCGAGCCCGGACCCGACGCTGCTCGCCAATCCCACGGGGATCGCGTTCGACGAGGAACGGGGAGAGATCCTGGTCAGCGACTACGGCGACTCGCTCACCGGCATCCCGGCCCGGATACAGATCTTCAGCGCCTCCGGTAGCCACCTCGACACGATCTCGGGCCGGGCGGGCATGCTGGGCACGCGCTTCAGCCGACCCCAGGGTCTCGCGGTCACGCGCGAGGGCCAGGTGCTCGTGGCCGACAGCCTCTCCAGCGAGCTGCTCGCGTTCGACCGCGAGACGGGGACGCATCTGAATACGCTCGGAAGCTTCGGCTCCGCACCCGGTCAGCTGCAGATGCCGCTCGACTTGGTGATCCACCGGAAGTCGCGCGACGTCTTCGTGATCAACAACCGGGCGGGAAGGATCGAGGTCTTCCGCGCGGGAGGGGCGATCCCGTGAGGCGGCAGCTCATCCGGGCCTGCGCGGCGCTCCTCATCGGCCTCGCCCTCTGCGGGGCGGAGACCGCTCACGCGCTCAACCCCGCCCACGACTGCTCCTTTTGCCACAACCTGCACGGCGCACCGGCGGCGTCCCTGCTGAACGACGCGGTGGTGGAGACGCTCTGCCTCACCTGTCACGGACCCGCCGGGACCTCGGTGTTGAAGGCGGAGATCCACACCAACAAGCCGTCGAGCTCGCACGCGGCGTTCTCGATGACCTGCATGGACTGCCACAACCCGCACAGCGACCTGGGCAACTGGCTCGGCGGGACCAACCTCGCGCTCGTGGGCCGCGAGCTGGACAGCTCCTTTCTCGCGAAGATCGGCACACCGAACAGCGGGATCCGCGACGTGGTTTTCGAGAGCCGCGGCACCGATGGCGGCGGACCCTCGCTCCACTCGTTCGCCGACGGCGACGAGAACGGAGACGGGATCTGGGACGGCGCCTGCGAGGTCTGCCACACCCAGACCTCCTACCACCGAAACTCCGCGGCCGGCGATCACCTCCACAAGCTGGGCCAGGACTGCACGGTGTGTCACCCGCACGCTTCGAGCTTCGCGCCCGAGGGCGGCAGCTGCCAGGACTGCCACAGCAATCCGCAGGACAACGGCGACTCGGTTCCGGTCGGTGGACGTCGTCCCGTGGTGGGCGAGTTCGGGCTGTCGAGCCACCACCTGCAGGGCGCCTCGCTCGACGACGCGGACTGCGTCGTGTGCCACGACATGAGCCAGCACCAGCTGGGGAACGTCCGGCTGAAGCACCCCGACGATCCCACCAACCCGGCTGCGGTGGTCGTGCTGACCGGCGACCCGGCCACGGACCCGGCGGAGGCCGACAAGCTCACGCCCATCTGCCTGGCGTGTCACGACGCCGACGCGGCGGGAGGCTCGGACCCCTTCAGCGACGGCCTCACGCCCCCGATCGTCGACGCCGGCATCTGGGGTAGCGCGTCACACAACACGACCGGAGTGCTCTCCTGCGTCGGCGACGGATCGGGCTTTGGCTGTCACGCCACCCACGGCTCCGAGAAGCTCGGGCTGCTGGCGCCCTGGGACGTGGCCCCGACCGCGCCGGAGTACGTCGAGGAGGAGGAGGGCTTCTGCTTCGCCTGTCACGGCAGCAGCGGGCCCGCCGCCAGCGACATCGAGGGCCAGTTCGCCACCGCCACGCGCTGGGTGACGGATGCCGTGGGGGACTTCGACAACCAGAACCTGAACGACCGCCACGACATCGCACATGCAGACCAGAGCCAGAGCGGAGCCAAGGTCGAGTGCGTCGACTGCCACGATCCCCACACCGTGAGCGCGGCCAGCCTGGTGCGGGCCGATCCCGATCCGAGCGACGGCCGCGTCCCAGGCACGGGCCAGGTCATGGCCGGCGTGGACTTCATGACCGAGTGGTGTCTCGACTGCCACGACGGGAGCTTCCCCGCCAACGTGACACCTCCCAGCACCTCCCTGGCGAACATCCGGAGCACCCACCTCAGCGACGGGATGGGCGCCGGCGGCGGAAACGCGTCGCTGAAGAGCGGCTACGGCTGGGCCGACGGCGACACGCTTCCGTGTCTGGCCTGCCACGGCCCACACCCGGGCACCTGGGCCGCGAACCAGAACCTGTTCCAGCTCTGGGACGCCATCTACTCCAAGGACGGGAGCACCCCCATTCCCAGCGACAATGTGGGGCTCGCCTACGAGCTCACCGACAACAATGTCAAGAACGCCACCGTGAACGGGTACGAACTCTGCAACACCTGCCACACCGGAAGCATGGGGAGCAAGAAGTCCAACTGCTTCAGCTGCCACTACCACGGCACGCGCTACTAGCGCCGGCTTCCGCCTGGAGTGCACTGCGTCCCACAGCGTCGGAGCTGCGTGCTCGGATCTCGTTTCGCCCTGAGTCATTGTGACGCGGCCGGAATCGCTGCCCGTGGCGAAACGCCCCGTCGGCAGGGACACCGCTGTAGGGACCCGCGAGCGTACCGCCCGAGTGGAGCGCAGCCCGGGCGCTTCGTCGCTTGAGCGCCAGTAAAAGTCCAGCCGAGTTGAAGCCGCAGGCGGGCCCGTCTCTTGCAATATGGAGCTGCAATTGCCTGCTGGGCCTCGGAGCAGAGGTAGATCCGTCACAGAGCTTGCCCAACTGAACGTCGAAGCGACCCGCCGTGCATCGACCTGCGTCCGACGTGGCGAAGACCGATGCGTACAGAAGCTGAAGATCCGGAAGTCCCTGACACTGCTGCGGTTCGTTCCCTGCTGTCACTCTCACCTTGCCTGAGTCTCGGAGTAGAGGCCGGCTTCCCCTGGAGAGAGACCGAGGCCCAGCAGGCTGACTCCCCTCACCGGGGCAGCCCACACCGTTTGGTGATCCAGATCACTTAACGAGCGCGCGTAGATCCCCTAGCGGAAGCGAGCGGGGTCGAGGAGC